>CAMVAA010000048.1 GCA_947165345.1 uncultured Bacteroidales bacterium
GAGATGACGCTGTGGCCTGTCGGCAGCGGGCATTTTCAATTGCTTACAATTTGTAAGCAGTTCATCGGCCCCTTCCTCTTTCAGGCGTTTCTTGAGTACAGCCCAGTAGGTACTCGCTTGGCGAGGTGTGGGTTGATCGGTCAATATCCGTACCACGTCGACAATAGAAAAATAATACTTATCCTCTTCTTCATCCTATGCGGTTCGGATCTGGCTTCCTTCAAAGACTTGTATGGAGTTTTTTTTGTGTCATCAATCTGATTAAAAACGCTTTATAGTATGTCGTTATGTTCTCTTTATTCTATTCTGTTTCTTACTTTTACTGTTGTTTTTGTTATTATTGTTTTATTTGTTTTACGCTGCAAAGATACGCAAAACATGGCAAGCGACAAAATCTTTTTCCGTTGCAATATTTTATGGATACTTCCGTTATTAAACCATTATGGATAAACTCAGCTATTCATTGGGCCACAATATTGGCCACCAACTGATTGGGATGGGCTTGGGAAAGAGCCTGAATATTGACGACTACGCCGCCGCCATACGCGACGTGATGGAAGGTCGTCCGGAACAGATGAGCGCCGCCGAGGTGCAGCAGGTGCTGCAGCATTTCTTCGACGAGCTCGAAGAGCGCCAGCAGGCCGAGGCCGCAGAACGCGGCCGCAACGCCAAGGCTGAAGGCGAAGCCTTCCTGGCCGAGAACAAGAAACGCGCCGGCGTCGTCACCACCGCCAGCGGTCTGCAGTACGAGGTCGTGAAGCAGGGTACGGGCCGTCAGCCCAAGGCCAGCGACACCGTGCGCTGCCACTACGAGGGCACTCTTATCGACGGCACAGTGTTCGACTCCAGCTATCGCCGCGGCAAGCCAGCCGATTTCGGCCTTCGTCAGGTCATCAGCGGATGGACCGAGGGTGTGCAGCTTATGAAAGAGGGCGCCGTGTACAAATTCTACCTGCCCTACAACCTCGCCTATGGCGAGCGCGGTGCAGGTGCCGACATTCCGCCTTTTGCAGCCCTCGTCTTTACGGTAGAGCTCATTAAAGTGCTCTGAAATTGCGCTTTCAAAAACACCGGACACACATGTCGTCCGCAGAAAGGACAGCAACCATGCAACGCTCATGGTTGCTGTCTTGTTTAATTTAATGGTTTGTATGTCAGTTGTTTTATGGAATGGAATGCTACGGTTGTTGTAGCCTCCCTGCAAAAAATAATTTGTCATATTGAAGAAAATGTGTAACTTTGCACCGCTTTTATGACAAACTAAAACAAATCAATAAAAATGAAAAAAGCAATCTTTCTTATCGCTGCCACGTTGCTTCTCTGCAACGGGATGAAAGCGCAGGAGTTGGCTGATGCCTCGACGCTCCAGCCGTCCTTCCAACTAAGCCTCTCAGAGCCTCAGCAGGCTGGCGTCAACAGCATTTACGCTCTTCCGATGCCCACCTCTGATTTCGCTGCCAACAGCACCGATCAGCTGGCCTCACGCAAAGGGTGGGGTGTCGCCTGTATCATCTCCGGCGGTCTGACTATGTTGAGCGGCGCGTCGGTATGGCTCTTCGGCGGCATGTTCAGCGATGTCAGCAACCAGGTTTCGCAACAGGCTGGAGAAGATGCTAAAGAGTTCAACCAGGCATCGGAGACTGTCAGCAGTACGGTAAAGACCGTCGGCATCATCGGCACCGTGGTGGGTGCTGCTCTGGTCGGCACGGGCATCTGGCTTGTGTCGTCGGACGGCAACAGCAGCGGTGGCAGCCGTGGTGGTAGCCGTGGCAACTACAGAAGCAAGAGACGTTTTTCGGACAATGCGCCTTCGCGCGACATGCAGCCCGACTGGGGTCTCTGCCTCAATGTCGGCCCCGCCCAGGCGGGCCTGACCTTCGTCTTCTGAGAAAGGTATTTGTCTTGAAAATAGAAGAGGCTGGCGCAACTGCGCCAGCCTCTTCTCGTTTTATGCCTTGCGGGCTTTACTTGGCACTGCTGATGAAGGGATACTTGTAGTCTCTGGCAGGGTCGAAGGTCTCCTTGATGGCCTGAGGGCTGACCCAGCGCAGCAGGTTGAGGTAGGAACCGGCCTTGTCGTTGGTGCCGCTGGCGCGGGCGCCGCCGAAGGGCTGCTGTCCAACCACAGCACCGGTGGGCTTGTCGTTGAAGTAGATGTTGCCGGCGGCGTTGCGCAGCAGGTCGTAGCCCGTGCGCAGGGCCTTGCGGTCGGTGGCGAAGATGGCGCCGGTCAGGGCGTATGGGGAGGTCGTGTCGCACAGGCGGCAGGTCTTCTCATAGTCCTTGTCGTCGTAGACGTAGATGGTGATGATGGGTCCGAAGATCTCCTCGCACATCGACTTGTAGTCCGGTTTCTTGGCCAGTATGACGGTGGGCTCAATGAACCAGCCCTGCTTCTTGTCGCACTTGCCGCCGAAGACCACCTCGGCGTCTTTGCTCTTCTTGGCATGGTCGATATAGCGCTTGCAGTTGTCGAACGACGCCTCGTCGATGACGGCGTTCACGAAGGCGCTGAAGTCGCGCACGTCGCCCATCTTGATTTCTTTCAGCATCTTGCCGACGATTTTCTCCACTTTGGGCCACATGCTTGCGGGCACGTAGGCGCGGCTGGCGGCGGAGCATTTCTGGCCCTGGAATTCGAAGGCGCCGCGCACGATGGCCGTAGCCACCTGCGCCGGGTCGGCACTGTTGTGGACCATGATGAAGTCCTTGCCGCCGGTCTCGCCGACAATCTTGGGATAGGTCTTGTAGATGTCGATGTTCTTGCCAATTTCTTTCCAGAAGCCTTTGAAGGTCGAGGTGGAGCCGGTGAAGTGGACGCCGGCGAGGTTCTCGTCGGCGAAGGCCACCTTGCCGATGAGCGCACCGCTGCCGGGCAGGAAGTTCACCACGCCGTCGGGCAGGCCGGCCTCCTTGTATATCTTCATAAGGATATAGTTGGAGAGCAGTGCCGTAGTGGAGGGCTTCCAGATGCACACGTTGCCCATCAGCACAGGGCTGAGGCAGAGGTTGCTGGCAATGGAGGTGAAGTTGAACGGCGTGATGGCGAACACAAAGCCTTCCATGGCGCGGTAGCTGACATAGTTCAGCGTACCCTTGTCGGAGCAGGGCTGGTCGCTGTATATCTGGCTGGCGTAGTAGGCGTTGTAGCGCAGGAAGTCCACCAGCTCACATGCCGAGTCGATTTCGGCCTGCATCGTGGTCTTGCCCTGGCCGAGCATGGTGGCGGCGTTGAGGAGGTAGCGGTACTTGCCGCTGATGAGGGTGGCGATTTTGAGCATCACGCTGGCGCGGTCAATCCACGGCGTGTCAGCCCATTCCTTCTGTGCCTTCAGGGCGGCGGCAATGGCGGCCTTCACCTCTTTCTCGCCCACTTTGTGGTAGCGGGCCAGCACATGGTGGTTCTCGGTGGGCATGACGACTTCGCCCATGTTTTTGGTCTTCACCTCTTTGCCACCAATAACGGCGGGAATCTCGGTGACGGTGTTGTAGAGCTCGTCGAGAGCTTTGCGGATTTCGGCGCGCTCGGCGCTACCGGGAGCGTAGCCTTTCACGGGCTCGTTCTCGGGTTTCGGGAACATGAAAATACTATTGTTCATAGTGTCGATTTTGAATTTTTTTCAAGTTGCAAATTTACGCTTTTTTTCTGAACGGGCAAAAAAAAAGTGACCGAACGTACTTTTTTAACATTTCGCACAATCTGCACGCGCCTTGCACGTTGTCCTTCCAGAGCGATTTTTTTATATTATAGGTGTCAATTCGTCTTTTTTGTGTATTTTTGCGTCGCAAAACAAAAAGTATAAACAATAAATAACATTTGATTATGAAACGCTTAGGACTTCTTCTCGTATGCTTCGCCACTATGGCGTTCACTTCGTGCAGCCTCTTTCAGTCGGCTGCCAGCAGCAATCCGGTAGCCATGGCCGCCGGTCAGACATGCGGCACTGCCGTACAGGGCCTCTACTCGTCCTATCGCAATAGTGGCACTGTGGACCTCACCAAGAGCAACAACCTCAACAATGCGCTGGCTTTGGCCACTGCCTACACGGCGCTGAAGCAGAACAAGGACGACCAGTCGTACCGCAAGGCTTTCACAAGTGGTCTGATAGCCAGCTCGGCTGGTCTGATTACCAGCAAGAATGCCAGTACTTTTGTGGACGGGCTGCTTTCGGCGGCAGGTCTGGCCAATGTGAACACGCAGAATATAGCACAGACGGCAGCGACGGCCTCAGCTGTGATGACGCTCCTCAATACGCTGAAGCAGTGAGCGGGGAGGCTGTGTTGGACGTAATGAAGACGCGGCGCAGCTGCCGTGCCTTCAGTGACGAGATGCCCGGCCGCGAGCTTCTGGAGGCTGTCTGCGAGGCTGGCACCTATGCTCCCACGGGCCACGGGCGTCAGAGTCCGCTCATCGTGGCCGTTACGCGGCGCGATGTGCGCGACAGGCTGAGCCGCATGAATGCCGCCATCTGGCGTAGGCTGGGCGGTCACGAGGGGTTGCCCGACGACTTCGATCCTTTCTACGGCGCTCCGGTGATTCTCTTGGTGTTGGCGGATCGCACGGTGCCGACGTGGCTCTACGACGGCTGCGCGGTGCTGACCAACATGGCCAATGCGGCCCACGCCGTGGGGCTGGACACGTGCTGGATACACAGGGCCGCCGAGGAATTTGAGAGCGCCGAGGGCAAGGCCCTGCTCCGCGAGCTCGGTATCGAGGGCGACTATGCCGGTGTGGACCACCTGGCCATCGGCTTCCGCAGCCGCGAGATACCCGGCCCCCGTCCGCGCAAGGAGGGATATGTGCGCTGGGTGGAATAGAATGTGAGGGAGTGGGTGTTATCCTGGCTTAAACCACAATCGGTAAGTAGTGTAATAATACCCGAACGATATCCTGGCAATACTCTTGCAATATCCAAACTATATCCAAACAATACTCTAACTATATTCTGACACTACATCCCCTCTACCCCCTCTCTACCCCCTCTCTACCCCCTCACTACCCCCTCACTACCCCCTAATAGGGCATGAGGAAAGCAATAGCCCCGTAAGGTTGACGGACGGTCCGTCTTGCTTACGGGGCTTTTTCTAAGCGCGGGTGGCGCGTTGTGACATTCAACCGAGGGCGGCGATCTGGGCTTTGAGGGCGGCGATCTTGGTCTCGGCGTCGCGCTGTTTGTTGCGCTCCTTCTCGATGACGGCGGCGGGGGCGCCGTTGACGAACTTCTCGTTGGAGAGCTTCTTCAGCACGCTGTTGAGGAATCCTTCGGCATACTTCAGGTCTTCCTGCAGCTTCTTGAGCTCCTCTTCCTTGTTGACGTTCTGGCTCATGGGCACGAAGCACTCGGTGGTGCCGATCATGAAGCTGAGGGCGCCGGCGGGCTTCTCGGTGATGACCTTCACGGCGCTGACGTTGCCCAGCTTGCGGATGATGCCCTCGAAGCGGTCGATGCGGAAGCGCTCGTCGCTGGCGATGTAGCTCACCTCCAGGGCCTCCTTGGGCGAGAGGTTGCGCGTGTTGCGTATGTTGCGTACGCCGGCGATGACCTCGCGGGCGGTGTCGAACTCGTCGAGCAGCCGCTGGTCGTAGTAGACGCTGGTGGGCATGTGCTGGTTCATAATGCTGTAGTTGGCATTAATGAAGGCGGCCTTCTCGTCGTCCTTGCCCATGGTCTGCAGGGCGTGCCAGATCTCCTCAGTGACGAAGGGCATGAAGGGGTGGAGCATCAGCATCAGGCGCGAGAAGATGGAGAGGGTGGCCTCGTAGGTCTCGCGGTCGATGGGTGTGCCGTAGGCAGGCTTGACCATCTCGAGGTACCAGGAGCAGAAGTCGTCCCAGGCCAGCTTGTAGGTGGTCATGAGGGCCTCGCTGAGGCGGTACTGGTCGAAGTCGCGCTCGATTTCCTCGAGCACCTGGGCCATGCGCTGCTCCATCCACTGGACGGCGACGGCATTCTCCGGACTCTGCTGCTCGTCGCCAATCTGCCAGCCGCTGACGAGGCGCAGGGCGTTCCAGAGCTTGTTGCAGAAGTTGCGGCCCTGCTCGCAGATGCTCTCGTCGAAGGGGAGGTCGTTGCCCGCCGGAGCGGTGAGCAGCATGCCCATGCGGACGCCGTCGGCGCCGTACTTCTCGATGAGCTCGATGGGGTCGGGACTGTTGCCGAGGCTCTTGCTCATCTTGCGGCCCAGCTTGTCGCGCACGATGCCGGTGAAGTAGACGTTGTGGAAGGGGACGTCTTTGCGGTATTCCTCGCCGGCCATAATCATGCGGGCCACCCAGAAGAAGATGATGTCGGGGGCGGTGATGAGGTCGGCCGTGGGGTAGTAGTAGTTGATCTCTGGGTTGTCGGGGTTGCGGATGCCGTCGAAGAGAGAGATAGGCCAGAGCCAGGAGCTGAACCAGGTGTCGAGCACGTCCTCGTCCTGACGCAGGGCGCCGGTGTAGCCGTACTTCTCGGCGGCCAGCTTGCGGGCCTCCTCCTCGTTGAGGGCCACGACTGTCTCCACGCGGCCGTTCACTTCCAGATACCAGGCCGGTATGCGGTGGCCCCACCAGAGCTGGCGGCTGATGCACCAGTCCTTGATGTTCTCCAGCCAGTGGCGGTAGGTGTTCTTGAACTTGGCGGGGTGGAAGCGGATGGTGTCGTCCTCGACCACTTCGAGGGCTTTCTTGGCGAGGCCCTCCATCTTGAGGAACCACTGGGCGCTGAGCTTGGGCTCGATGACGGCGTCGGTGCGCTCGCTGTGGCCCACCTTGTTGGTGTAGTCTTCTATCTTCTCTATCAGGCCGGCCTCCTCGAGGTCCTTGACGATCTGCTTGCGGCAGGCGAAGCGGTCCATGCCGGCGTACTTGCCGCCATGCTCGTTGAGCGTGCCGTTGTCGTTGAAGATGTCGATAGACTCGAGGTTGTACTTCATGCCCAGGTTGTAGTCGTTGATGTCGTGGGCGGGGGTGATCTTCAGGGCGCCGGTGCCGAACTCGCGGTCCACGTACTCGTCCATGATGATGGGCACCACGCGGCCCACGCCGGGCACGACGACGCGCTTGCCCTTGAGCCACTGGTAGCGCTCGTCCTCGGGGTGCACGCACACGGCGGTGTCGCCCATGATGGTCTCGGGACGGGTGGTGGCCACCACAATGTAGCGATCCTCGCCCTCCACATAGTAGCGGAGGTAGAACAGCTTGCCGTGGCTTTCCTTATAGATGACTTCCTCGTCGCTGACGGCGGTGAGGGCCTGGGGGTCCCAGTTGACCATGCGCACGCCGCGGTAGATGAGTCCCTTGTTGTAGAGGTCTACGAAGACGCGGATGACGCTCTCGTAGCGTATGTCGTCCATGGTGAACGAGGTGCGGTCCCAGTCGCATGAGGCACCCAGTTTGCGGAGCTGCTGCAAGATGATGCCGCCGTATTTTTCCTTCCATTCCCATGCATACTTCATATACTCGTCGCGCGAAAGGGAGCGTTTGTCGATGCCGCGCTCGGCAAGCATCTTCACAACCTTGGCCTCGGTCGAGATGGACGCATGGTCGGTGCCGGGTACCCAGCAGGCGTTCTTGCCCTGCATGCGTGCACGGCGCACCAGCACGTCCTGGATGGTGTTGTTGAGCATGTGGCCCATGTGGAGTATACCGGTCACGTTGGGCGGCGGGATGACCACCGTGTATGGCACGCGGTTGTCGGGCTCGGAGTGGAAGAGCTTTTTGTCAAGCCAGAATTGATACCATTTCTCCTCGATGGCACGAGGGTCGTATTTCGATGCTAATTCCATTGTGGTTATATGTGATGTTTATTTCTGCTTACTCTGTGACCACGACTTTGTCCGTGGCTCTCGGGCGGTTGTAGCGTATCGAGAGGCCCACGCCGAAGGTCAGGCCGTTGAACTGGCTCAGCTTGGGCACTATCTCGTAGCCCACCGAGAAGTGGAACATGTAGACGTTCACCGCCAGTGTCGGCGCCATGGTGAAGTAGCTGTTGCGCTTGGTCTTGTCGGTGGCCACGTCGTAGTCGTTTGTCATGTCCACACCCATCACTATCATGGGTCTGAACGAGATGGCGCCCCATCCGGTGGTCCCTTCGTCGAAGGTGTAGCCCACCCATCCCAGTCGGACGGAATAGGAAGGCTCTACGCGGGTTTTGCCGTCAGTGGTGATGTATTCTTTGCCGGGTTCGCCGAATCCGACCGAGAGGAACGAGCCGCCGGCAGTGGAAACGCCGTAGGGGTAGGCTGGCTGATAAGAATAGCCCGCCATCTTCATCCACGGGTGTTCTATACTGAAAAAGCTGTCTTTTTTCTGGGCTGTCGAGCTGGCTGCGAATGACAGCAGAACTGTCATGATAACAATTGTTCTTTTCATTGTCGGTTTAGTATTAGTTTGTTTGTTATATTCGTGAGAAGGGGTGTTTGCGCCAGTAGAGGATGAGCAGGAAGCCGATGAGCATCCCGCCCAGGTGGGCGAAGTGGGCCACGCCGTCGTAGCTGCGGAAGACACCCTCGAAGAGCTCCAAGGCAATCATGCCGATGATGAACCACTTGGTCTTGATGGGTACCAGGAAGTAAAGGTAAATGTATTCGTTGGGGAAGAGCATGCCGAAGGCCAGCAGGAGGCCGTAGACGGCTCCCGAGGCTCCCACCGAGACGTGGATGCCCGGCACGAGCAGGTTGAGCAGTCCAGCCCCGATGCCGCACACGAGGTAGTAGAACAGGAACCGCCGTGTGCCCCAGTAGTTCTCCAGCGTCGAACCGAACATCCACAGCGAGAACATGTTGAAGAACAGGTGGTCGAACGAGCCGTGCATGAACATGTATGTCAGCGGCTGCCACAGGCGGAAGTTGCCCGTCGCCGGGGTCCAGATGCCGCACCAGAAGTTGAGGTCTATGATATGCTGCATATTGAGGACATAGTACAGTCCGTAGCAGAGCACGTTGACGATGAGCAGGTGCTTCACCGCCGGCGGCAGCATGCTGAATCCTTGGGGTTGGTATTGGGCCATATCAGTGTTAGGTGTTGGGTGTTTAGCGTAAAAGTTCTTCGGGTTTTACTATGGTGATGATGCGTTTGCCGCTCGGCGTGGTGTCGGCCATCGGGCAGGCGAAGAGGTCGGCCACCGTCTGCTGCATCTCCTCCTGCGAGGTCGGGGCGGCGTGGCGCGATGCCATCTGCCGTGCCAGCGAGGCGCAGAGGCTCTGGCTGCGGTCGTTGAAGCGCTGCATGGCGGCCCCCTTGCTGTCCACAAGCATCTGGTCGAGCAGCGTCTGCAGGTCGTCGGTCGAGAGGTCCGAGGGGATGGCGGTGGCCACAAACGTGGTGTTGTCGCGCGGTGTTATCTCGAACCCGTACTGCTTCAGCTCCGGAAGCATCTCGCCGAGCAGCTCGGCGTCGGCGGCCGAGAAGCGGCAGTCGACGGGGAAGAGGAGCGTCTGGCTGTCGGCGGTCTGGCGCCGACTCGACAGGCGGTCGTAGAGGATGCGCTCCATGGCCCGGTGACGGTCTATCAGGGCCAGGCCCGAGCTGATGGCGGTGACGATATAGCGTCCCTGGAGCAGTATGCACGGGGCTTTCAGCTCGTCCCGCTCCTGCTGCGGCCGCGCTTGCGGCGCCGCGGTGGGCTGGTCGTCGAGGTCGTCGAGGTCACGGCCGGCGCGGCTGTCGCGGTCGTCGTAGGGCTTCAGGCTCTCCAGCGTGAGGCGTGTCTGCGTGGGGGTGGGGTGGAAGGGGTTGTAGTTCTCGTTGTAGCTGACGTGGGGTTGGCGGGGTATGTAGCCTTGCGGTGCGGGGCCGATGTTGAACTCGTCGGGGGTGTCGAAGCCCAGCTCGGTGGCCAGGCTGAACTGGCCGATGGCCCGCTTCACAGCCGAGCGCAGCACGGCGAACAGGGCGTGGTCGTCCGCAAACTTCACCTCGGTCTTGGTGGGGTGGATGTTGACATCGATGCGCGACGGGTCCACGGTCAGCCCGATGAAGTAGCTCGGGTATGTGCGGTCGGGCAGCAGGTCGCCGTAGGCGCGCTCCACGGCGGCGCTGAGCGACGGATGCTTGATGAAGCGCCCGTTGACGAAGATATACTGCTCGCCGCGGGTCTTGCGCCCGAACTCGGGCCGGCTCACGAAGCCGTGTATGCGCACGAGGTCCGTGTCCTCGTCCACGGCATACATGCGCTCCTTGTAAGCAGCGCCGAAAAGCCCGGCTATGCGTCCGAGCATGCTCCCCGGGCGCAGGTCGTAGAGGGTGCGTCCGTTGCTGACAAAGCTGAAGCCGATGTCGTAGTGTATCAGGGTGATGCGGCGGAAGACCTCCTCGATGTGGCCCAGCTCCACGCTGTCGCGCTTGAGGAAGTTGCGGCGTGCCGGCACGTTGTAGAAGAGGTTCTTCACCGCCATCGTGGTCCCTTCCGGGCAGGCCACGGGCTGCTGGCTCACTATGTGCGACCCTTCGATGCACACCTGCGTGCCGAGGTCCGAACCGGTGAGTCGCGTGCGCAGCTCCACCTGCGCTATGGCCGCTATCGAGGCCAGCGCCTCGCCGCGGAAGCCCATCGTGTGGATGGCAAAGAGGTCGTCGGCACGGTGTATCTTGCTCGTGGCGTGCCGCTCGAAGCACAGGCGTGCGTCGCTCTCGCTCATCCCGCATCCGTTGTCGGTCACCTGCAGCAGCGTCCGCCCGGCATCCTTCACTACGAGGTCTATCTGTTTGGCGCCGGCGTCCATGGCGTTCTCCAGCAGCTCCTTGACGGCTCCGGCGGGTCGGTCCACCACCTCGCCGGCCGCTATCTGGTTGGCTACGCTGTCGGGCAGTATGTTTATGATGTCCATCCTTCTCCTTTACTCCTTAACTCCTTTACTCCTCTTCTCGTAGTTGTCGAGGAACTGCATGATGCTCTTCGCGGGCAGCACCTTGTTCATGATGATGTCGCGCCGCTCGTTGAGTATTATCATCGTGGGGGCCCCGTGTACGTTGTAGGCCTCCTGATAGTCGATGTTGACGTTGGTCCCGCCCACGTTGACCCAGCGGAAATCGTGTTCGCGGACATAGCGTTTCCACTTCTCCACGTCGCTCTCGTAGCCTATGGCGTAGACCTCGAACCGGTGGTTGCCGGCGGCCTGCAGCGAGTCGTAGAGCACCTTCAGCTCCGCGCTCTGCTCCTGGCAGTGGTGGCAGTCGGGGTCCCAGAACCACAGTATGACGTAGCGCGTTGGGAAGCGGTGGCTGCTGATCCAGTCGGCGGGATTGGAACTCTGGTTGGTGTCGGCCATCCACAGCTCCTGCCCAGGGGCACCGATGAGGCTCTGGCGCAGCCGGTTGTAGTTGTATCGCATGTTGTGGATGGTGCCTTCCGTAGCCCACGGGCAGCGCCCTTTGAGGTAGTATTCGCTTGCCAGGTGGCACCACACGGCGTCCCACCCCACGTTCTTGGTCGAGCGGAAGTAGCGGGGTTCGATGTGGTCGAAGACGTAGCGCAGCATGGCGGTGTCGTCGCCGATGCGGGCCGCCAGACGGTCTATCTCGGCACAGATGGTGTCGCTGTCGGCATAGTAGAGCATGCCGTAGAAGAAGTAGTTCATCTTGCTGAACAGTTGTGGGCTGTACAGCAGCGCCGTGCGGTATGTGTCGAAAGCGCGTGCGCCCGACGCGTCTTTGGTCTCGAAGAGAGCGTCCCAGTAGTGGCGGCGGTAGTAGACGCCCTTCTCGGCCACCGTGTCAGGCACCTCGGGCGAGTCGCAGAGGTTGACGAGTGTGAAGAAGATGTTGGGCTTGGCGGGGTGGCGGGCCTCCGTCTCGAAGGCCAGCATGCGTTCCGTGAGGGCCTCGTCGTCCCTCTCCGCCTGTTCGCGGGTGGCGGGGTCCTTCTTCCGGGCCGCTATCTCGTCGGCCTCGCTCCGGGCCGCGTCCTCGACAGCGAGGTATTTGAACATGGCCTCGTTCGACGGGCACCCCTTCACCTTCACGCTCGCAGCCGTCATCTTGGCGTCGCCGGCTATGGTGAAGCGGCGGCTTGCGTCGACCACGAAGTCGCCTATCCTCTTCTTCCCGTCCTGGCCGACCAGGCTGTAGACTCCGCGCTCCCACTGCCGGCGCCCTTCGAAGCGGTAGGTGCTGCGCTGTGCGCGGCAGCTGTCTACCTTCACCAGCCGGTCGCGGTGGTGGCGCACTATGTAGAGCATGGTGTCGGTGCGCCCTTCCAGCTTGAAGGTGAAACTGTATGTCTGGGCTGTCGCGCAGGCGGCGGCTATGGTGAGGAGTATTGCAGTCAGAGCCTTTTTCATCATGTCGATGCTTGTTTTTGTATCTGTTAACTTTGTATAACGCAAGCGTGCGTACATTATTGTGGCCTCCTAAAAAAATAAATGTATATATATTTACCCCCGCCGTGACGCTCTGCCAATCAGCACTCTCGGCACCCCTCGCCGCCACGTCTCCTTGTCCGCTAAATCTTAGCGTCTTGCACCGAGCCTCTCTACCCCCTCTCTGGGTCCTCTCTGGGTCCTCTCTGGGTCCTCTCTGGGTCCTCTCTACCCCCTCGCCCCGGGTCCGAAAGAAAAAAAATTGGCCGCGGTAGGGGCGGAATGAAATATTTTTCGTACATTTGCAGTCGGAAAAGGAGGCTGGCGGCAAGCTGTTGCCGGCTATGTAACAGGAAGAAAAAAGAAAAAGAATGGATAATTTTGTTGTATCGGCCCGCAAGTATCGGCCCGCCACTTTCGCCACCGTGGTCGGACAGGAGCACATCACCCGCACGTTGAAAAACGCCATCCTCACGGGTCAGCTGCCGCAGGCGTTCCTCTTCTGCGGCCCTCGCGGTGTCGGCAAGACTACATGCGCCCGCATCCTGGCCAAGACCATCAACTGCGAGAACCTCACCCCCGAAGGCGAAGCCTGCAACGAGTGCGCAAGCTGCCGCTCGTTCAGCGAAGGGGCCTCCATGAGCATCTTCGAACTCGACGCCGCCTCCAACAACTCCGTCGACGACATCCGCGAGCTCGTCAAGCAGGTCTACATCCCCCCCCAGACCGGCCGCTACAAGGTGTACATCATCGACGAGGTCCACATGCTCAGCGCCGCGGCCTTCAACGCCTTCCTCAAAACCCTCGAGGAGCCGCCGGCCTACGCCAAGTTCATCCTCGCCACCACCGAGAAGCACAAAATCATCCCCACCATCCTCAGCCGCTGCCAGGTCTTCGACTTCAAGCGCATCGAGCTCTCCGACATCGTGGCCCACCTGCGCTATGTCGCTGACCGCGAGGGAGTCAAGTACGAAGACGGCGCCCTCGAGCTCATAGCACGCAAGGCCGAAGGCGGCATGCGCGACGCCCTCTCCACCTTCGACCAGCTGGTCAACTTCACCCAGGGCAACCTCACCCGACAGCTCTGCCTCGAAAACCTCAACCTGCTCGACGAGGAGTACTACTTCCGCCTGGTGGACAACCTCTTGGCCTCCGACATCAGCCACTCCCTGCTGCTCTACCAGGAGGTCATCGCCAAAGGCTTCGGCGGGCAGCATTTCCTCACCGGCCTCTGCGAGCACCTGCGCAACCTCATGGTCTGCCTCGACCCGCAGACCCTCGTCCTCGTGGACGGCAGCGACGAAATGCGCCGCCGCTACGGCCAGCAGGCACAGCGCTGCGGTCTGCCGCGGCTGCTCGGTTGGCTCACCCTCGCGTCGGACTATGAGTACCGCTTCCGCGAGGCCAACAACAAGAACCTCTTCGTGGAGATATGCCTGATGCGGCTGGCCGCCCCGGCCGTGGCCCCGGCATAGATTGCCAGACGCCGCGAGGCAGGCACGGACGACACCCCCGGACCCGACGGCCCGGCCGCGGCGACACCCGCCGCCCCGGCACCTGTTGCCGCGCCCGCACCCGTCGCCCCAGCACCGCAACCCGCCCCGGCACCGCAACCCGCACCGGCCCAGCCGGCACCGCAACCTGCACCCGCCGCACCCGCGCCCGCCCCGACGGCGCCCCCCAAGCCGCGCCCCC
>CAMVAA010000049.1 GCA_947165345.1 uncultured Bacteroidales bacterium
CACTATTCAATCCCCCCTCCCCCCCCAAAAAAAAAATTATCAATTTTCAATTATCAATTTTCAATCCCCCCTCCCCCCCAAAAAAAATTATCAATTATCAATTTTCAATTATCAATTTTCAATTCCCAACTCCCCCCGTACATTCGGCTTAACTACTTAACTACTGCCTACTGTCTACTTACCACTTAACCCTTAACTCTCCCCCAAAAAAACAATAAATCCCCTCCCCCCGCGTTTATACCCTCAAACAGGCCTCTTCGCCACCTATCTAAGCAGACATGGAAGGATTCATTCTTGCCGCAGGACTCGGCACACGGCTGCGTCCGCTCACCGACCGCCGCCCCAAAGCGCTCGTGGAGATACCCTTCGCCACACCCGACGGCGCCACCAAACCCGAAACCCTCCTCGAGCACACCATACACCGCCTCGAACGCTGTGGCGTCTCACACATTGTGGTCAACGTGCACCACTTCGCCGACATGGTCATCGACTTCATCGCCTCCCGCCGCTGGCAGGCCCGCATCGACATCAGCGACGAGCGCGACCTCCTTCTCGACACGGGCGGCGGCCTCAAGAAGGCGGCAAGCCTCTTCTCCGGCAACGACAACATCCTGATTCACAACGTCGACATCCTCTCCGACATCGACCTCGCCGACGTCGAGCGACGCCACCGCACCCTCTCCAACCTGGCCACCCTCTGCGTCAGCCACCGCTCCACCAAGCGCCTCCTCGCCTTCTCCCCCGACGGCCTCCTCCTCTCCCGCACCTCCCCCGACAACGCAAACCAAAACTCACCACTTAACACTTCACACTTAACACTTAACACTTCCAACTTTCCACTTTCCACTTTCCACTCTCCACTTCCCACTTCCCACTCTCCACTTCCCTCCCCCCTCGCCTTCAGCGGCGTCTCCGTCGTCTCCCCTGCCCTCTTCGACCTCCTCCCTCCTCCCGACCACCCCTACCCCATCATCGACGAATACATACGCCTCTCCGCCGCAGGCCACCGCATCGCCGCCTACATCCACCCCGCCGACCGATGGCTCGACGTCGGCAAACCCGAAACCCTCAATCAAGCAGCACAATGGAAACTTTCCTGACACAAGTCGCCCGCCGCATCCTGGCCGAAAACCCCGCCGACCCCGGTCAGGCCCTCGTCGTCTTCAACAACCGCCGCTCCGCACTCTTCCTCCGGCGCGCCTTCGAGCACATCTCCGCCGACAGCGGCTCCGCCTTCTTCCTCCCCCGCACCACCACCATCGACGAACTCGTCGCCGACCTCGGCGGCCTGAAAATCGTACCTTCCGAGTTCCTCCTCTTCGAACTCTACCGCATCCACATACAGCTCGGCGGCGACGACCGCAAGTATCAGTCCTTCGAGGAGTTCATGTCCTTCGGCGACATCATGCTCAGCGACTTCTCCGAAATCGACCGCTACTGTGTCGACGCCCGCGAACTCTTCATCAACCTCCACGGCCTCAAGGCCATCGGCGAGTGGGACATCGAAAACCCCTCCATGAGTCCCTTCCAGCGTCAGTACCTCGCCTTCTACCACTCTCTCTTCGACTACTACCGCCTCCTCCGCGAGCGCCTGGCCTCCCGCGGCGAGGCCTACTCCGGCATGGCCTACCGACACGTGGCCGACAACATCGACTCCCTCGCCGCTCGGCTCTCCTTCAGCAAGATATACTTCGTCGGCTTCAACGCCATCAGCGAGTGCGAACGCCGAATCATCGGCCATTACGTCCGCCGCGGCATCGGATGCCTCCTCACCGACGGCGACCCCTACTACTACGCCGACCGTCAGGAGGCGGGCCGCTTCCTGCGCCTCCACAGCGACGAGTTCCCATCCATCGTGCCTCGCGGCACCTCTCTCTTCGGCCAGGGCGAGAAGCACATCTCCATCGTCGAATGCCCCGAGGCCGTCCTCCAGTGCAAATACGCCGGCCGACTCCTCGAGGAGCACCCCGACTGGCTCGCCGACTCCGGCAGCACAGCCATCGTCCTCGCCGACGAGAGCCTCATCATGCCCACCCTCTGCTCTCTCCCCGACACCCCCGACGACTACGGCGTCAATATCTCCATGGGCTACGCCTACGCCGACAGCGGCATCCACACCACCGTCCAGCGGCTCCTCGCCCTCTACCGCTCCGCCCGCCCCGCCGGCTACTACCACTCCGACATCGTCGAGCTCCTCGCCGACCACCACATCGGGCGGCTGCTCGCCATCGACAACCTGCGCCAGCGCGCCGCCGACTTCATGGAGCGCGAAAACCGCATCCGATGCTCCGCCGCCGACATCGAGGCCCTCCTCGGCTCCGACCGCCTCGCATTCCTCTTCCCCGACGCCGTACCCGGACCCGACGACGTCCTCGCCGCCGTCCGCCGTCTCGCCGCACTCATGGTGCAGGGCGGCACCACCGCCGCCAACCGCAAGGAGCACCAGGCCCTCGGCGCTCTCGTCGAAATCCTCGACTACCTCGACAGCCTGCAGGCCGAATACCACCACATCGCCGACATCCCCACCCTCGAGCGCATCTACCAGCGCATCGCCGTCCGCCACAGCATCGCCTTCCTCGGACAGCCCCTGTCCGGCCTCCAGATTCTCGGCGTCCTCGAAACCCGCAACCTCGACTTCCGGCGCGTCATCCTCCTCTCGGCCAACGAGGGGGTCCTACCCTCCTCCCGCAGCCAGAGCACTCTCATTCCCTACGAGCTCCAGCGCGTCTTCCACCTCCCCACCTACGAGGAGAAAGAGTCCGTCTACGCCTACAACTTCTACCGCCTCCTCCAGCGCGCCGACGAGGTCTACCTCTGCTTCAGCTCCGAGACCGAGGCCACCGGCAAGGGCGAGGAAAGCCGCTACCTCAAGCAGGTGCGCAGCGAGCTCGCTCCCAGCTTCCCAGCCCACATCCACGTCTCCGACCGCGTCGTGAGCCTCGGCACCGCCCTCCACCGCGGCGCCGTCGAGCCACGCGGCCACAAGTCGCCGGCCGTCATGCGGCGCCTCGGCCAGCTGGCCGAGCGCGGATTCTCCCCCACCTCGCTGAACAACTACACCGAGTGCCCTCTCCGCTACTACTACGTCAACGTGCTCGGCATCGACGAGCCCGACGCCGTCCAGGAGGACCTCGACGCCTCCCAGCTCGGCACCTGCGTCCACAACGTGCTCCAGCAGGTCTACTCCCCCTACATCGGCCGCGCCGTCGAAGCCAGTGGCCTGCGCAACGCCCTCGCCGACCTCCCTCGTCTCATGCACGAGGCCTTCGCCGACCTCTACAGCCACGGTCGCAGCTCCGAAGGACGCAACCGCTTCCTCTACTCCGTCGGCGAAAGCCAGCTCCGCCACCTCCTCAGGCGCGAGCTCTCCATCCTCGAAGGCGGTGCTTGCATCGAAATCGTGGCCCTCGAGCAGGAGCTCCGCATGCCCCTGCCGGGCGGCGCCGTTCTGAAAGGCTTCGTGGACCGCATCGACCGCTTCGACGGACGCCTACGCATCATCGACTATAAGACCGGACGGCTCGACCCGCGCGAAATCAGCGTCTCCTCCTCCGACCTCGACGCCCTCCGCGTCCCAGGCAAGTGGCTCCAGCTGATGTGCTACGCACTCCTCTTCTGCCGCTCCGCCTCCTCGCTCCCTGACGCCACCCTCGAGGCCGGCATCTACCCGCTCCGCAACCTGCGGTCCGACGTACAGCTGGCTCGCTGGGACGGCTCCTCGCGCATCGCTGTCCCTCAGCTCGCCCTCGTCGAGCAGATGCTCGCTAAGATTGTGTCCGATATCTTGAATCCCGACCTCGACTTCGAGCCGCCGGCCCGACCTCAGGGTTGCGACTACTGCCCGGTCCGGAATTTCTGCTCCGCACGCGTCTAAACTCCACCTCAAAGCACCGCCACGGCTCTCTTCAGCGTTTGGCGCGTCCCGCCGCGGTCGTATATGGTGACCGTCACCACGTAGTGCCCCGTCGCCAGCCTCCGCCCCGCGTCGTCGCATCCGTCCCACACAAAGCTGCCGTGCGTCCCCAGCAGGTCCCCGTTGAGCAGCGTCCGCACCTTGCGCCCTCCCGCGTCGTACACGTCGGCCAACGCCGCCAGTCCGCCGTCGTCCACCGCATAGCTCACCGTCAGCTCGTCCTGGTAGCCGTCGCCGTCGGGCGAGAGCAGCGTGCTGCTGAACTCGAAGGCCGTCTCCTCCACCAGCGCCTCCGCGCTCTGCGAGTTGGCCAGCCCAGGCGTGCCGTAGCCCGCCGTCGACGCGGCCGAAAACCAGTTCCCACTCTCTCCCGCCGGCCGGTCGAAGCGTCTCCGCTCCAGGCTCACTCCGGCCCGCTCCCTCAGCAGACGGCTGTGCATGTCCGGTCTGTAGTCCAGCCGCTCCACTATCGTGCTGTCCGCCCTGCTCAGCACCACGCTCCCCCCGTCGTTGGGGTAGGGCGGCAGGCTGCACTCTACTATGGCACCCGCGTTGCACCTCGCAAAGCAGGCCGCCACCGACGCGGCCGACTTCGTGAGCACCACATACTGTCCCGGCGCCACGCTGTGCGGCGGCAGCGGGTAGTGGGTCCCCAGCGTGTCGTGCACCACGCGCACTATGTGGTATTCCGACAGCTCCACGGCCCGGTCCGTGCCGTTGTACAGCTCCACGTACTCCGCCTCGCCGCTCCGCGGCTGGTAGAGCAGCTCGCTCAGCTGCAGCCCCTGCGTCCGGCCCGCCGCCACGCCGACACACAGCGCTATCATAATGGCAACCTCTTGTTTCATACCGCATAAACGGCCCCCTCGCCCCTTTTATTGCCCACGCGGCACAATAAAACGCCCCTCGCGCCGTTGGTAAGGAAAACAACTACAGACATGAAACCGATAGTAAGCATCATCATGGGCTCCACCAGCGACCTGCCGGTCATGGAGAAAGCCTGCCAGTTCTTCGAGGAGATGGAAATCCCGTTCGAGGTGAACGCCCTCTCCGCACACCGCACACCCCAGGAGGTCAGCGACTTCGCACGCAACGCACAGTCTCGCGGCATTCGGGTCATCATCGCCGGCGCCGGCATGGCCGCCGCGCTCCCGGGCGTCATCGCCGCCGAGACCCCCCTCCCCGTCATCGGCGTCCCCATCAAAGGCTCATGCCTCGAAGGCCTCGACGCCACCTTCGCCATCATGCAGATGCCTCCGGGAATCCCCGTGGCCACCGTAGCCATCGGCGGCGCTCAGAACGCAGCCATCCTCGCCACCCAGATTCTCGCACTCGCCGACGACACCCTCATGCAGAAGCTCATCGCCTACAAAGCCGGCCTCAAAAAGAAAATCGTCAAAGCCAACGAGGACCTCGCCCAACTCCACTACACCTGGAAAACCAACTAACCTCCACCTATTGTCTCTATCCTAAAAGCAAAAGTAGGGGTGCCGGCTTTCCGGCACCCCTACTCTGCTTATCTCACTCTCTCACTACCGCAGTATCACCCTCTTCAGCGTGGTGCCACGGCGCATCTCTATCTTCAGCGTGTAGCTGCCTGACGACAGCCCGTAGAGCTCAACGACATTGGTCTCCTCGAATCGTCTCACCATACGGCCGTTCTGGTCGTACACCTCCACCCTCTGCACGTCGTCAGCGTCGAGGCTGACCGTGCCGGTGGTTGGGTTGGGATAGACTCGCACCACGATGTCGTCCGCCGTCCGGATGCCGCTGTTGCCGGTGCTGTCAATGGTGAGCACCAGCGTCACCGTGCTGTCGCAGCCATCCTCGGTGCTTCCCGTCCAGGTGTAGGTGCCGCTCTCGGCATACACCTCTCCGTTCCACGTATACTCGCCCGCAGCGCTGTCCACGATGGTCGTCTCCACGCTGTGGTTGATGGTGACGAGGATGGTGCTGATGCTGTCGCACCCAGCCACGGTGGTGTAGCGCTCCACCAGCGTCGTGTCAGCGGTGTAGCCCTGCCAGCTGTCGCACGCCACGGCACTCACCGTGTCGCTGTACGACGGCGTCACCGTCAGGTGCAGCACCAGCGTGCTGTCGCAGCCCGCCGCGTTGCGCATGTTGGTCCCGAGGGTCACATCGCCGCTCGTGGTGTACGTGACCCCGCCCCACGTGTACTGGTCGCACGCCGTCACCGTGGTGTCGCCCGTGCTGCTATGCTTGAGGGTCAGGTTCAGCGTCACCGTGCTGTCGCACCCCACGGCGTTCGTCGTGCTGTAGGTGCCAACGCCGTTGCCGCCTTCGGTATACGTCGTCCCGTGCCACGTGTAACTGTCGCACGCCGTCACGGTCTCCATCACCGAAGTGCTGCGTTTGATGGTCAGGTTCAGCGTCACCGTGCTGTCGCACCCTGCCGCGTTGGTCGTGGTGTACCGCGGATTGGTGGTCGACACCACGTACTCCGTGCCGTGCCACTCGTAGCGGTCGCACGCCGTGACCACCTCCGTGACCGCGCTGCTGTAGCTGATGGTCAGCCGCAGCGTGTCGTTCCCGTCCACGTATGTCCCGCTGACGTTGTACGTCGTGCCGTGCCACTCATAGCTGTCGCACGCCGCCACTTCCGTCGCGGAGCAGTGGTTGATGGTCAGGTGCAGCGTCACAGTGCTGTCGCAGCCCGCGGCATTGGTCGTGGTGTACGTGGCCGCGTCGGTCGAGGCGGTGTACTCCGTCCCGTGCCACGTGTAGCTGTTGCACGCCGTCACGGTCTCCGAACCTGTGCTGCTGCGCCGTATGGTCAGCGCCAGCGTCACCGTGCTGTCGCACCCGTAGACGTTCTCCGTCAGGTGCGTGGCCGTGCTGTTGTTCGTCGTGTACGTCACGCCGTCCACCCACGTATAGCTGTCGCAGTGGCTCTGCACGTCGGTCCCCGTGCTGCTGTGGTTCACGGTCAGCACCAGGGTGTCCGTGCCGTCGGTGTACACACCGCTGGCGGTGTACGTCACGCCAGTGAGCGGCCACGTGTAGCTGTCGCACACCGTGAGCTCCGTGGTGGCGCAGTGGTTGATGGTCAGGTGCAGCGTCACAGTGCTGTCGCAGCCCGCGGCATTGGTCGTGGTGTACGTGGCCTCGCTGGTCGAGGCGGTGTACTCCGTACCGTGCCACACATAGCTGTTGCACGCCGTCACGTTCTCCGTGCCCGTGTTGCTGTGGTTCACGGTCAGCTGCAGCGTCACCGTGCTGTCGCAGCCCTTCGTCGTGAGGGTGTCGAAGCTGTAGCTGCCGCTTGCCGTATAGGCAGTGCCTTTCCACATGTATTCGTCGCAGGCCGTCACGCTCATGACCCCCTGTCCGCTGTGGTTCACGGTCAGCGTCAGCGTCACTGTGCTGTCGCACCCCTTCGCGGTGAGGGTGTCGAAGGTGTAGCTGCCGCTCGTCGTGTAGGCAGTCCCTTTCCACAGGTATTCGTCGCAGGTCGTCATAGTCTCGACGCCCTGTCCGCTGTAGTTCACGGTCAGGTGCAGCGTCGTCGTGCTGTCGCACCCCGCAGCGTTGGCGCTGGTGTACGTGGCCTCGTTTGTCGAGGCGGTGTACTCCGTGCCGTGCCACGTGTAGCTGTCGCACGCCGTCACGGTCTCCGCACCGCTGCTGCTGCGCCGTATGGTCAGCGCCAGCGTCACCGTGCTGTCGCACCCCTTCGTCGTGAGGGTGTCGTAGCTGTAGCTGCCGCTCGCCGCATAGACCGTGCCCTTCCACGTGTAGCTGTCGCAAGCCGTCGCCGTCTCGCTCCCGGCTCCACTGTGGTTCACGGTCAGCGCCAGCGTCACCGTGCTGTCGCATCCCTTCGCGGTGAGGGTGTCGTAGGTGTAGCTGCCGCTCGTCGTGTAGGTCGTGCCTTTCCAGGTGTATTCGTCGCAGGCCGTCAGCGTCTCGACGCCCTGGCCGCTGTGGTTCACGGTCAGCGTCAGCGTCGCCGTGCTGTCGCAGCCGGCCGCATTGGTGGTGGCGTGGGTGTACTCGCCGCTCTCCGTGATTGTCTCGCCGTTCCACAGGTAGCTGTCGCACGCCGTCGCCTGCACCTCGCCCACGGTGCTGTGGAGCACCGTCAGGTGCAGCACGTAGCTGCTGTCGCATCCGTAGAGGCTCGCGAAGGTGCGCGTCGCCGTGTCGCCGCTGGACGTGTAGGTGGCTCCGCGCCACGCATAGCTGTCGCAGGCCGTCGCCTCCTCCACTATGACGGTGTCGCGGCACAGACGCTCCCAGTAGGCCGTCAGCGTCGTGTCGCTCAGCACCTCCACCTTGCGGGGGTTGGCGCTGTCGCCGTCGCCCCAGTGGCTGAACACATAGCTCGTCGACGGCAGGGCCGTCAGCGTCGCCGTGTCGCCTATGGTGTACTGGCCGCTGCCTTCCACGCTGCCGTGCGCAGCGTCGTCGCTCTGGCCCGTCACCGCATACTCCACGCGCTCCCTCAGCTCGAAGGTGTCGGTCACCGTGACGCTGCAGCCGCGCTCGTTGGCGTAGGTGTAGCTGATTTCATAGTGCCCCTTGGCGTTGCGCGCAGGGTTGAAGAGGGTGGCCGTCCGGCCGTTGATGGTGTAGGTGCCGCCCGTCGGCGTAGCCTGGAAACGCGAGGCCAGCGTGAAGGCCGTCTCGTCGGTGAAGACGAAGCGACGCTTGCGCATCGTAACCTCGGGCAGGCTGTACACCGTCATCGTCAGCTGGTTCGACACCGCGCTGTCTGCCGTGGCACACGGGTTGTACACTCTCACCTTGGCTCTTATGCGGTCGCCCTGGCGCAGGTCGCTCAGGTAGATGGTGTCGGCCGTCAGGCCATCCATCAGGCTGTCGTTGCGGTACCACTCCAGCTGCGGCCTGTAGTCCGCGGCCCGCTGCGTGGTGGCCACAAAGCGCACCTCATCGCCGGCACACACGTTGTTCCGGTCGCGCGCTATGCTGACCGTCGGACTCTGCGTGCTGCGCACCATGATGGTCTTGCTGTACGTGTTCTGGCACGTGGCATCGTTGCCTACGCCGAGGGTCAGCTCGTATACGCCGGGCTGAGTGTAGGTGTAGGTCAGGTCGCCAACCGTGTTGTCATCCACGGTGCCATCGCTCTGCATGTCCCAGCTGTACTGCGTCAGCTCCGACGCGCCTTCGGTCTCGTCCAGGATGATGATCTGCTCGCCCTGGCACACCGTGTCGCTCCCTATGAGCGAGAACATCGGCGTCGGCGCGTTGCAGTAGGTCTTGACGTAGGTGGGACTCCACATCTTGCCAGCCCGCGCACGGATGCACAGGCTGTGCAGGCCGTCGCTCGTGGGCACCGCGATGTCGCTGAGGTTCACCAGCACCTCCTCGCCGGGCGTGAAGGCGATGGGCGTCGCCTGGCCGTAGCCGGGGTCGCTGTCCCAGTAGTATTCGGCATAGTCGGCGCCCTGCCCCACGAAGACTTCGTGGAAGTAGGTCGCGCTCCACTGTCCGTTGCCCGTGCGTGCCCGCAGGGCAAGGCGGTGCACTCCCGTGGCCAGGCCCGCAGTGCTGATCTGCGCCGCGTTGACGGTCACCAGGCTGCCGGGCGTGAAGCCCGTCAGGGGGGTGGCGGCGCCATAGGCCGGGTGGGCATCGTCCCAGTAGTATTCCACTTGGGTGATGCCAGCGCCATTGACAAGCACTTGCTGCCAATAGACGGGGCTCCACTGGCCGTTAGGGCCACTAGCCTTGGCACGGAGACCCAGACGGTGGTAGCCGTCGCTGATGCCAGTGGCGGAGAGTTGTGCGTTGTTGACGGTTACGGTAGTGCCAGCGGAAAATGCTGTATACTGGATGCCTTGGCCATAAGCGGGCACCTCGTCGTAGAAGTATTCCACCTGCACCACGCCGGCGCCGTTCACCAGCACGTCATGCCAGTAGACGGGGCTCCACCGCCCGTTCGGGCCGCCAGCCTTGGCGCGGAGGCCCAGTCGGTGGTAGCCGTCGCTGATGCCGGCGGCCGAAAGCTGCGCGTTGTCGATACTGACGGTGGCACCAGGCGTGAAGGCCGTGTACTGTATGCCCGCGCCGTAGGCGGGCACCTCGTCGTAGAAGTATTCCACCTGCGCTACGCCCGCTCCGTTCACCAGCACATCCTGCCAGTAGACGGGGCTCCACCATCCGTTCGGGCCGCCAGCCTTGGCGCGGAGGCCCAGCCGGTGGTAGCCGTCAGTCACTCCGGCGGCCGAGAGCTGCGCGTTGTTGACGGTGACGGTGGTGCCAGGCGTGAAGGCCGTGTACTGTATGCCCTCGCCGTAGGCAGGCACCGTGTCGTAGAAGTATTCCACCTGCACCACGCCTCTGCCGTTCACCAGCACCTGCTGCCAGTAGGTGGGGCTCCACATACCGTTGGTGCCAGCACGCGCGCGGAGGCCCAGGCGGTGGTAGCCGTCGCTGATGCCCACGGCGGAGAGCTGCGCATCACTTATGGTTACCGTACCCTCTGTGGCCGTGGTGGCATAGGTGCGGCCCTGGCCAAAGCCCGGGTCGATGTCATAGAAGTATTCTATGCGGCTCACCTGCTGCCCCACCACTACGCGGTGCAGTCCTACCGAAGACCACACTCCATGACTGGAGCGGCTGCGGATGCCCAGCGTGTGGATGCCTGCGCTGAGGCCGGCGGTGCTGATGGTGGTGTTGATATTGACCTGGTTGGCAGCCGTCCAGCCCGTGATGGACGTGCCGTAGCCGCGGCCAGGGTCAGTGTCCCAGTAATACTCCACGCGACTCACCGTCTGGCCCATCGCCGTGGCCGCCAAGGCCACCAGCAACAGGCAAGTCGATAATCCTTTGCGAAGAGTATTCATTACTGCTGCACTTTAATCTTGAACGATGCGTTGATGGTGTTGTTGCTCGACGGCGTCTCGTCAATCTGGGCGTCGTAGATGTAGGGGCGGTACTGCGGAATGCCGGCCGGCTGGTAGGCACGGCCGCCGTTCACAGCGCCGTAGGCACCGCAGGTGGTACCGTTCACACCGGCTCCCACAGCCGGACCTGGAGTTTTATGTTTGTACTTCTCCTCAAGGGTGTTTGCATCGTTCCAGATGAGGACATCCTCGACCGTGGCATTGAAAGTGCAGTTGAAAAAATGTGCTTGGGTTTTACTTGATAGAATATTGTTACTCACATTATTGTTATCTTCATCAAGATAGGATATTGTAAAATCTTTGTACCACGTTGTATCTATGGTTTGGTCAGGATTGTTAGTGGTCTCATAAGATGGGTTGGAGTTAAAAATTATATTGTTGTAGATTTGGCTTGAGTAAAGCTCGTGGACAACAAATTGATTAGATTGAGGGGTGGAAACAATAGTGTTGTTACGCAGAATCCAGTCTTTGTAATTCTGTCTACCGCCATAGGCTCTATTCTGAATTGAACCCAATATAATATTATTCTCAACAACCCAACTTAAACATGTGGCATAGAAACCCATGCCAAGGTCATTATGCAACGTTCCAATTATATAACAATTGTGTAAGTGGGTATTTGATCCACGAGTCGATATTCCTCCATTAATGTAACATCCAGCAATCTCCAAATTGTCACTATCGCTGGTTATTCCATTAAGAAACTTGCATCCAAGAACTTTTGTTCCTGTCGCAGATAACGTCACGCCTCCTGAAAAGACAGCCTCATTATTATCCATTGTTATGATATCATTTATTGTAAGAGAATGCCCCAATCCGATCAAGACCAGACTTTTTGTGATATTAATCTCTGTTCCTTCATAATGTCCTGGCTCTATGTATAATGTGTCCCCAGCAAACACGGAGTTGCTGGCCACAGCATCAGCCACGCTGAGGAAGTTGGCACCCGCTTCGGGCTTGGAGCAGACGCGCCACGAGGTGGCATTCACACTGCCGCACACTACCAGCGCGGCAATACCCATAAGTATGGTTTTCTTCATTGTTGTTCTTCGCCAGTTATATACCATCGGCCCCTCGGTGTTTGATTGTTAATTATTCTCTCATCCAATGAAGACTACACAAAAAAGAAGCGCGGGTCAAACGTCTCATCGTTTATCCCGCAAATAGAGGCCTTCGCATTGCCCACCAACCGAGGATAAACAATGCCGAGCCCACGCTGTGACGCTATACAAGACCTGTATATATCACACCACATAGGCGCTGGTCATTGTTTTACCGTGCGGTTGCTGTTCAGAAGTTGCGAAGTTCCTATTTGCCGCAGATAAAACGCTCTTACAGCGTCTTTTTCATCATGTCCTGTCGCACAGCTTAACCCTTTCCAAGACTTGCACGGCAAGCATTACGCCCGCCCCTCAGCCCGTCAAAGGCCCGACTGTTTGACAATGCAAAGATACGGACTTTTTGCAAACTGTACAAATTTATTTTGCCATGTCGCGAAATAATAGTACTTTTGCAATCCCAAAACAAGCAATCAACTATGATTACCATCGGAATCACAGGGACGCTGGGAGCAGGCAAAGGCACCATTGTAGACTATCTGGTCAAAAACCGCGGCTTCGTACACTACAGCGTCCGCGCCTTCCTCATCGAAGAAATAAAACGACGCGGCCTCGACGTGAACCGCGACACCATGACCCTCGTAGGCAACGACTTGCGCGCCAAGCACTCCCCCTCCTGGATCGTCGAGCAGCTCTACCAGCAAGCCTCCGCATCCGGATGCAACTGCATCATCGAGAGCGTGCGCACACCGGGCGAAGTCGACGCCCTGCGCGGCAAACCCAACTTCTACCTCTTCGCCGTCGACGCCGACCCTTGCGTCCGCTACCAGCGCGCCGTCCTCCGCGGCTCCGAGACCGACCATATAGACTACAACACCTTCATCGCCAACGAACAGCGCGAGATGGACAACGACGACCCCAACAAACAGAACCTCCGCTACTGCATCCAGAACGCCGACTACCGCTTCGACAACGGCGGCACCATCGACGACCTCAACCGACAGGTCGAAGCCGTGTTGGAGAAAATCACCTACCGTCGCCCCACCTGGGACGAATACTTCATGGAACTCGCCAACACAGCCAGCAAGCGCGCCACCTGCGACCGCGGCCGCAGCGGCTGCGTCATCGTCAAAGACCGCCAGCTCCTCGTCACCGGCTACGTCGGCTCTCCCTCCGGACTCCCGCACTGCGACGAAGTCGGACACCTCTTCCGACAGACCATCGACGCCGACGGACATATCTCCACCCACTGCGTCCGCACCGTCCATGCCGAGCAGAACGCTATCTGCCAGGCCGCCCGACGCGGCATAGCCCTCGACGGCGCCACCCTCTACTGCCGCATGACACCCTGCCGCACATGCGCCATGCTCATCATCAACTGCGGCATCAAGCGCGTCGTCTGCGAACGCAAATACCACGCCGGCGCCGAAAGCGAAGAACTCTTCCGCCAAGCCGGCATCCAACTCGAATTCTTCCACGACGAAATCCAGCAATACGCCAACCAATAACCCCTCCCCCCAGCCCAACCCCAAAAACAGAAAAAGGGAACCGATTTCGGTTCCCTTTATAACACATTACCCCACCGCCCCATCGCACCATCGAGTAATTAAACCAATTCGCCGTTCCCCCTCCCGCCGCAGGAGGAAAAGATCTCCAAGATTCAAAGTTCTCTCTCGCCTCCGCAATCACGCAGCGGAAAGATCTCCAAGATTTACAGATTTCGCGAGGCCCTCCACCGAGCGGGAGAAAGGAAAACACACCATCAACCAGATCTACAGATCTTGCTCGCCCACGAGCGGAGAAATTCTAATAAATCTTTTACAATCTGATTGAGAGAAATCTGACAGTTCTTTTAGTTCTGATTGAGCTAAAACCATCCAAACAACCTGCGTAGCTTCGAGTAATTAGAGCAATTCGCCGTCCCCCTCCCGCCGCCGACAGAAAAATCTCTAAGCTCCCCCGCCCCGCCAAGCGAAAACAAAAAAAGAGCATCTCGATCGAGATGCTCTTAAAAAGATTGGCGGCGACCTACTTTTCCACAAACAAGTGCAGTATCATCGGCGATGT
>CAMVAA010000050.1 GCA_947165345.1 uncultured Bacteroidales bacterium
AAAATATTAATGCACAATGCTACAACTGCAATTCATAAAGGAACATCGTGAGGAGTGTATCTCCCGTCTTAAAATCAAGAACGTCAAGGATGTTGAGACCCGCATCGACGAAATCATCGCCCTCGACGCCGAGCGGCGCGCCCTCCAGGCCAAGGCCGATGGCGTCAAGGCCGAGCAAAACAAGGCTGCCAAAGAAATCGGCGCCCTGATGAAACAGGGCCTGAAAGACGAAGCCGAGAAGGCCAAGGCCCGCACCGCCGAGCTGAAAGCCGAAGAGAAGAGCCTCGCCGAGCGCCAGGCCGCCGTCGAGAAGGACCTCAACGACAAGCTCATATCCCTCCCCAACGCGCCTCACATCACCGTCCCCTGCGGCCTCTCCGAGGCCGACAACGTCGTGGTCGGCGAGTTCGGCACCAAGCCCGACCTGCCCGCCGACGCGCTGCCCCACTGGGACCTCTGCCAGAAATACGACATCATCGACTTCGAACTCGGCAACAAGGTCACCGGCGCCGGCTTCCCCTTCTACAAAGGCAAAGGCGCACGCCTCCAGCGCGCACTCATCAACTTCTTCCTCAACGAGGCCGTCAACGCCGGCTTCGTCGAAATCCAGCCGCCGCTGATGGTCAACGAAGCCTCCGGCCTCGGCACCGGCCAGCTGCCCGACAAGGAAGGCCAGATGTACGCCGTCCCCCTCGACGGCTTCTACATGATCCCCACCGCCGAGGTGCCCATCACCAACATCTTCCGCGGCGAAGTGGTCGACCCCAAGCTCTTCCCCATCAAGCGCGTGGGCTACAGCGAGTGCTTCCGCCGCGAGGCCGGCAGCTACGGCAAGGACGTCCGCGGCCTGAACCGTCTGCACGAGTTCTCCAAGGTCGAAATCGTCGTCATCGAGCACCCCGACCGCAGCTACGACCAGCTCGAAGAGATGAAACGCCACGTCGGCGGCCTGCTCGACAAGCTCGGCCTCCCCTACCACATCCTCAAGCTCTGCGGCGGCGACATCAGCTTCACCTCCGCCATGACCTTCGACTTCGAGGTCTGGAGCGCCGCACAGAAACGCTGGCTCGAGGTCAGCTCCGTCTCCAACTTCGAAACCTTCCAGGCCAACCGCATGAAGCTCCGCTTCCGCGACGAGAACGGCAAGATGCAGCTCTGCCACACCCTCAACGGCTCCGCCCTCGCTCTGCCGCGCATCGTGGCCGCACTCCTCGAAAACAACCAGACTCCCTCCGGCATCGTCATGCCCGAGTGCCTGCGCCCCTACCTCGGCTTCGACGTGATAGACTGACCCTCCGGCTCATACGCCGATAAAACAAAGAGTGCAAGACAGGTCATCTGTCTTGCACTCCTTCTTTTGTGCGTTTTCTCTGTGCTTCCCGATTAGAAGTGGAATCCGATGCGGAGCATCAGACCGCCCACATTGCGCGACTCGCGCTTCTTGGCCACGTTGTAGGTGGCGGTCGTCGCGGCGGCAACGGCGTTGTTTTCGAGGGTCTCGCTGGTGTAGTCGATATAGTGCTTGCCGAAGCCGTTGTAGTACAGGCCGGCGCTCACATGGCGGCCGAACCACGCACCCACGCCGATCATCCACGCAAAAGCGCCGGTGGGCTTGTAAGCGAAGTACTCGATGCCTTCCCCCTTGCCTTCGGGCGTGATGAAGAGGAAGTCCGCGCCCAGTCCGAACTCGGCATACGGCGTGATGTCGTTCCACAGCTCGTCGTAGAAGTAGCTCACACCGGCCATCACCGGCAGGTTGAAGTAGTTCGGCGTGCTGTAGTTGTAGCCGGCATACATGTCGCTCCATTTCCCGGCAATCGTGTTCCACAGGAAGTCCACACCCACAAACGGGGCCACCTCGCCCACTCCCACGTCGAATCTGTAGCTTGCTCTGTAGCCCAGTCCGAAGCCTATCTTCGCCTCCTTGCCCATGTCCATAATCTGCAGCGGTACGGTGGTGGCGTCGGCCGTCGAGGCGAAGCTGCCCGTGGGCAGGAAGCCGTCGAGGAACACCGACTGGCGGAACTGGGCGTTGGCCATCGTGCCCGCGCTGAGCATCAGGGCGGCGAGGCACATCATTCTTACTATCTTTTTCATCTCTTTATTGTGTTATGTTATTACTTGGTTTTCTTCGTTGTCTTCCCTGTCGTCTTCGTGCTCTTGGCCTTGCTCTTGCCCTTGGGCGCCGGCACGGCCTCCTCCTCGGGTATCGTCGCGTCCAGCGGCGGTATCTCCGCGTCCAGCAGCTCGTCCTCTATCCCCCTCAGGTCGTCGTCCGAAGGCTCGAAGTCGTCGTCCGAAGGCTCGTCGTCTTCGTCGTCCAGGCTCTCGTAGCTGTCCAGGTCCTCGTCCTCGTCGCTGTCCGCGAAAGCCTCTTTCAGGCCCTCCTTGTCTATCTCCAGGCTCGCTTTCTTCTTCTTCTCGTCGCTCAGTATGTCTTCGAAGTCCCCGTGGCGCAGGTGGCGCTCCTTGTGCGAGGTGTTCTCCTCCTCCTTCTCGATGGCTTCGCTCAGCGGGGCGAACTCGTCGTCCTTCCCCTCATCGCTGTCGTCGTCGAACAGGGCCTTGTCCAGGTCCTCACCGAGGGTGTCTATCTTCACCTCGAACTTCACCATGTACGCCGTGTCCTCCGTCTCGAACGGAACCACGAAAATAGCCTCCCCGTTTGGCTTCACAAACTTGGTGATGTAGTTGCTGTAGCCGTCCGGATAGGCTTCTTTGAACTTCTCTTTAATCTCGTCAGGAAGGTTTTTGTAGCTGACAATCAGGTTTTTCTTGCGGTTTCTGGTAGTTGCCATAGTAGTTTGATTTTGGTGCAATATTACCAAATTTTTCTCAGTTGGCAAAATATTTTTTCCTAAGGTCCTTCCTCGCTATGCCACCACGATGCTCTCGTCGTCCTCTATGCGCAGGTTCTGCATGATGAACTCTCGCCTCTCCAGCGAGTTCTCGCCCATGTAGAAGCCCAGCACATTCGGCGTGTCGAAGTCTTTGTGCAGCAGCACCGGGTCCAGCCGCATATCGCTGCCTATAAAGGCCTTGAACTCGTCTGGGCTGATCTCGCCCAGACCCTTGAAGCGCGTAATCTCAGCCCCTGGCGTCGCCTTGATGGCCGCCACACGCTCCTCGTCCGTATAGCAGTAGGTCGTTTTCTGCTTGTTGCGCACCCTGAACAGCGGCGTCTGCAGTATGTATACATGCCCCGACGAGATAAGCTCCGGATAGAACCGCAGGAAGAACGTCAGCAGCAGCAGCCGTATGTGCATCCCGTCCACATCGGCATCGGTGGCTATCACCACGTTGTTGTAGCGCAGGTTCTCCATCCCGTCGTCGATGTCCAGGGCGTTGTGCAGCAGGTTCAGCTCCTCGTTCTTGTACACGTCCACCTTCGATATCGAGTACGTGTTCTTTGGCTTGCCGCGCAGCGAGAACACAGCCTGCGTGTCCACGTCGCGGCTCTTCGTGATCGAGCCCGAGGCCGAGTCGCCCTCCGTGATGAAGATGGTGCTCTCCAGCCGACGGGCGTGGTTGCTGTTGTAGTGCACGTGGCAGTCCCTCAGCTTCCTGTTGTTCAGGCTCGCCTTCTTGCCAGCCTCCCGCGCCACCTTCTTGATGCCAGCTATCTCCTTCCGCTCCTTCTCGTTCTGGTTTATCTTGGCCAGCAGCGCCTCCGCGGTGTCGGCGTGGATGTGCAGGTAGTTGTCCAGATGACGTTTCAGTATGTCGAGCACGTAGGTCTTCAGCAGCGGCGAGTCGTTCGTGCCGTCCACCTTGTTAGGCTCCAGGTGCGTCGAGCCGAGCTTGGTCTTCGTCTGCGCTTCGAACACCGGCTCCTGTATGCGCACACACAGCGCGCACACCAGCCCGCCCCTGATCACCTCCGGCGGATAGTCTTTCTTTATGAATTCCTTCACCACCCTCGCGTAGGCCTCCCGGAAGGCGCTCTGGTGCGTGCCCCCCTCCGTCGTGTGCTGACCGTTGACGAACGAGTAGTAGTAGTCGTTGTTCTGTCCCTGTATGTGCGTGAAGGCGGCCTCGAAGTCACCCTCCTTGATGTGTATTATGGGGTACAGCGGGTCCGACTGCAGGTTGTGCTCCAGCAGGTCCAGCAGCCCGTTCTTCGAGTAGTAGCGCCGGTCGTTGTAGTACAGCGTCAGGCCGCGGTTCAGATAGGCGTAGTTCCAGATGCGCCGCTCCACATACTCGCTGATGAAGTGGTAGTTGCCGAAAAGCTTCGAGTCCGGCACAAACTCCACGAGCGTCCCCGTCTCCACAGCCGCCCCTGCCCACGCCGTGATGCCGCTGTCCGACACCAGCTTGCCGTCGTTGAACTCCGCCGTGCGTGTTTTGCCCTCGCGGAAGCTCTGCACCTTGAAGTAGCTGCTCAGCGCGTTCACAGCCTTCGTACCCACTCCGTTCAGTCCCACCGACTTCTGGAACACCTTGCTGTCGTATTTCGCGCCCGTGTTGAGCTTGCTGACGGCCTCCACCAGCTTCCCAAGCGGTATGCCGCGTCCGTAGTCGCGTATGCTAACCCTCCGCTCGCCGAAGTTGATCTTCACCTCTATCTTCTTGCCGTAGCCCGACGTGAACTCGTCTATCGAGTTGTCGATGACCTCTTTGATGAGCACATAGATGCCGTCGTCGTGGCTCGAGCCGTCGCCCAGCTTGCCTATGTACATTCCCGGACGGAGCCTGATGTGCTCCATGTCCTCCAGGTGGACTATGCTTTCGTCGTTGTAGTCTGCGGCCGGGGCCGTCGGAGTGGTGAATATGTTGTCGTCTTCCATAGTTTGTGTTATTCGTCGATTCTCATTTCCGAGCTCACGGCGTAGCCCGTCCGCCCCTTAGCGTCCGTCACAGCCTCGCCCGTCGTGATGTTGAGTTGCCGTTTGTCCACGCCGAGCTCCTCCAGATAGCGGCTCACCATCATGTCGAACCGCTCGTAGTGCTGCGTCGTGCTGTCGTCCGTCGCCGGCATCTGCCGCTCCAGCGTGAGCACTATCAGGCTGTCGCTATGCGCTATGGTCGCCAGGTCGCTCAGCTGGTGATACTGCTCCGACGTGAGGCTGTGCTGCGCCGGGTCGATGACTATGAATTCCAAGTCGTTCCCGCTGAGGCCCATCGCGTTGCCAAGGGCCCGCGCCGGCGACGTGGCCACCTTCACAAGCAGGTTGCCCAGCGTCTTCCACACCACCTTCATGTAGTTGAACTCCGGATTGTCCACGTTGCCCTTCACCGGCAGGTCTATCAGTATCTTGTCGTCCTTGTCTTTCAGTATGTAGAGGGCCGTCTTCAGGGGTATCTTCATCTCCGGCTCCACGTCCTTGCGCCGGCTCCCCACTCTCGCCTTGTAGATGTCTATCTTGTTCTGGTTGTCCAGCTCGCTGTTGGCTATGCCCAGCCGGGTGGTGAGGCCGAACACACCGTCTTCTATCGGCTGGCCCGTATAGGCCACCGCCCACGGGCTGAGCTGCTTCATGTCGAGCCCTTTCACCGACAGGAAGAGGTCCTGATGCCGCTTCCAGTCGCCCAGGTCGCCTTTCCACACCACCACCAGGTGTCCGCCGCCGGGCAGCGAGGCCCGCAGCTTGGCGTTGTTCTCACCGGCCAGCGTCAGGTCGGTGGCTTCAGCGTTGAGGTTGGTCACCGGGAAGCTGAACGGCTCGGGCAGCGTGTGGTTGTTGTAGGTCACGGCGCAGTTCGTGACGGCCAGCCGCCCCAGCCTCAGCGCCATGGCCTTGCCGCCCTTGTCGCTCGCCGCGGCCGTGTCCTGCTGGACCTCCACGGCCTTGCTTTGGGTGGTGTCTGCCGGCTTGGACGCCACCAGCAGGTCGCTCACCGTGTTGTGGTCGGCCCACTGGTCGTAGGTGGCCGCAAGGCCGTCCACCGTGACGCTGCGTATGTCGTAGCGGTTGTCGCCCAGGTTGATGTTCTCCACCTCCACCTTCAGCGACGTCAGCCTCGCCACCGAGCCCCCCTCTCCGTGCACGTCCACGCCGTCCACCGCAATCGTCCCGCCTATGTGGCTCTGCATGATATTGTCCGTCTGGCCCTTGGCGGTGATGTGCGCGTCGAGGGTGCCGTCCAGGCGCTCTATCCGTAGCATGTCGTCGGCCAGCGGCCGCACGTTCTCCAGAGCGAACTTCTCCAGCGAGGCCGTCAGGCTGTATCTCTTCTCCTGGCTGTCGTAGTCCGCGGCTACGTTCAGGTGCCCTCCTTCGGCGAAGCCTATGTTCAAGCCCCCTTGGCTCGCTTCGTCGCCCCCTACCACGAATCCCGGCACACTCAGGTTGATGTCCGGCAGGTGTATGCCCTTGCCGTTGCGCAGGTCGTCGTAGGCCACACTCGCATGGCTCAGCCGTATGTTGTAGAATTTCAGGGTCCACTCGCTCGGCGTGGTGTCATCCTCCTTCTCCTCGTCCGTCGCGAAGTGGTCTATCAGGCTGCTGAAGTTGAAGTGGTCCCCGTTCTGCTTTATGTTGGCCTTCAGGCCCGCCAGCGTGATGTGCCCTAGGTGCAGCGTCTTGAACGGCAGGGCCAGTAATCGGGCCGACACGTCCAGCGTGTCGAACGACGCAAACGCCCTCTTCCCGTCGTCCTCATACACACAGAGGTCGCGCACGCACACGTTGCCGCTGAAGAGGTTCACACCCACGTGCTCCACACTGATCCGGCGCCCGGTGAGCTTCTCGCCGTTCTTGTTCACATATCCCTTGGCTATCGGCCCAGCCAGCAGCGACACCGCCGCCAGCAACACGACCACCACGCCCACCGTCCACAGCAATACTTTGATCCACTTTCTCATTCGTAGAAATGCATTTCGGTTAAATACTCATATACCGGCTCCGTCAGCAGGTAGCGCACATCGCGCCGCGCCGCTATCTGTTGCCTGATGTAGCTCGACGAGATGTCCATCATCGGCACCTCCGCCATCGTTACGTTGGGGTGGCTCCTCAGCGCGCACCGCTCGCTGCCCGGCCTCGGGTAGACGTATATCTTGTAGTTCTCCAGTATGTACTCGTAGTTGCGCCAGCGCTCGAAGGTCTGCAGGTTGTCGCTCCCCATGATCAGGCTGAACTCTCTCTCCGCATACTTCTCCCTCAGCGCCGCCAGCGTCACCACCGTGTAGCTCGGTATCGGCAGGTGCATCTCTATGTCGCACACCTTCAGCCTATAGTTGTCGTCCACCGCTCGCCGCACCATCTCCAGCCTGTGGTGGTCGGCCAGCAAAGTGGCTCGCTCCTTCAGCGGATTCTGCGGCGAGACCACAAACCACAACTCGTCCACACCCTCCTGCTGCACCATCGTGTTGGCTATCACCATGTGCCCCACATGTATCGGGTTGAACGACCCGAAGAAAAGCGCCGTGCGCCTCTTTTTTGGTGTCATAAATCACTGAAAACTTACCACTTGTCACTCCTCTCTCTCCGCAATCCCTTTCCCTGCAACGATTTCACCCCTCCCTCTCTACCCCCTCTCTACCCCCTCTCTACCCCCTCTCTACCCCCTCTCTACCCCCAAACCTCTCTCCACTCAAAACTAAAACTGAAAACTCAAAACCAAAACTCACCACTCTCCCCATAACTCATAACCCATAACTCTTAACTCTTAACCCATAACCTATAACCCATAACCCATAACCCTTAACTCTTAACCCATAACTCTTAACTCTTAACTCTTAACCCTTAACCCTTAACCCATAACCCATAACCCATAACCTATAACCCATAACTCTTAACTCTCAACTCTTAACTCTTAACTCTCAACTCTTACCCCATAACCTATAACCCATAACCTATAACCCATAACCTATAACCCTTAACTCTTAACTCTTAACTCTCAATAGTACTTATACGCCGTCTCGAACTTTATGTGTTTCAGCTTCTGCCCGCGGAAGGTGTATATCTCCGCCACCTCGTTCGCGCCGCTGACCACTTTCAGCACTGTCACGTCGGCCGTATATGACTTCGGATACTTCTTGAAAAAGACCTTGAACACATCGTCCTTCGACATCCCCACGTGCAACCCGTTCACCAGCTCCACCTCCGAGTCGGCTATATAGCCCCCCAGAATCTCCACCTGCTTCGTCCATATCGAGTAGTACATGTCCACATAGCTGTCGTCCGTCCGACGCAGCCGGTTCACACTCACCTCCATCGAGTCGTAGTAGTTCCTGTACCCGATGTCGCGGTACCAGTGCAGCTGGTTGTCCGTGATATACTGCTCCACCGAACTCCATTCACCAAGCGGATAGATGACATATCGCGACAGCGAGTAGACCGTCATCGTGTCGGTGTACACTTTTATGTCCTTGATCTGGTACTCCTCGCGGCTGAAGTTCATCATCCGCATCGCCTTGGCGCGCGAAGCCACCTGTTGCGACATACACATGCCCGTGCTCAGCAGCAGGGCTGCAATGGTCAGTATCTTCTTCATCTTTTTACACATTTTTGTAATAACGGTAACGCGGGACGCAACCCTTTATTGCATCCCGCGTTACTTTTTTTTATCTTATCTGCCGCAGCGCCTTGCCGTAAGGCCGCCGCTGCGTCGGCTCCGTTGGCTCTTACTTCACCACCAGGCGCTCCGTGGCGTTGCCGCCGTCCGTGCGCACAGTCACGAAGTACACACCAGCCTCCATGTCGGCCACGTTGAGCTCGACGAAGTCGCAGTTCAGGCTGTTGTCCACCATCACGGTCTGGCCCAGCGTGTTCACAACCTCGATGCCGCGAATCGTGGCACCGGCGGTGATGACGGCCTTCTCGGCGGCCGGGTTGGGATAGGCGCTCACCTTCACACTCGGCTCCACGGTCAGTATGCCCGCTGTGGGGTCGGCGTGGTCGAGCAGATACTCACTCTTCGTGGCATTGTGCACTTTGCGATTGCTGGCACCCGAGCCATAGTCGTTCACGAAGGCCACCAAACGGCATTTGTTGGCGCGCCACGAAGAGGGCAGTGTGTAGGTGTAATCCTTGCTGTAGGTAGCACCCGCTGCGGTCGAGCTGATAATCTGCTCGCCCCAGAAACCGTTCACCAAGCCGCGCAGCACGTGGTCGTGCTGGTAGTCGGTGTGACGGCCCACGCCGGCTTCCACCTGCACCCCGATGATGCTGTCCTCCGTAATCCATACGGTTACGTTCGGTGCGGTACCGCTGATGGTATTCTTGTATTCACCGCTCACGCTGAAGGTCAGCTGGCGGGTGGCTTCGTTGTAGTTGATGTTTGTCAGCTCGATGGACATCGACGACGGAGTCGAGGTGGCATTAGTCAGTTGGGTGTGTATCGTCTGGGCTGCACCCACACCGAAAGCCACACTGTTCCCGTCCGAGTAGGCCGCATTACGGTCTAACTGCATCATCGGTGCTCCGCTCACGCCAAAGAGGCTTACCAGCTGGTTCGACTCGCTGAGGGTCATGGCGTCGGTGCCGAAGCCCACATGGTGCGACACCCACACCACACGGTCCTCAAGACCGGTTACAGCCTGTTTCATGCGCTCGTGTCCGCCAGGGCAGTACTGGCACTGCGCCGTGGTGTAATGTTCCAAAAGCGTTGTGCGCTCGGTCACCAAGGCCGGATCGTAGATGCTTAGACTTATCGAGCCGCTTGTCGCATTGGGATTGGCTCCACCGGTCGAACCGTTGGGGTTCTTCACCGTGATGTTGATCGGCACATTGTCGCCTGGTGTGGCATAGCTCGTGCTGACGGTGGCTACGCTATAAGCACTGGGAGCAATGTTCAGGCCGGTTACATTGAATGTCTGGGGGGCATTGTTGCCAACGGTGTATTCTATGTCAAACGATGTCAGTGTGTTGTAGCCCATGTTCATCACAGCCACTTCAAAGTCGAAGTTGGTGTTCATGGGGGCGCTGACCACAGTCTGCGCACCAGCGTATAATATGCTGTCGGCAGACCACGTCTTGGTGACGGTGATGTCGTCCACTCCGACAAACAGGGCGTCGATACCCTTGCTGACAAAGGCCAGATAGATATCCTGTCCGGCATAGGCCGAGAGGTTCACCACACGTTTGAAGGTTATGGCGGGGTATTCCTGATACAGCCGCTGGGTGAAGCTGGCCTTGGCGTTGTCGGTGGTGCTTACGTACACCGACAGGTCCTCGCCGTATTGCGAGCCGTACTGTTGGAAGGTGAGCACATAAGGACCGTTCTCCTCGATGTGGATCTGCGGCGTCACCATCCAGCGGTCACAGGCGGTACCCTGCATCGTGTAGCTGACGGATGCAGCTATATTGCCAACGTTGTTTTGGGTCATCACAAACCAGCTCTTGCCAAATGGGGTGAGATCCTGGTCGCTGCCATTGTAGTTCGTAAGATTGTCCTCATAGGCAACCCAGTTGTCAGGCAGTGTCGTGGTGTATCCCTGCGTGCCGGTGTTCACATCCTCGAAACCCTCATAGAACAGGGTGTCATTCTGTGCGCTGGCTGCGAGGCCAATCATGGCTGCTGCCAAAAAGAATACTGCTTTTTTCATGTTGTTGTGTTTTATTAAGTTTTCTCCTTTTTCAACCTGCAAAAATATACCTTTTTTCCCACATGGCGAAAAAAAAATCACCCTACGCCCATATTTAACACTTTTTAACCCTTCCCGTCCTGCCCTGATACTCTCATCCTCCCCCAAAAAATCTTACACTCTTAACTATTAACTCTTAACTCTTAACTCTTAACTCTTAACTCTTAACTTTCATTTTTTTACAGTCTTGCAGCTCGTCGTCCCCGCAGCGGTGCGCAGGGTCGCTATGTAAAGCCCGGCGGGCAGCTCGCTCACATCCAGGTCCACAAAGTCCACCGCCATCGCGTCGCTCTGCGCCACCGTCTGGCCCACGCTGTTCACGAGGGTGTAGCCCAGTATGGTGCTGCCTGCCGTCAGCCTGACCGTCGTCGTCGCGGGGTTGGGGTGTGCCGTCGCCTTGGCCGTAGCCACGGCGGCTATGCCGCTCGTCGCCGGCGCCTCGCAGAGGTAGTCGCTCTTCACGGCATTGAACACCGTCCGCTCCGTCACCGCCGGACCGTTGTCGGCCACGAAGGCCACCACGCGGCACCGCTCGGCCCGCCAGCCGGCGGGCAGCGTGTAGGTGTACGTGGCCGCGTACACGCCGCCGGCTCCCAGCGTGTCGAAAGGCTCCGCCGTCCCCCAGATGCCGGTCACCAGCCCGCGCAGCACATGGTCGTGACGGTAGTCGCTCACTATGCCCGACGGCGTCATCTGGCGCCCTATGATGCTGTCCTCCGTAATCCACACGCTCAGCCTCGGCGCCTCCGCCAGGTCTATGGCCAGCGCGCCCGACAGCTCCACGCTCAACTCGCGGCTCGCCGTGTCGTAGGCCACGCTGTCCAGCGTCAGGCTCACGAAGGCCGGCTGTGCGGCCGCCGTCTGCAGACGGTTGCGGTCGTGGGACGCATTGGCGATGAAGCCGGCCACCGTCGGGGCCGACTGCCCTTCGCCAACCGAGAAGTCTATGTTGCGGTCTATGGTAATCATCGGGGCCCCGCTCACACCGAAGGCGTCGGCGGGCTCGTTCGAGGCGCTGAGCGTCATGTCGTCCGTACCGAAGCCCACGTGGTGCGACACCCACACCACCTTCTCTTCTATCGTCGCCGTCGACTGGCGCAGGCTCTCGTGGCCCGCAGGGCAGTTGTTGCACTGCGCCGTGGTGTAGTGCTCCAGCAGCGTGGCGTTGCGGCTCGTGGTGGCGTTCAGGTCGTACACCGCCACGGCTATCGCTCCGCTGTTGTCCGTGCTGTCGGGGTCCTGCTCCCCGTTGGGGTTCCGTAGCATGACGCCCACGTCGTAGCGGCTCGGCGTCTGGCTGTCCAGCTGAAGGGTGTCGGTGTGGTATCCGTACGGAAGCACCGCCACGCCGGCTATGTGCTTCACCGTCGCCGTCCCGTTGACGCTGTATTCTATGTCGTAGCTCCTCAGCGTGTCGCTGCCCGTGTTGACCACGGTCGTGAAGATGCTGGCGCCGTCGCCCGTCTGCACATAGCGCGTGCCCTTGATGGTGTGGAAGGCCAGGCTGTTGTCAGGCGTGCGGTCTATGCTCACATTGTCCAGCACCACGGCACCCGAACGGCCGCGGTTCACGAAGGCTATGTACACGCTCTGTCCCTCGTACCTGTCGAGGTTCACCAGGTGCGTGTTGAGGCCGTTGGCGGGTATGATGTCGGCCAGCGTGTCCGTGAAGTCGGCCTTCTCCGTGCTGTCCGTGCTGCCGAGCACTATCAGGTGCTCGTTGTTCGAGGTCTTGGCCACCAGGAAGGTGAGATTGTACCCCGCATCGTCCACGTTGATCTGCGGCGTGATGAGCCACCGGTCTACGTTGGCGTTCTCCGAGATGTACGACGCGCTGATGGCCGACTTCCCGTAGCCCGCTCCCAGTATGCTGTATATGCTCCAGCTCTTGTTGAAGACGTTGTACGGGTCGTGGTTGGTGTAGTTGTCGGCGTAGGTCGTCCAGCCCGTGGGCATGGTCGTCCCCACCGAACCGCTCATCGGTAATGTGTCGAAGTTCTCAAAGAAGATGTTCTGTGCTGCGGCACCGAAAGCCACGGCCAGGGCAACTGCTAAAACGAAGGTCTTTTTCATTGTTCTCTGATTGTTGGATTCTGTTTTCTTATGTTTAATGTGTTCTATTTCTCGAATATGCCGAACACCGCCGCCCCGCTGCCTGTCATCGAGGCGTAGAGGGCTCCGCGCCGGTACATCTCTTCCTTCAGCGACGCTATGGCCGGGTGGGCCGGGAACACCGACGCTTCGAAGTCGTTCACGATGAGGTCCCGCCAGTCGCCTATCGGGCGGCGCACCGCTTCGCGCAGGTCCGGCCGTTCGGTGCCGAAGCGGCTCCGGTCCAGACCGGCGTAGGCTTCGCGGGTCGAGACGTGCTCCCCCTCCGGTATGCCTATCTCCAGCCTCAGCCCTCCGAGGTCCAGGTCTATGGGCTCGAGCCGGTCGCCGATGCCCGTGGCGTAGGCCGCGCGGTTGCGGACGAAGAAGGCGCAGTCGGCACCCAGCCGCGCGGCGCGCTCTTCGAGGGCGCCGCTGTCGAGCCCCAGCGAGAACATGCGGTTCAGCATGTCCAGGGTGCTGGCGGCGTCGCTGCTCCCCCCGCCCAGCCCCGCACCGAAGGGGATGCCCTTCCTCAGGCGTATCTCCACGGGCGCTATGCCGAACTCGTCGTGCAGCAGCCGCCACGCTCGCAGGCAGATGTTGTCCGCCGGCGCGTTGTCGAGGGCGAGCCCCTCCTGCCTCATGCACGGCTCCGCCGCGCCAGCCGGCAGGGCGGCAATGCACAGCTCGTCGTGAAGGCTGTCCACCGCCAGAAATATGGTCTCTATGTCGTGGTAGCCGTCCGCTCGCCGCCCCACCACATGCAACCCAAGATTTATCTTACAATTCGGAAATGCAATCATAAAACCAAAATAACACACTCACTTTCCCCCCCCCCAAAAAAAGCACGTTCTGAATTGTTAAAATGCACATTTTCA
>CAMVAA010000051.1 GCA_947165345.1 uncultured Bacteroidales bacterium
TAAACCTTAAACCCTAAACCTTAAACCTTAAACCCTAAACCTTAAACCTTAAACCCTAAACCTTACGCATGGTGCGGCTCACTGACGGCCATGCCTATGTAGAGGGCCGTAAGCATGGTGAACACAAACGCCTGGATATAGGCCACCAGGCACTCCAGCAGCGAAATGAAGACGCTGAAGAACACACTCACAACCGAGACGGCTCCTCCGACGGCTGTGCCGAAGAGATTGCTGAGGATGAAGATGATGACTATGAAGCCCAGTATAACGATATGTCCGGCCGTCATGTTGGCGAAGAGTCGGATCATGAGGACTATGGGCTTCGTGAAGACACCCACCAGCTCCACCACCGGCATCAGCGGGAATATCTTAAGCCACGCCGGCACGCCGGGGGTGTTGAAGATGTCTATCCAATAGTGCTTGTTGCCGCTGATATTGGTAATGAAGAAGGTGATCACGGCGAGAATTGCCGTCACGGCGATGTTGCCGGTGATATTGGCCCCCGCCGGGAAGAACGGTATCAGCCCGAGTATGTTGCAGAGGAAGATGAAGAAGAAAAGCGTAAGCAGATAGGGCAGATAACGCTGGTATTTGGCCTCGCCTATCATCGGCTTGGCTATGCTGTCGCGCACAAAGACGACGAGCATCTCCACAAGGCTCTGCACACCTTTCGGCGCCTGTCCGGGTCTTTTCTTATATCCGGCACGGGCCGCGAAGACGATGACTATCAGCAGTATCGCCGCTATAATGATAGCCGCGGAAGTCTTGGTGACCGAGAAGTCGAGGGGCTTGGCTCCCGTAAGGTTGCCGGCCTCGTCCACACACACTATCTCTTCCTTCTCGGCTCCGCCGCCCACAAGCCGGTAGCCTTTGTAGTCGGCGTGGCCGTGGTGGAAACGCGACGACATGAAGACGTCGAGGTGCCCGTCGTTCCACAGTATCACCGGCAGGGGAATGGCCACAGCGTGCTCGGCCCCGTCGGAAGACTTATAGTCTAATATGTGCCACGAGTGGGCATCGGTCACATGGCCTATAATCATCGAGCCCGGGTTGAAGGCCTCCTCGGCCTCTTGCGCGCTCGCCACCACCGGGACCACCAACATGGCGACAGCCATCAGCAGCCACTTCAGTTTTGTCATTTTCCTAATCATCGTTTTTTGTCTTGACAGCATTGTTGAAAATGTCTATCTGTACCGAATCGAAGAGGCGGAGCTGGTTCTCGTCGGCTACATGCACACCGCTCGCGGCCGACACCTGGCGCAGCGACTGGCGCAGCAGCTTCATCAGCGCTGCCGGCCGGTCCATGCCGCTCTCGGCGGCATAGACCGTAAGCCTGCGCATCTCGCACTCGTTGAGAGTGACCGTGTATTTCTTCCTCTTCGGTATCACAGTCGTTTAGTTGTAAAGCATCGTATTGAATCGGCCGAGTATGTCGTTGCATTGCTTCGCAAGCTCGGGCGAGTTCAACACATGGCTGGCCTGGTCTGCCAAAAGCGTCATATATTGCAGGTCGCCCTGCAGTATGCCACGCACCCCGGCTGCCTTCTCTCCCTTAAACTGCGACAAGTAGGCAATCTCCTCGTCGTAGTACTTGAAGCAGGCTTCCCACAGCTCACGGGCTTTGTCCGGACCATAGACCTTGTTGAAGAGTTCCACCACATCGACACGGGTGTTGCCGGTGGCCACATAGACCGCATAGACGTCGATGGGATAGTTGGGCGACGGGAAGAACTCCTGACTCTGGTCGAGCAGGCGGCGTGCCTTGTCGACATTGCCTTTCTGCAACTCGTCGTTGGCTATCAATATCAGCGACTGCCGTTGCACCGTACCCATGTTCAGACTGATCGGGTCGACATAGATATCGCTGTTGAGGTTGCCCCACTTCAGCGGCTCGCCGTCCACTCCGTTGAGGAAGTAGTCGGCCGTGCCGGGCGTATAGCGGTCGGCCTGACGCGGATAGGGTATCAGCTTGTGGTTCATACCGTCCTGTATCGAGTAGCTGTATACCGGCGTGAAGACGTCTCGGATATAACCGGGGTTCATGATGTTTATGTCACGCATGAACTTGTTGGTTCCTATGATATCGAGCATCATCATCTCGTGACGGTAGAGGACCTGCTTGTTGATTTCCCACCGAATCTCGGGATTGACCATCGGGGCTATCTCGGCCGGTATGACACCCGCCTCGACAAGCGCCGGTATGTCAAGCGTAATCTTGAAACGTTTGGTGGGGATGTACATGACGCTTTCGCCGCCGCGCGGGTCGCGGATGGTGAAGCGGTCCGGGTAGTCGCGCAGCATGCCCAGCACGTCGGTCACCTCCAGATAGTCGGCCGAGCGGTCCACCACCGAGAACATATCGCTTCCCAGCCCATAGTAGCTCTTGGGCAGCGTGAACGGCAGGGCGTCGCTGTCGTAGAGTTTGTTGTACAGCTGCTCCACGTACCAGTGCATTCCCGACAGGGTGTAGTTGAGTATGCGGACGTCCGTACGGGTGCCTTCCACCTCTTGGGCGTACCACAGGGGGAAGGTGTCGTTGTCGCCGAAGGTTATCAGGACTCCGTTCTTGCCCACACTCTTCAGATAGTTCTGCGCAAAGTCGCGGGCAGCGTACTTCTCCGAGCGGTCGTGGTCGTCCCAGTTCTCGGCGGCCATCAGGCACGGCACACCGGCCATACTGGCCACGAAGACAACCGGCAGCACCACCTTGTACGCCTTCTCTTCGTTCTTCTTGAAGCACTTGCTGATCCACTCTGCCAGCGCCATCACACCCAATCCTATCCAGATGGCATAGAAACTGAACGAACCCACAAAAGCATAGTCACGCTCGCGCGGCTGCTTGGGCGGCATATTCAGGTAGATGGCAATGGCCAAACCGGTCATGAAGAACATGATGAACACAACGAACGCATCCTTGGGGTGCTTGCGTATGTGGTACACCAGACCTATGATACCCAGCAGCAGCGGCAACATGTAGTATTTGTTGCGGGCCTTGTTGTTCTCCATAGCTTCGGGCAGGTTGTCCTGGGGTCCGAGGCGGGCCTCGTCGATGAACTTGATGCCGCTTATCCAGTTGCCACGCAGGTAATCGCGCGTGCCGTCATCGTTGAAGTAGTGGCCCTGCTCGTCATTCTGGCGTCCTGCAAAGTTCCACATGAAGTAGCGCCAGTACATCCAACCCAGCTGGTAGCGGTTGAAGAACTTGAGATTCTGGCCTCCCGACGGTTTCTGGTCGCCATAGACCTTTCCGGCCCAGTATTCATAGAAACGCGGATGGTCGCGTTTGCTGTCGTTGCTCCACATTCGCGGGAAGACGCCCGTATGCTGCTCGCGGTACACGAACTTCTGTGCATGGGAGGCCACGATATAGCGGTCCTTGCCCTCCTCGTTCTTTCCGCGCACATACTTTGTGTATCCCTCCTTGGCGCTCACAGGGTTGCCGGCCGTGTAGAACTGGCCGGTGAAGAGCGGCGTGTCGCCATACTGCTCGCGGCCCAGATAGGCACGCATCGCAACGGCATCCTTCGGGGCGTTCTCGTTGAGCGGCGTGTTGGTATTGGCTCGGATAACGAGCACGAAGAAGGTCGAGTAGCCGATGACCAGCATGGCGAAACTCAACACTGCTGCATTCCACACAGGCTTCTGCTTCTTCTGTGTGTACCACAGTCCCCACACCACCAGCACCGCCAGCAGGGTGAAGAAGAAGATGGTTCCGCTGTTGAACGGAAGGCCCAGCGTGTTGACGAAGAAGACGTCAATCGCAGAGTCTACGTTCACAATACCAGGTATGATACCCCACAGTATCACACCAAGCGTGACCACCGAAAGCACACCCGTGACGAGGAATCCCTTCCAAGTCGTCTTGGGCCACTTCTTAAAGTACACTACATAGAATATGGCCGGCACAGTGAGCAGGTTGAGCAGGTGGACACCGATAGCCACACCTATCAGCAGCGATATGAGTATCAGCCACCTCAGGGCGTGCGGGTCCTCGCTCTGCTCCTCCCATTTCAGTATCGCCCAGAACACCAACGCGGTGAAGAAACTGCTCATGGCATACACCTCGCCCTCTACGGCCGAGAACCAGAAGGTGTCACTGAACGTGTAGGCCAACGAACCTACCACACCGGCTGCAAACACTCCCCATGTGCGCCAGTCTTTGAGCGACGGGTTCTTGGGGTCGGGCAGCAAATGCTTTCCGAGCAGCGTAATGCCCCAGAAGAGGAAGAGGATGGTAAATCCACTGCATACAGCCGACATCACGTTGACCGCATGGGCTGCTGTCTCGGGACTCGAGAACATCGAGAAGAGACGTCCAAGCAACTGGAACGTAGGTGCTCCAGGGGGATGCCCCACTTGCAGTTTGAAGGCCGTGGAGATATATTCACCACAGTCCCACCACGACGCAGTAGCCTCCGCCGTCATGATGTACACAGTACAGGCTATGGCACAAATGACCCAACCTATAATGTTGTTTGCTAAATGGTATTGCTTCATTATTTTGTTTGTTGGTTTGTTTGCTTTCTCTCTGTCAATCACGCAAAATCGGCATCGTCATGCAGCGGGCACCGCCACCTGCGCGGGGCAGCTCACTGCCCGGGAAGGCGGCCACGAACTTCTCGTAGCTGTTCATGTCCACGCGTCCGCTCACGATGTCCTCGGCGTTGAGCACGGCAAAGCCGGCCTTGTCAAGCGCGTCTATGGTATGTGTGTTGCGGCGGTAGCCCATGACCTTGCCATCGCCCAGTGCGAAGAAGTTGGCTCCGCTGTGCCACTGCTCGCGCAGCTGCTCCCACGGGTCGCTCCCACCACCTATCACGGGCTCTATGTCCCAGCCCAGGTGCTGCAGGCCCTTCACTATGTTGGGGAACTTGGTGTAGCTTATCTTGCCTCCGTCTATGGTTATCAGCGTGGTGTCCTTGCCGGCAAAAAGGCCCGTCTTCTTCAGCATGGGTTCGAAGGCCATGCACTGGTGCTTGCCGAGGAAGGTGAAGACCATGTCGAGATGGATGAACGACTCGGGACTCTTGGGCAACTCCTGCACCAGTATGTTGAACTTCTGGCGCTCGCTGGCGAATGTCTGCGCCAGATATTTTATGCCGAGGGTGTTGGTTCGTATACCTTGGCCAATACACAGCAGGTCGGGCGAGGCAATCTGCACGTCACCGCCTTCGGTTCGGGCGTCATGGTTCCAGGCCATTGCGTTCAGGGTGGGCACCTTGAAGAATTTCTCGAAGATAGCCTTGTAGATCAGCGTCTCGCGCTCACGCACCTCGAAGCTCATCGAGTTGATGAGCACCCTGTTGTAGACGGTACTCGAGGCATCGCGGGTGAAGAAGAGGTTGTACAGCGGCTTCAGCAGGTAGCGCTCGTCGTCCACACCGTCCCACTCGGGATCTTCGTAGCCTTCTATCAGGGCTGCTGCCAGCTGTTTGTTATCCATCTGCAGCAATTGTTCCGACAATTCGTCCTCGCAGTCGTCCATGTCGCAGCTGAGTTCCACCAGCCGACGGCGCACATCGCTGTCTTTCAGCAGCTCTTCCAGTATGTCTTCAACATAGTACACGTCGGTCCACTTCTCCAGCACACCGCAGAAGTTGGCGTATTCGGTGTCAACGATAGGCTTGTTCAGGATGTCACTGTAGAGGGCGTGTGCGGCGTTGAGTGGTGTCATGCGTTCTATCTCCACTCCGGGTCTGTGAAGCAGCACCGCCCGCAGCCGTCCTGTCTCCGACGACACATCCACTTTGCATGGGGTTATATTTCTTTCTCTCATATTATACTATTATTACTTAATACACAACGCCTTTGCCAAAAAGCAAATGCTGTTGTGAATTTGCAAATATACAAAAAACTTTGCATCCCGCAACGGCTATGCAAAGTTTTTTTTTCCACAATGTTCCAACCTGGACTATTCCACCGTCATTTTCTGGGCGGATGCTGTAGCGCGAAACTCGGGGGCATACATGCACTGGATGGTGACCGGTCCACTGAGGAAGTTGCCGGGGTTGGTGACGTATACGTCATATTCGAACCGGTATTTTCCCTTTTCTATCCGCTCTATGTAGCAGCGGGTGTCAGTCTGGTTGACGGTGATGTAGTAGTTCAGTCCGTCGCTCCAACGCCATCCGGCCCGTGAAGTGAGGGGTTCTACGCAGGAGGGGCGTCCGTCGACGAGTTCGAGGTACTCCATTGTGCGGTCGCACTGGATGTCAATACGCACCGTGACCTTGTCGCCCACATGGAGTGGTCCGTGGTGGATGTAGGTGCGATGGACAGTTATCCCCATGTCCGACGACGGAATCTTGTCCATGTCGTCAACGAACTGGTAGTATACGGCACCCCAGGCAATGCCGTCATCCTGTTTGCTGATGGTGATGTGACTGCTGTGGTGTGCGCGCAGGCTGTCGAGGGCGGTGCCTGTCCAGCGCTGCTGTCGGTAGCCTTCGAGGCCTGTGGCCGTAGTCGTCAAGGGAGCGCCGAATACAGTCAGATCCACCTGACTACCGGTATGTTCCACCGTCGAGCCGTTACCCACCGTCAGCGCCTCGATGGCATGGGACGTGGCGCGGTCGTTGCCCCAGTGGGTGGTCTGCTTCTGCTTCAGCAGCCATTGCTGCATCTGGCCGATGGTCTGCCGGTCGTCGGGGGTAATCTCGGCGAAGGCCTGTATCAGCAAGGCTTGTGTCTCGATGGGGCGTTGGTACCAGCACCAGCCGCTTCGGTTGTCGCGCCAATACATGCCCATCTCGTCGCTGGTGAGCGACTTCTCCTTCAAGCGGCGCAGCAGGTCGAGGGCTTCTTTGCGGTCACCGTGGCGGACGAAAATGAGGGCTAGCTGGGCCTGGGTGTAGAGGCTCTCATAGCTACGATAGTGCTTCAGGGCATTGTCGTAGTAGAAGCGGTAGGCCTCGGTCTTTGCCTTGCCGTAGAACGAACGGGTGTAGAGGTAGTCGATATTGGTCGGTTCCCACTTGTAACCCTTCTTGAGGTAGGGCTTGATATAGCGGTCGTAGTGGGCCTGTTGCTCGCGGTCGATGTATTTCAATGCTTTTCCGGACTCCACTTTCCACTTTTCACTCTCCACTCTCAAGTTTTGCAGCACCTGCTGCGTCACCCACAGGCTGCTGCGGCCCTCGGGCATCCAGCTCCAGCCGCCGTCGGCATTCTGCCGCTCGGTCAGCTGTTTTGCCACCTCGGCCAGTTGCTTGTCGAGGCGCGCGATGTCGAAGTAGTTCTTCACGGCCGCCATCTGATCTTCCTCGGCCAGGGCGGCACGCACCCACGGCGTGGCCTGCAGCAGGGGCTGCTTCACGTCCTCGTTCATCCGCAGGCGGCTGTCGCGGTTCTCCCCGAGCTTCTCCTGCTTCTCCAGATTGCCCAGGACATCCAGCCGCTTCAGGATCTCCCGTCCGAGGGTGTTGATGTGCAGCTGGCTGGCGAGGTAGGTGGTGGAGGGGCTCTCCAGGTCGCCGAGGTAAGGCATTGTCTTGACGGCCAGCCACAGGGGGCTGCCGGTCACCTCGGCGGCCACCAGCAGGGGCTCGCGGCTCGTGCTGCCGGCCTGCCACTCGGGCATGGCAAAGTGCTTCTCCCCCGCCCCGTTGATGTAGAGGGCCTGGCTGAGGGTGACGGCCTGGCGGTTGGTGACCACCGGCACCTGTCCCTGCTCGCCGTCGCTCATGCCCTCGGCACGCGCCACAATCTTGTAGGTGGCCACGTAGACCCCCTGCGGCACCTCCACGTCGAACATCACCTGCGCCGCATCCTTCACCAGCACATGTTCGGTATGGTGACACAGTGTGTCACCCGTAGCGGCATCGGTCAGCAGGAAAGCCACCTCCACCGGAACTGGAGCCGATTTCGGCTCCGCCACCACCACCTTGGCCATCAGACTCAGCGAGTCGCCGCTGCGCAGGAAGCGCGGCATGTTGGGCTGCACCATCAGCGGCTTGCTGGTGACGAGCGTCTTGTCGAGGATGCCTATCTTGAGATCCTTGGTGAATGCAAGTCCTTTGACATTCCATCGGGTGAGCAGCTCGGGCACCGTGAAGCGATAGGTGGCAGTGCCAGTGCTGTCGGTGCGCACGTCGGCGGCGAAGAAGGCCAACGTATTGAGGTTGGTGCGCACCTGCACCTCGGGCTGCGCGCCGCCGTCGCTGTAGCCGACTCCGCCTACGGCGACAGGTTCCTCCTCGGCAGTTTGAATCACCATCTCCTCCACCTCATCGCTCATCGAGGCTTGTATGCTCACATTGCCGCTCTCGCCACGCGCCGTGGCGCTCTCTTCGACTACGGCATCGTCCTCCACCACGGACAATTCCACGACGGCGTTGTTGCGCGCTGCGGCGGTCTTGTACATGATGCGGCCGCTGCGCCAACGGTTGTAGTAAGGCAGGGCCTCGACGAGGGTCCACACGATGGGGTAGGTGCCGCTGTAGCCCGGTCGGGTGGCGTGCACCAGCCAGTCGGCGGGATAGCCATTGTCCCCGATGCGATCGTAGTCCATCCACGCCGAACTGTTGCGCTGCCACGGCCAGAAGCCCCAGCCGGAGCCACCGTAGCTGTTCAGCGCGTCGTCGTACATCGCCATAATCAAACCACTTTCCACTTTACTCTTTCCACTTTCCACTCGAATGGTCCATTCCTCGGTCTCACCAGGTAGCAACTTGTCGCGGAAAGTGCTGATTGCCACCTTCAGCTCCTTGTGGCTGAAGGGCACCTCGACGGTCTCGTTCCATTGCTCCACGATGCCTTCGCGGACGGTGAAGAGCTCCACCTTGAAGCCACCGAGCATCGAGCTGTCCACGTCGATGTATTCGGTATGGATGGCGTCGTCGCGGCAATCCACGCGACGGAACACGCGGTCTTCCTTACCTACGCGTAACATATAATATATCTGTGTGCCCGTGAAGGCGGAGCCGAACTGCAATGTCACCCTCTCCCCCACCTCAGCACGGCGCTTGTCGAGGTCATGCCAGAGGAGCCTGCCGCTCTCCACGCGGCGGGCGTCCTTGCGCGTCAGGCAGAGGGTATGCTCCAGGGGCTCGGCGCCCTGGGTGGTGGCCGTGATGCGGTAGTAACCCGAGATGAGCTGCGGCAGGTCGATGCGCTCGTCACCGTCCACCTTCCACTCGCCCTCCACGACGGTCTGCGCCACCGGCCAGTTCGAAGACAGTACATCAGAATTATCGTAGGCATAGAGCGGGAACAGGCGGCGCCACTCCACCTCGCTCATCGTGTGGTGTACCTTGTATGCCACCATAGCGTCATGCACCAGCAGCGGCTGCATGGGTCGTTGCAGACGCTCCACCTTGACATGCATGCTGCCCTGCAGCGGACGGTCGTTGATGTCCCGCAGGTGCAGGTCGAGCCTCGGCAACTCGCGGTATTCGAGGGCGTCCTGCTCCAACCCGATGAAGGTGTTGCGGAAGCCCACACGCATACTGGTGCTGGCTTCGTGGCTCTCGCCGTTGAGGTCGGTGACATCGACATGCACGGTGTAGCGGAAGGCGGTGCTGCTGTCGAGCTCAACGGTGCTGTCCACCTCGGGCACGAAGCTGATGCTGAACGAGCCATCGGCGGCAGCGGTCACCTCGCCCTCGGTCACCTGTGGGTCGTATTCATAATTCCAATTCCGCCAGCCCCAATAATGCAGGCGCGAGCGGCTGACCTTATACTGCACACGGGCGCCCCCCACGGGCACGCCGCTGTAGGCCGTGGCCATTCCCTGCACCGTGCACTCCTTGCCGAAGGCCGGTGCTCCCTGCCCCTCGGCGAGGTTGACGCTGACCATGAAGCGCGGCTGCTTGTACTCCTCGACGCGCAACCACTCGGCACACACGCGCCGCTGACCGTTGTAGATCCACAATGCGTACTGCCCGGCGATACGGTCGGTGGGCAGGACGAAGGCGGTCGCCGCCACACCGTAGTCGTCGGTCAGCACGCTGTCCTCGGCCACCTGCTGACCGTTGGGATCGTTGAGCACGATGCGCAGACGGCAACCCGTGGCCACCATGCCGTCACGGCCGTCGCTATGGTAGGCCAGCGCGGCAGCGTGCACGGTGTCGCCCGGCCGGTAGATGGGCCGGTCGACCCGCAGCTCGCACTGCAGGGTACTGTCGGTATAGTCGCTTGCCATATTGCTATAGTAGTTCTTCAGCAGGCGGTAGCCATCGCGCTCGATGACGAGGTAGTCGCTCCATCGCTGCACACCGCTGTAGTCGAAACGGAAGCGTCCGTCGGCATCGGTGTGCGTGGTGCTCAGCACCTTCTTGAGATTGGAATTGCCTGGTTGACGCTCCAGCCGCACCTCCTGCCCCACGATGGGTTTGCCGCTGCGGCGGTCGACGAGCAGGTCGTTGCCGTTGCCGAGTCCCACATGCACCATATCGGTGCAGTGCACCTCGTAGGCCATGAAGCCCTCCTTGCGGAAATCCTCCGACGGCGACACCATCAGCAGGTAGCGCCCGGCCTTGAGAGCCGGCACGGCAAAGTAGGCCTCCTCGTAGCGGTGACTGTCGTTGCAGACCAGCGTCAGGCTCCACTCCTCGATGGTCCTGGCCCGCAGCATCTGTGCCTTGCTCCTCGAATCCCAGCGGTAGTTCTCGATGTAGGGCACCACTCGGAACCACAGCTGCGTGAGGTTGCGGTAGCGCACCCGCTGGGGCGACGCCACACCGGGCATCACCGTCAGGCCTTGTCCTTCGAGCCAGACGCGCTTGGCCAATATGTCGTTCCGCAGGTTGGCACAGTCCACGCCTCCTTCGCTCTTGGGGAAGAGGCTGATAGCGGTGTCGCAGTAGCGCACAGCCTGCACAAAGTCTCCCTGACGGTTGCAAAGTTCAGCAGCTTTGTAGTAAAATCCAGTAATCCGTCGGCTGGCGGTGCAGCGATACTTATTGATGTATGACTGGATGGTCGGCAGGTCTATATGCTGGTTGGGCACCTCTGACATGATGTCGAGCAAGTGCAGGTCGTGCCAGATGCGCAGGCCGTCGTCCTTGTCCTGGGCATGGAAAGCCACCAGCATTTGCTGCAGTTCCACACGTCGCTGTGGTTTCAGTTGGTAATTGCCCTGCATCTGAACGACCACAACATCGAAAGCCGTAGGAGTCATGTTTTCGCCCTTGCCGCCCTCGCAATACTGCTTGATGCGCCCCACCGGGGTCTGCTTCAGTACGTCGCTGTAGACAAGTGCCGAGTCGTACTCGCCCAGGAAAGCGTGGCATATGGCTCTCTCCAGCGGCGCCAACTGCGGCAGCAGAGCGCGATAGCGCGCCTCAGCACTGTCGCGCACATCCTCCTGATAGTTGGCGGCAGCCCTTGCCATATACATAGCCGCCACAAGACGGTCACTTCCCGTGGCACCACGCCGGACATAAACCTCGCGGCTACGCTCGTAAGCGGAGGTGTACGACCCTTCGTCGAGGAGCCTGTCGATGGCCTTCCAATCGGTCTGGCCATGTGCCAAAAACGCTGCCGACATCATTGCCAGCAGCGTTATAATCCTTGTTTTCATACTCTTGTCAGTTGCTATTCGGTCTTTAGGTCACCCAGCTTGCCGGTGATTATAATCTCGGCCTTGACAGTGCTGAATCCACCACCGCGGTCCAAGGCAGCGGCGGCGGCACGCTTAATCTCGTTCTTGGTCATGCCGGTGGTGGTGATGCGCTCAGCGGCGATGCCGTGATTCACAAAGTATTCCTTCACCGACTTGGCTCTGTCGAGCGAAAGGAGCATGTCGTTCTCCACGTTGACGCCGTAACTCTGCACATATCCCTTCACGAGGAAAGTCACGTCGGGGTGGTTTCGGAACATGGCCACATAGTCCATTAGGACCGAGTCGGGATTGCCGATAAGGGTGGCCTCGTCAACCTCGAAGTAAAGGTCCTTGACCTGGAACGTGGAGCCGCGCTCGGTGCGCTCCATCTGGTAGAGCATCACGGTGTCGCGCAGCATCAGGTCACGGGCCGAAAACTCACGGAATATCGAAAAATAGCCGTCGTGCTTGGCATAGAGCGTGTAGCTGAAACCAGGAACGAACTTCACCTTGCCGCCGCGGAAGTGGCTCTGCTGCACCACGGGGCGCTCGGCTCCGTTGCCACGCTCGAGGATCATGAGGTCCACGTCGACATAGCGGCGTGCCTTGCGGTCGTAGAAGAGCACCAGCGGCTCGTAGGCATCGGCGTGTACGCTGACGGTGATGGTATGCCCCTCGCAGTTGCGCGAATAGCCGTCAAGGACGATATAGTACTCCTCGCCCATGCGGACCGGTATCGACTTGATGAAGCCGCCATACTGCTTCTTGGTGAGCATCTTGGCCGTGGCGTCGGCGTTCATGCCTATCGTGGGCTTGGCCTCGACCGGCGCGTCAAAGCTGGGCATGACGCCCTGGTCCGTCTTGACGGCGGTACGCACCGCCGTAGGCTGCTTCTTGCGGTCGGCACCGCTCAGGGCCGCGGCGGCCAGCGACGAACTGTCGACGGCTCCCAGGTTCACGGCTACAGGAAGCACCTTGTTCTGAATGACTTGATTCGAGAAGTAGGTGCCCGTGTTCTTGTAGACCAGGAAGTCGTAGTCGTCCCAGCGGTTCTTCTGGACGATGCTTATCTCGAGGTAGCCGTTGTACGGCACCTTTATCTTGTACCACACCGAGTTGTGCTCACGCTCAAAGAGATTGGGATGGTTCTTGTCGGCCACAATCTCCTGTATGCGACCGCCTCCGTCGGGGGCCGTGGTGGGTCCGTATGGCTTGTCCAAATCCAGGGGAATGGCGAAGATGCAGTCATTGGAGTTGTAGGGCAGCTCCACGTCGGTCACGACCGGCGCCACCGGAGCGGCCTCTTTCTTCTTTTTCTTATTGCTGCTCTTCTTGGTGGTCTGCGTGGTCCGGGCCTTCTTCGAAGTCTTCTTGGTCTGGGCCTGAAGCTCGGTACCCGCTCCCACAAGCAGGAGACACGACATCAATGCAATGAAAAAACGTTTCATATTACATCTTTTTATATACCATTTCGAATTGCAAACATACGAAAAAAAACACATTCCACAAAAAAAAAATCCACCCTACAGCGCAACCGTTTCGTAATCAGCCACATACCCTCACCAACCGCCCTCCGCCGCCCTGCAGACACCCTCCCCGGCACAAGAGGTGCAGCCAAAAATAGAACTGCCGCCAGCCAAAACACCGCCAGCACGGTAGCTCCGAAAACGCACCCTCGCCACCAGCAAAAAACACGTCCCTCTCTACCCCCTCCCCCCCCCCCCCCCCCCCCCCCCCCCCCCCCCCCTCCCCCCCCCCCCCCCCCC
>CAMVAA010000052.1 GCA_947165345.1 uncultured Bacteroidales bacterium
CAGAGAGGGGGTAGAGAGGACCCAGAGAGGGGGTAGAGAGGGGGTAGAGAGGGTGTAGAGAGGGAGCATGCTGGCGGCAGTCAAAGTCTAAGGTCTTGACGACAAAAAGTTTGGCGGTATGATTTTTTTTCGTATATTTGCACTTTCTTCCTCGAGCGAGGGAGGGATATAAGGAATTGTAAAATAGCAAAATAGACTCTGATATGAGAAAACTCGCAGTGGTGGCTTTCGGCGGTAACGCCCTTTTGCGCAGCGGCCAGAAAGGTACCTACCAGGAACAGCTGCAGAATGTAGAGAATACATGCGAGAGCCTTTCGGCACTCTTGAAACGCAACTACAACATAGTGATAGGTCACGGCAATGGCCCGCAGGTGGGCAACGTGATGCTTCAGCACGAGGCCGGCAAGTCGGCTGGTGTGGAGGCAATGCCGATGGACTTCTGTGTCGCAGAGACTCAGGGTTCTATAGCCTATCTGATAGAGATGGGGCTGCGCAACGTCATGGCGCGCCACGACATACAGCGCGACGTGGTGACGCTGGTGACGCAGGTGGCTGTGAACAAGCTCGACCCCATGTTCCAGAACCCGACCAAGCCGGTTGGCCCGTACTACACTAAGGAGCAGGCCGACGAGCTGGCTGCCGCGACGGGTGCGGTCTACAAGGAGGACCCCAAGGGCCGCGGATGGCGCAAGGTGGTGGCCTCTCCCAAACCTGTGCGTATTAACAATATCAAGATTGTAAAGCAGCTGGCTACGGCGGGCCACATCGTGGTCACCGTGGGTGGCGGCGGCATTCCGGTGGTGGAGGAGAGCGACTATGTGCGCGGAGTAGAGGCCGTCATCGACAAGGACCTGGCCAGCGCCCTGTGTGCCGTAGAAATCGGTGCCGACGAGTTCTACATCCTCACCGACGTCCCCAAAGTGTACATCAACTTCCGCAAGGAGAACGAGCAGGCGCTGGACACCATCACGGTGGCCCAGGCCAAGCAGTACCTTGCCGAGGGGCAGTTTGCCGAGGGCAGCATGGCACCGAAGGTGAGGGCCGCCATCATGTTTGTCGAGAACGGCGGCAAAGAGTGCATCATCACCGAGGCCGGCCAGCTGGACAACCCCAACTGCGGCACCCGTATCGTGAGATAGGCAGTAGTCCCGCCTGCGGCGGAAATCTATAAATCCTATGGATTGCGCGGGGCGGGGAAAGGATTGAAATATTAATATTAAACCTTATAGAAATGGCTTACAATTTAAGAAACCGCAACTTTCTGAAGATCCTCGACTTTACGCCGAAGGAGTTGAACTATCTGCTCGACCTGGCCCGCGACCTGAAGCGCGCCAAATATGCCGGCACCGAGCAGCCCCGCATGAAGGGCAAGAACATCGCCCTTATCTTCGAGAAGACCTCGACCCGCACCCGTTGCTCCTTCGAGGTGGCCGCCCACGACCAGGGTGCCCACGTGACCTACCTGGGTCCCACCGGCAGCCAGATCGGCATCAAGGAGAGCATGAAGGACACGGCCCGCGTGCTGGGTCGCATGTTCGACGGCATAGAGTACCGTGGCTTCGACCAGGCCACCGTCGAGGAGTTGGCCAAATACGCTGGCGTGCCCGTGTGGAACGGTCTTACCGCCGAGGCACACCCCACCCAGATTCTGGCTGACTTCCTCACCATCCAGGAGCACACTGACAAGCCCCTCAACCAGGTGAAGTTCGCCTATATCGGCGATGCCCGCTACAACATGGGTAACAGCCTGATGGTTGGTGGCGTGAAGATGGGAATGGACATCCGCATCATCGCCCCGAAGAAACTGCAGCCCGCCAAGGAGCTCGTCAAGAAGTGCCAGGAGATCGCCAAGGAAACCGGCGCCAAGCTCACCGTCACCGACGACGTCGAGAAGGGCGTGAAGGGCCTCGACTTCATCTACACCGACATCTGGGTGTCGATGGGCGAACCCGACAGCGTGTGGAAAGAGCGCATCAAGATGCTGATGCCCTACCAGGTCAACGCCGACCTCATGAAGAAGACCGGCAACCCCAAGTGCAAATTCATGCACTGCCTGCCCGCTTACCACAACCTTGAGACCAAGGCTGGCCGCGACGTGAACGAGAAGTTCGGTCTCGACGGCATCGAGGTCACCGAGGAGGTGTTCGAGAGCGAGAACAGCATTGTCTTCGACGAGGCCGAGAACCGCATGCACACCATCAAGGCTGTCATGGTTGCCACGCTGGGCGACTAAGCAGTCAAGTAGTTAGGAGTTAAGAGTTAAGAGTTAGGGTAGCCCCTCTCAGGTGCTCCTCTTAGCTCTTAACTCTTGACTTTTTTACTCATAATTCATAACTGAAACTATGTGGTTTACTAACTTGCTTACCAGTGGAGGTGTCGGCACCACGGTGCTGATGCTCTCCGTCTCTATCTTCGCTGGCTTGCTGCTGGGCAGGCTGAAAATCAAGGGTGTTACCCTTGGCATCACCTGGGTGCTCTTCGTGGGCATCCTCATCAGCGCCCTTGGCGTGCAGTGCAACGGCGAGATGCTGCACATCATCAAAGAGTTCGGACTCATCCTCTTCGTCACAGCCGTCGGTCTGCAGGTGGGCCCCGGTTTCTTCAAGAGCTTCAAGAAGGGTGGCCTGGCTATGAACGGCATGGCCCTCGTCAATGTGGCCCTTGGAGTCCTCATCACCTACATCATCGCCAAGACGGCCGACCAGAGCCTGACCGACATGGCGGGTGTCTACACCGGCGCCGTGACCAACACGCCCGGCCTCTCGGCCGCCCAGCAGACGGTCCGTGACCTCGGCATGGGTGACGCCGCCGACCAGCTGGCCGCCGGCTACGCCGTGGCCTACCCGCTGGCGGTGGTGGGCATGATTGCTGTCTGCCTGCTGCTGCGTCCGCTGTGCCGCATCGACCTGAAGAAAGAACCTGTGGCCGACGACACCACCGTCGAGCCCGCCGAGAAGAAGGCCACCCCCGTCTCGCAGCGCCACAAGGTCAACCTCATCCCCATCTTCGTCATCATTGCCGTCGGCATTCTCCTGGGTTCCATTCCCATACCCGTCGGCATGTCGGCCCCCGTCAAACTGGGTCTCGCCGGCGGACCGCTGGTGGTGAGCCTTGTCGGAGCCTGGCTGGGTGTGAAGAAGGGTTGGTTCACGGCCGAGTTCACCGAGAGCCACGGTGTGTGGATGCTGCGCGAGGTGGGTATCGCCCTCTTCCTTGCCGGAGTCGGCCTCAGCGCCGGCGGCAGCTTCCTCGCCACCATCCAGGCCGGCGGCTACATGTGGATCCTCTACGGCGTCATTATCACTATCGTCCCCCCGCTGCTGGTGGGCCTCTTCGGACGTCTGGTGCTGAAGATGAACTACTACACGCTGATGGGCTTTATCGGCGGCAGCCACACCGACCCGCCCACGCTTGCTTTTGCCAACAACATGGCCCCCGACGGCTGCAAGCTGCCCAACACCGGCTACGCCACCGTCTATCCCCTGACCATGTTCCTCCGCATCTTCACCGCCCAGTTGCTTGTCCTTCTGGCATAAAGAAAGAAGAGAGTGGAAAATGGGAAACGGAAAGTGGAAAGTGAAGCTGCGCATGACGTCGTCGGCCCGCTTTCCACTTTTCATTTTCCTGTGTACCAACGCCTGGAGTTGCGTCCCCGACGGTGGTAGCAATGCCGAGGACTAAACTTAACAATATCTTAACCGTTTCGTAATAGGGATGTAACAATTGTGTGGTACTTTTGCAGCCGGAAAGAATAGAGAAAAAACGAATGAAGCCCCTACGGGGTTGTTTATAGAAGTCAACTAAAACTATATGTTACTATGAAGAGAACACTGCTGTTTGCAGCCCTGCTGCTCGCCACCATAGCCGCCTCGGCACAGGACACCAACAAGGTGTCGGTGAAGCTGTACGGTTTTGTGCGCAACTACCTCACCTTCGACAGTCGCAAGACCTACTCCGTCACCGGCGGCGAATACAATATGCAGCCCTACGACGAGGCGTGGAACGAGGACCACAGCGCCGACCTGAACGACGTTGCCAACATGCAGCTGCAGGCCCTCACCTCGCGTTTTGGCATCAACGCTGCGGGTCCACGCATAATGGGGCTCAAAAGCGGTGCCAAGCTGGAGGGCGACTTCGGCGGCTTCGGTTCCAACAACCACGTGCTCCGTCTGCGCCTTGCCTACCTCCGCCTCTTTGACGCCGACCGCGAACTCGTCGTCGGCCAGGACTGGCACCCGATGAGCGGCAGTATCATGCCCGATGTGCTGGGCATGGCCGCCGGCGCCCCCTTCCGTCCCCACAGCCGCGCGCCGCAGATCCGCGCCAGCCGCTACTGGGGGCCCTGCGGATACACGGCCGCCCTGCTGTGGCAGATGCAGTACATGAACAACGGCCCCAAGAGTGCCTCCGACCCCACCTCGACAGCATCCGTCGACTACGCCCACCACGCCCTCTGGCCCGAAGCCTTCCTGGGGCTCAACCTGAAAAGCGGCCCGTGGTATGCCCAGCTCGCTGTCGACGCACAGCTCCTTGTCCCGCGCACTCATGGCGTCGACGCCGGCGGCGTGACCCGCAAGGTCGACGAGACGGTGATGTCCTTCTCGCCCACGATCTACGCTCAGTACGTAAGCGGCCTGTGGAGCGTGAAGTTCCGTAGCCTCTTGGCATCGAACACCAGCCACCTCAACCAGCTTGTGGGCTACGCCGTCACGGGTGTCGCCCCCGACGGCTCGTGGCAGTACAGCCCCATGCGGGCCACCATCAGCTACCTGAACATCGCCTTCGGCCGCAAGGTGAAGGCCAATCTCTTTCTCGGCTATATGAAGAACCTCGGCGCGGGGACGCAACTCCACGATTTCAGCGGTGCCGGCGACTACCGCATCTATATGAAGGGCGGCGACAGCTTCACCCACCTCAACAGTCTTTACCGTATAGCACCGGCTATCTCGTACAATGTCAAGGCGTTCAATATCGGTCTCGAGTACGAATGGACCGCTGTTACCTACGGAGATCTTGACAGTGACGGCTCGGTGCGGCAAGACGCTAATCTCCATCAGGTTGCTAATCACCGTCTGTGTCTGCTGGTGAGGTACAACTTCTAGGGTTGTCTCCGCTTCGCGTGTTCCTCTTCTCCGCTGCGCGTTCTTCTTTTCTCCCGCAATGCGAGATCTTGGAAATCTTGTAAATCTTCTTTTTTGCTGCGCGTTTTTTTTTCTCCCGCTGCGCGTGATTTATAAATCTATTTTTTCTCTCTCCCGCAATGCGAGATCTTGGAAATCTTGTAAATCTTATTTTTCCGCTGCGCGTTTTTTCTCCCGCAGCGCGTGATCTATAAATTTATTTTTTCTTTTTCTCCCGGCTGGCGAGATCTTGGAAATCTTGTAAATCTTCTTTTTGCTACGCGTTTTTCTTTTTCTATATCCCACACAAGGCAGAGAGAGTCCTGTGCTGCCGCATGGGGGGGGATCTGGTGAAGGTGGGGGACTATGCGGCGCGGAGGGTTGTGGTGGTGAGGTAGAAGGGAGGGATTGGAAGAACTGGGAAGCCCCGAAGGGTTTGGCAGGATGGGCTGCCGGTCCTTCGGGGCTTTGATTAATTGAAAATTGAAAGTTGAAAATTGAAATTATTGGAGCGGAGGGGGCGGACGGGGACGTCCGCGTTCCCAGGGAGGGGGTAGAGTAGGGGTAGAGAGGGGGTAGAGAGGGGGTAGAGAGGGTGGGGGTTGCAGACGGGACGTCTGCAACCCCAGGGGGGAGGGGTTAGAGGGTGGAGGCTGTGATGTCCCAGACGAAGGCACGGATGCCGACCTCTTCGTTGCGGCGGTCCAGCTTGCGCACCGCCGTCAGCAGCTCTTCCACTTTCGAGTCCTCCACGACGGTCATGATGGCGTTGTTCATCTCGGGCCATGTGTGCGTGCCGCGGTGGGGGTCGCCGTTTACGTTGCCGCGACCCTGCACGTTCTCCCAGAAGGTGAAGCCGCGGATGCCCAGCGTGTCCAGCATGTACTCCACGCGCTCGTTGTTGGCCTGGTTGTATATTATCAATACGCTTTTCATAAGTGTTGAGTGTTAAGTGTTAAGTTGTGAGTGTTAGTCGTCGAGTTGTATGTTCATGAAGACGAACTTGCGACGTTCTTTCTCTTTCTTCTCTATGTCGCCGCGGCGGTTGAAGACGCCGTAGAGCACCGGCACCACGATGAGCGTGACGAAGGTGGAGACGGTCAGACCGCCTATCACCACGAGGCCCATCGTCGTCCACATCTCGGATCCTTCGGAGTTGGACGTGGCCATAGGTATCATACCCAGGATGGTGGTGAAGGCTGTCATGAGCACTGGGCGGAGACGGCTCTGTCCGCTGAGGGCTATGGCCTCGTTGAGCGCTATTCCGCGTTCACGCATGAGGTTGATGTAGTCCACGAGCACGATACCGTTCTTCACGACGATGCCGATGAGCAGCACGAGGCCGAGGAGGCCTATCATGTCGATGTTGTTGCCAGTGAAGAACATCATCAGCGACACGCCGCTTATGGCGAAGGGAATGGAGAACATGATGATGAAGGGCTTGGAGAACGACTCGAACTGAGAGGCCATCACGATGTAGACCAGCATCAGGATCAGCATGCCGAGCATCATCATGTCGCGCGTGGAGTCCTGCTGGTCCTTGTAGTTGCCGGCCAGTGCGACGTGTATCTCGGCCGGGATGTTCATCTGGTCCAGTTCCTTCTGCACGCCCAGCGCCAGCTCCTGGAGCGACGTCTTGTAGGGCATCACCGAGAGGGTGAGGTAGCGCTGGCGGTTCTTACGCTCGATGGTGGGCGGGCACCAGTACTCTTCCACCTTGGCCAGCTCTTCGAGCTTGACAATCTTGCCTGTGGCCGTCGGAATGGAGAGCTGCTCGATGTCGGAGATGGCGTCGCGGTATTCCTCGCGCAGGCGCACCACGATGTTGTACTCCTCGCCGTCCTCCTTGAGGAAGCCGGCGGTCATGCCGTTGACGCGGTTGCGCACGTAGAGGGCCACGGTGCTCTCGTTGAGTCCGTGGAGGGCGAGTTTCTGCTTGTCGAGGGTTATCTTCAGCTCGGCGCGGTCTTCGTCGCGGCTTACCTTCGTGTCGCGGGCGCCGGCCACGTTCTGTTCCACACGCCGACGCAGCTCGTCGGTGAAGGCCGTGGTCTGGTCGAAGTTGTAGCCGTAGATTTCGACCGAGAGCGAGTTGTTGCTGCCGCCACCCATGCCGCCACCTTGGTTCACCTGGTAGTTGATGAGCTCGGGGTATTCGGCGAAGCAGCGTCGCAGGTCCTCCTGCATGTCGAAGACGGTGCGTTCGCGCTCGTACTTCTTCGTACAGCGAATGGTCATGGAGATCTTGTTGTTGGTGGTGCTGTTGAAGAGGGCTGCGAATCCGGCGTCGTCGTTGGAGCCAGCCGTCGTGGAGACGACGATGACATCGTCGCCCAGCAGACGGTAGACGTCCTCTTCCATGTGGCGGGCAGTCTTGAGGGTCTCCTCGATGCGTGTGCCGCGTTGCAGCTCGGCGGTGATGGAGATGCGGCCGTTGTCCTGCTCTTTCATGAAGTCCATACCAATCTTGCCCATGACGAAGGGCAGGAGAGAGACGACGAAGAAGGCAAAGGCGAGGAGCATGGTCAGCCGCTTGTGTGCCAGGCACCAGCGGAGCACGTTGGCGTACCAGGCCTCGATGGCGTTGAAGGTGCGCGATACGGTTCGGTTGTAGAGGTTACGCTCACGCTTGCGCTCGTAGGCTTCCTCCTCTTCCTTCTTGAAGAAGAAGGGGCGCTCTTTGAGCATCTTGGACGAGAGCATGGGGATGAGGGTGATGGCTGCTGTGGTGGAGACGCAGACCACGATGGTGACAATCCAGCCCAGTTCCTTCATGAAGATGCCCATCATGCCTGGCAGCATGGTGAGTGGCACGAAGACGGCCACGAGGACCAGGGTGGTGGCTATGACCGATGTCCACACCTCGTTGGTGGCGCAGATGGCGGCCTCGCGCGGGTTCTCGCCGCGTTCGATGTGTTTGGTGATGTTCTCCAAGACCACGATGGCGTCGTCCACCACCATACCGATGGCCACGGTGAGGGAGGCCAGCGAGATGATGTTCAGCGACGAGTCGGCCAGGAGCAGGTAGATGAACGAGGTGACCAGCGAGATGGGGATGGTGAGCGCGATGATGATGGTGGAACGCCAGTTGCCGAGGAAGACGAGCACCACGAGGACGACGAAGAGCAGAGCGTAGAAGATACTCTCCGTGAGGCCGTTGATGGCGTTGACAATTTCCTCGGAGCCATCGCGGATGTTGGTCATCTCGATGTCGGGGGGCAGGGTCTTCATGATGCGTTCCATTTCGGCGCGCACCTCGCGGGCAATCTGCACCGTGTTGGCACCGGTCTGCTTCGAGATGATGATACGTGCGCCGTCCTTGCCGTTGATTTTCTCGTCGAGCGAGAGGTCCTTGATGGTGTCGCGGACGGTGGCCAGGTCGCGCACGAAGACCTGCTTGCCCAGCATGGTGGTGGTGACCACGATGTCGCCAATCTCGGAGCTCTCCACGTATTCGCCTTTGACGCGCATCTGGTACTGCTCCTTGCCCATCTTGACGGTGCCGGAGGCCAGGTCGAGGTTGTTGGCGCTGATGGCCTGTCCGACCATCTCCAGGGGTATGCCGTAGGCATCGAGCTGTTTTGGGTCGAGGTCGATATACACGTAGCGCTCGGGAGCGCCGCTGACGGTGATGTTACCTATGCCGTCGATGCGGTTGAGCTCGTTGACCACGTTGTCCTCCAGGATGCGGTCGAGGCCGGAGTAGCTCTCCTTGGCGGTGAAGCCGTAGACCATGATGGGCATGGCGCTGGAGTTGAGCTTCAGAATCATGGGTCGTGAGACGCCGTCGGGCAGGTTGTCGTAGAGGAGGTCGACGTAGGAGCGGATGTCGTTGAGTGCCTCGTCGATGTCCGAGCCCCATTCGAATTCGAGGCTTACCACCGAGATGTTGTCCCTCGAGTTGGAGGTGATGTTCTTCAGGCCGTCGACGCTGTTGAGAGAATTCTCGACCAGCTTTGTGATGTTGGTCTCGATGTCGCTGGCGTTGGCGCCGGCGTAGGTGGTCATGACGGTGACGTAGGGCGGGTCCATCTCAGGCATCTGGTCGATGGGCAGTCGCGTCAGCGAGAAGAGGCCCAGCACGATGACGGCCACGAATATGAGGCCGGTGGTGATGGGCTTGTTGATTGCAGTTTTGTATATAGCCATGTTTTTTACAGTAGTCTACTTATTATTCAACGATTTCCAGGGTGGCGCCGTCGACGAGGCGAGCCTGGCCGGTCACGACGAGGCGGTCGCCGGCTTTCAGGGCGTCGGCCTCGACGGGGATAATCTCGATGCGGTCGTCGAAACGCTGACCCAGGGTGACGGCCACGCGGCGGGCGGTGTTGCCGTCGGCCACGAACACATAGCGGTCATTGCTTCCAGTGAGCTTCAGCACGCTCTGGTAGGGCACGACGATGGCGTCGACCTCGCCCACGGCCAGACGTGTGCGCACATACATGCCGGGACGGATTTTCTCGGAGGAGTTAGGTATGTTCAGCTTGGCCTGGAAGGTGTGGCTGGTGGGGTCGATGGTGGGGTAGACGATTTCGATGGTGGCAGGGAAGATTTGGCCGGGGTAGATGTCGCTCTCGATTTCGACCTTCATGCCCTGTTTCACCAAGGGGAAGTAGCTCTCGGGGATGTTGATGATGGCTTTCAGGCGGCTTATCTGGGTGAGGGTGAGGATGGGCTGGCCGGCATACATCTCGCCGTCTTCGTAGTATTTGGCGCTGATGACGCCGGCGAACTGAGCCTTTACGAAGGTGTTCTGCTCGAGGAAGCGCTCGTTTTCGACCAGCTGGTCGTAGCCCGCCTTGGTCTGGTCGTAGACCTGTTCGCTGATAGAGCCGCTCTGTTTCAGGGCGCTCACGCGTTCGAACTCGGTCTTGGTGGAGGCGAGGTTGATGCGGGTGGTGTTGAGCTGGGTCTGGTCCATGCGGACGAGCATGGAGCCTTTCTGCACGCGGCTGCCGACCTCGACGTAGATGTGTTCGATGTGGCCGGTCACGCTGGGCGAGATGTTCATGGTCTCGTAGCCTTCGAGGGTGGCGCTCAGTTCGAGGGTTTTGGCGATGCGTTCGCTTTCGAGGGTCTGCACTTTCACCTTCTCGGCTTCTTTCTGTGTCGTTGTGGCCTGGTTGCTGCCACTCTGCCCACCGCATGCGGCAAGGGCAGCGGCGGCCAGCAGGACTGTTGCTAATCGGATTGTTCTATTCATATATCGTTTCTGTTTTATTCTGTTGGTGGTCGTTGTTGCTTACTGGTTGTCGACGTTGATGAGGTTTTCCAGGGCCAGCTGTGCGCTGATGACGCTCATCACGGCCTGAATGTAGTTGCTCTGGGCGGAGATGATGTCGGTGGAGGCGTTGGTCACCTCGAGGCTGCTGGCGCGGCCGAACTTGTACTTCTCGGTGATGTTGTCGAACACGCGCCGGGTGACGTCGAGGTTGCGGCTCTGGATGTCGAAGTTTTCGAGAGCCGAGGCCAGGTCGAAGCTGAGCTGGTTGTATTGCACCTTCAGGCCGTCTTCGGCCTGGCGCTTGGAGTTGAGGGCCTCCTGGTAGTCGATTTTGGCGCTCTTGATGTTGGCGGTGCGGGAGCCGCTGCTGAAGAGGGGCAGGCTCACGGAGGCGCCCACCATGTTGGGCGGGGTCATGTTGAAGCCTTCGTCCTTGCCGAAGTAGGTCTTGGCGCTGTACTGGTAGTAGGCCGAGAGGGTGGGGGTGAGGTCCATGCGGGCCATGGTGATGTTGCGGCGTGCCAGTTTTTCGTTCTGTTCGAGCAGCTGGTAGTTGTAGTTCTTGGTGATGTCGAATCCTTTGGCGAGGAGCTGTGTGGCGTTGTCGACGCTGAGGATTTCGTCGACGGGAGTGGTGAGGACGAGCTGTGAGCCCACGTCGGCGCCGAGCTGGAGGAGCATGGAGTTGCGGAGGGCCTGGAGGGAGCGGCGGGTGCTGTTGATGCTGCTCTTCATGGAGGCCACCTGGACCTGCAGTTTGTCGGCGTCCACCTGTTCGGCGGCGCCCACGTCGACGGCGCTCTGGCTTGTGGCGGCCAGCTGCTCGAGGTTGGCGAGGCTGGAGTCGAGCAGACCGATGGTCTGTTCCATCACGAGGATGCTGACGTAGACGTTCTTCACGTTGGAGCGGGTCTGCTGTTCGGTCTGCTGGCGGCTGATGTCGGTCATCTGCATGGCGATGTTCTGCAGCATGGTGCCTACGATTTGGGCGCCGGTGACGGCGACGGAGGCTGTGATGCTGAAGGTGCCGCTGGGGTTCATGGCAATGCCGCCGCTTTCGGACGAGGAGCTGCTCTCGGGCATGGAGAAGGAGATGGGCATCGGCCCCATGGGGGTGTTGATAATCATGGAGTCGGGCATCATGCTGCTCATGCCGCGGCCGCCGCCGATGTTCATGGTGTAGCCGCACATGTTCTGGTAGTCGAAGCCGGCTTTGACCTGCGGCAGCATGGAGCTCAGAGTCTTCCAGCGGGTGAGTTCCGCTTTCTTGGTCTCGAGGTTGGCGTTCTGCATGGAGGCGTTGTGCTCGAGTGCATACTGCTGAGCCTCCTGCAGACTAAGGCGCAGGACGTTGTCCTGGGCCGAGGCGGCGATGCAGAGGGCGTTGAGCGCTATGACGGCAATCAGTTGTTTTATGTTCATCTTTCGCGTTTTATTTGAGCGTGTGGTTATTAAAAAAGCGGGCAAAGATACAAAAAAAAAGCGAAAGGGCTTTGGCCTTTCGCTGTTAATTACTCTTAAAAGAGGCTGAAGCGGCTTATGTGCGCTTCGAAGTTATTTGCGTTTGCGTTCGGGGACGGGGCCGAGGGTGGCTATCTGGACCTTCATTTTCACGCCCGGAGCGGCCTCGACGACGGCGTAGGCGCCTTCGCGGCTGAGGAAGGTCACGTGGATGCCGCCGGCGGTGACGAGGCGGTCGCCGGCCTTCAGTGCGTCGCGGTAGGCGGCCTCTTTTTTGGCCTTGTCGCTCTGGGGTTTGATCATGAAGAAGTAGAACACCGCTATCATGGCCAATATCATGATGGCCGTCTTCCAACCGTTTGCTATGTCGAGCAGTATCATTGTGGTTTGATTTTAAGGTGTTTATTTCAGTTTTTTCAGTATCTCGAGGGTCTGGTTCCAGAACATCTCGACGGTGCGGATTTCGATGCGCTCGTCGGGGCTGTGGACGCCGCGGAGTGTGGGGCCGTAGGATATCATGTCCATGTTGGGGTATTTCTCGCCGATGAGGCCGCACTCGAGGCCGGCGTGGATGGCGCGGACGACGGGCTGGCGGCCGTACATCTTCTTGTAGACGTCGACGCCGGCTTTGAGGACGCGGCTGTCGGGGTTGGGGGTCCAGCCGGGGTAGCCGTCGGAGTGGCTGACGCGGCATCCAGCGAGGCGGAAGGTGGCTTCGAGCTTGGCGGCGGCGGCGAGCTTGGCGCTTTCGACGGAGGAGCGCTGGCTGGTGGCGATGCGGATGAAGCCGTCGCGCGTACCGCGCGGGTTCGCTCCCTTGCGGTCGCGTTCTTCGGCCATCTTGATGGACGCGAGGTTGGTGGAGGTCTCGACGAAGTTCTCGATTTCGCGGCTCATGGCGAGGACGCCGTGGGCGCAGGCGTAGACGAGGTTGACGAGGCGCTGCTGGGTGTCGGCGTCGAGGACTTTCTTGGGCATGTCGATGTCGCGCAGTGAGAATTCCATGCCGGGTTCGGTGGAGCGGAATTCGAAGACCATGGCTTTGCCCATGCGGGTGACCATGGACTTGAAGGCGCGGACTTTGTCGTCGGGCACGCAGACGAGTGCTTCGGCTTCGCGTGCGATGGCGTTGCGGAGGTTGCCGCCGTCGATGGTGGCGAGGCGCATACTGTGTTTGCAGGTGCCTTCCCAAAGGATGCGGTTGAGGAGTTTGTTGGCGTTGGCGCGGCCGCGGTTGATGTCGTCGCCGCTGTGGCCGCCGACGAGTCCGGAGACCTTGACGATGAATGCCTTGCAGCCTTTGGGGGCGGCGACGAGCTTGTAGTCGAGCTCGGCGACGGTGTCGATGCCGCCGGCGCAGCCGATGCAGTATTCGCCTTCGTCTTCGTCGTCGAAGTTGAGGAGGATTTCGCTCTTGAGCCAGCTGCGGCTGAGGCCATTGGCGCCGGTGAGGCCGGTTTCTTCGTCGACGGTTATGAGAGCTTCGAGGGCGGGGTGCTG
>CAMVAA010000053.1 GCA_947165345.1 uncultured Bacteroidales bacterium
GTTCGGTTTTGGACCTGCCATCGAAAATGGTTTTTACTATGATATCGATTTCGGCAAATACGAAATCTCGAGCGAGGACTTCCCGAAAATCGAGAAGAAAATGATGGAACTGGTCCAAGCAAAGACGCCCATCACCCGTCGCGAAGTCAGCAAGGCCGAGGCCATCGACTTCTTCACCAAGAAAGGCGACGAGTACAAGCTGGAGCGCATCAGCGAGCTCAACGACGGCGAAATCAGCTTCTACGACAGCGGTGCCTTCACCGACCTCTGCCGCGGTCCGCACCTGGTGGACTTCAGCGCCATCAAGGCTGTGAAGCTCATCTCGCTGGCCGGCGCCTACTGGCGTGGCGACGAGCATCGCAAGCAGCTCACCCGCGTCTACGCCATTTCCTTCCCCAAGAAAAAGGAACTCGATGAATACCTGACCATGCTCGAGGAGGCCAAGAAGCGCGACCACCGCAAGATTGGCAAGGAGATGGGTCTCTTCATGTTCAGCGACATGGTGGGCAAGGGCCTTCCCATCTGGCTGCCCAAGGGCACCGACTTGCGCCTGCGCCTGCAGGAGTACCTGAGCCGTATCCAGAAGCGCTACGGCTACAAGCAGGTCATCACCCCGCACATCGGCGGCAAGCAACTCTACGTCACCAGCGGCCACTGGGACCACTACGGCGCCGACTCCTTCCGCCCCATCACCACCCCCGAAGAAGGCGAGGAGTACCTGCTGAAGCCCATGAACTGCCCGCACCACTGCATGATCTACAAGAACGAGCCCATGAGCTACAAGGACCTGCCGCTGCGCATCGCCGAGTTCGGCACCGTCTACCGCTACGAGCAGAGCGGCGAGCTCCACGGCCTCACGCGCGTGCGTTCATTTACTCAGGACGACGCCCACATCTTCTGCCGCCCCGACCAGGTGAAGGAAGAGTTCATCAAGGTGATGGACATCATCGCCATCATCTTCAAGGCTTTGAATTTTGAGAACTTCGAGGCGCAGATTTCGCTCCGCGACCCCAACAATACAACCAAATACGTCGGCACCGACGAGAACTGGGCCAAGGCCGAGCAGGCCATTGTCGAAGCCTGCAAGGAGAAGGGTCTCCCCGCCCGCGTGGAGCTGGGCGAGGCCGCCTTCTACGGTCCCAAACTGGACTTCATGGTGAAGGATGCCATCGGCCGCCGCTGGCAGCTGGGAACCATCCAGGTGGACTACAACCTGCCCGAGCGCTTCGGCCTCGAGTACATCGGCTCCGACGGCCAGAAGCACCGTCCGGTGATGATCCATCGCGCCCCCTTCGGCTCCATGGAACGCTTCTGCGCCGTCCTCATCGAGCACACCGGCGGCAAGTTCCCGCTGTGGCTCACCCCCGACCAGTTCATGATCCTGCCCGTCAGCGAGAAGTACATCGACGAGGCCCGCGCCATGAAGGCCCGCCTCGAAGACCTCGGCCTCCGCGGCACCATCGACGAACGCAGCGAGAAAATCGGCCGCAAAATACGCGACGCCGAACTCGCCAAAGTCCCCTTCATGCTCATCCTCGGCGAAAAAGAGGTGGCCGACGGCACCGTCAGCGTCCGCCGACAGGGCGCCGGCGACCTCGGCGCCATGAAACCCGAAGCCTTCGCCCGTATCATCGAGGACGAGATAGCGGAAGTGATGAAATAATTTAATATAGGAGAACCAAGTTATAGCAACACCATTCAACGGCGGCAACAGCCCCCAGTATCAGGGACGCGGACGCGGACCCGTAAAGAAAGAGCCGGAACACCTGCTCAACGAACGCATCAACGTGCCTATGGTACGTGTCGTCGGCGACGGCATGGAACCCGTCATCATGAACACCAAAGAAGCACTCCGTCGCGCCTACGACGAAGGCCTCGACCTCGTCATGATCTCCCCCACCGCCAACCCGCCCGTGTGCAAAATCATCGAGTACCAGAAGTTTCTCTACGAACAGAAGAAGCGCGAAAAAGAGCGCAAAGCCAACTCGACCAAGATCGTCATCAAAGAGATTCGACTCTCCCCGCAGACCGACGACCACGACTTCGAGTTCAAGCTCAACCACGCCATCCGCTTCCTCAAAGAAGGCAACAAAGTCAAAGTCGACGTCTTCTTCCGCGGACGCTCCATAGTGTACAAAGAACAAGGCGAACAGCAACTGCTCAAATTCGCCGAAGCCCTCCTCGAGTACGGCAAACCCGAACAGATGCCACGCCTCGAAGGCAAACGCATGCTGATGGTGATCGCTCCCAAGAAATAAAGACAACAAGAAACCCCTTCGACCCGACGCCCCGACGTCCATCGAAGCCTCAAAAAAGAAAGTCCAAACCGTATCAATACAACGTCTAACTTAAAAAAACAGTAAAGTAATGCCAACAATGAAGACTAAAGCCGCTGCCAAGAAGCGTTTCACCTTCACCGGCACCGGCAAAATCAAGCGCAAGCATGCTTACCACAGTCACATCCTCACCAAAAAGGAAACGACCCAGAAGCGCAACCTCGACCACACGACCCTCGTGAGCCGCGACGACGAGAAACGCGTCAAACGTATGCTTCTTGCCTAAAGTCCAACACGTCGGACTCAAAAAAACAGGAGTTATTAACCATTGTTCAGCGCCGACAAGAGCAGCCGGTTAGAACCGCAAGGCACCGGGTTGCCGCCTGAACGAAAACAATCAAAAAACTTATGCCAAGATCAGTCAATGCAGTAGCTTCAAGAGCTCGCAGAAAGAAAATCCTCAACCGCACCAAAGGTTATTGGGGCAGAGGTAAAAACGTATGGACCGTCGCCAAGAACAAGTGGGAGAAAGGTCAGACCTACGCCTACCGCGACAGAAAGAACAAGAAACGCGAATTCCGCTCCCTGTGGATCAACCGCATCAACGCCGGTTGCCGCATCAACGGTATCTCGTATTCCGTCTTTATGGGTGAACTGCACAAGAGCGGCATCGAGCTCAACCGCAAGGTGCTCGCCGACCTCGCTATGAACAATCCCGAGGCCTTCACCGCTGTCGTCAAGATGGTAAAGAAATAAAGAGTTTAACCGCTAAAGAATCTATTTGTCATGGGAAAGAATGAATTAATGCAGTACGTCGAGAACCTTGTCGAGCGCAAGGAATTCCCCGAGTTCAAAGCTGGCGATACCATCACCGTACACTACAAGATTAAAGAAGGTAACAAAGAAAGAATCCAGAACTTCCAAGGCGTTGTCCTCCAGCGCAGCGGAAGCGGAGCCACTGAGACCTTTACTGTCCGCAAGGTCACGAACGGCGTCGGAGTGGAACGCATATTCCCCTTCGCCAGCCCGTTCATCGAGCAGATCGATGTCAACAAGCACGGCGCTGTCCGCCGCGCCCGCATCTTCTACCTGCGCGACCTCACCGGTAAGAAAGCCCGTATCAAAGAGCGTCGCCGCTAAGCCATCGCCCTTTGGTGATACGGTTCAGGACCCTCGGGCGGCGTGCCATCCGGCACGCCGCCCTTCTTTTTTCCCCACCAAAAGAGCCATCTAACAACTCCCCCCAATCGCCGTCCGCCGCCCCCGCCACAACCCCACCGATTGAAACAGAATTCTAATAGTTCTTTTAGTTCTGATTGAGAAAAAACCATCCAAACAACAACCTGCGTAGCTTCGAGTAATTCGAGTAATTCGCCGTTATCCACACCGCCGAGCGAAGCCAAAAGGAATTCTAATAGTTCTTTTAGTTCTGATTGAGAAAAAATCTGATTGAGAAAAATCTGAAAAATCTTTTACAATCTGATTGAGAGAAATCTGAACGTTCTTTTAGTTCTGATTGAGCTAAAACCATCCAAACAACAACCTGCGTAGTTTCGAGTAATTCGAGCAATTCGCCGTTTCCCCCGAGGGGCGAAATTCCGATTATTCTTTTCATTCTGATTGAGATAAGACCATCCAAACAACAACACTGCGTAGCTTCGAGTAATTCGAGCAATTCGCCGTTGCCCCCCGCCGAGCGGAGCCAAAAGAAATTCTAATAGTTCTTTTAGTTCTGATTGAGAAAAAAGATTGTTCTTCCCGTTCCGATTGAGACAAAACCCTCTTCGCTCGGATTGAGATAACCGATTGCCCCATCGGATAGTTCAACAGGCACATAATAAAAAAGCCCGTCCCCCGTTTCCATAAAAAAAGAGGAATTATGAAACGGATACTCTCTACCATTGTGCTTCTGGCGTCGATGGCCCTCTTCGCAGCCTGCGAGGATGAACCACGCTACTACCTGCCCGACAGCCATTGGATTCTCCATGTCGACACTCCCACCCAGGGCCGGCGCCTCAACCTCACCTTCTCCGGCGACCAGCTCAAGTCGAGCGACGGCTCATACGACACCCGCCCGTTCACCGGCACCGAGACCTGGACCTACTACATCAACGACAACGACGAACTCTGCATCACCAGCAACAGCTACAGCGACGACGACACCCAGGAGAGCCACCTGCTCGGCTACAGCATCAACGAAGCTGCCACCGAACTCGTTATCGTCTACGACCCACTCTTTGGAAGTCGGCGCTCCTACCGCTTCGACAGACGTTAGCGTCGCGACAGCGAAAAAATATTTTGCCATGTCGTAAATTTTGCGTATCTTTGCACCATGAAAAGAATATTGTATGTCTGTCACGGCAACATCTGCCGCAGCCCCATGGCTGAGTTTATAACGAAGAAGCTGATACGCACCGCCGGCCGCGAAGAGGCATACGAGGTGGCGTCGGCCGCAACCAGCACAGAGGAAATCGGCAACCCCGTCTATCCCATGGCACGCCAGGAACTCGCCAAGCACGGCATCGGATGCCCCGGCAAGACGGCGCGACGCCTCGAGGCCGGCGACTATGGCCGCTACGACATGATTGTCGGCATGGACAGCGCCAACCGTGAGGCCATCATGGAAATCCTCGGCGGCGACCCCGACTCCAAAGTCAGCCTCCTGCTCGACCATACCGACCATCCGCGCGACATCGCCGACCCCTGGTACACTCGCGACTTCCGCGCCGCTTGGAACGACATCTATGAAGGCTGTTCCGCCATCTTCGCCAAGCTCGAAGCCGATGGGGGAGAGGCAGATTGACTACGAGCAGGCCGAGTCGTTGGGCATCTCGCACGAGGCCTACGACGAGGTCCTCGACATCGTGGGCCGTATACCCACCATCGACGAGCTGTCGACCCTGCTGGCCATGTGGGAAAGCAACGGCCGGCAGCAGAGCCTCTACGGCTGGCTCCGCGGGCAGCGCCACGCGGTCCAGCGCGACGAATACCTCTACCACGGCGACGCCGGCAACCGCGCCATCCGCGAACCCCGCATCAAAGAATGTCTCGACGCCGCCTGCAACCTCTGCAAAAACTTGACACTCAACACTGGACACTCGGCACTCAACACCGGCCTCCTGCTCTACATGGTGGGCAACGTAAGCTCCGAGTTCGCCGACGGCGAGTACGCACGCCGCTGCCTTCACCTGGTCGACGCCCCGATGGCGCAGAGCGGTGGCGACGACGACTGCCGGTACATCGAGATGATAGTCGACGCGCTGCTCTCCGGCGGCCTCCTTGTGGCACGCTCCGCCGTCGCCCGCGGCGGCCTCTTCTGCTCACTCCTCGCATTCACCGCCCCGTTGGGCTACGACATACTGGCCCCTCGCGAGGTACGCCTCGACGCCTTCCTCTTCGGCGAGGCCCCCGGCCGCTACCTGGCCGCCATCGATGAAGCACACGACGACGCCTTCCTCCTCAAGATGGACGAGGCTCGCCTCAACTGCTGCTTCCTCGGCCGCACCACAAAGAACCGCGTCGTGGTCGACGGCTACGACTTCGGCCCCACGTCCCGCTACCTCCGCTGAGTAAAAGCGGCGGCCAATAAGAACTTTTTTTGGCGAAAACGCTAAAATATTTTGCTGGTTTGGAAAAAGTGTGTATCTTTGCAAACTCAATAGGAGTGTGAAAATGAGCAGAAACGACGACATGACAATCCGCTTTAGCGGCTTGAAATCAGGGTTCTATGACTATGATTTCTTGTTGGACGACGAGTTCTTCGCTGAGCAGAAAAACGAAGAAATCGAGGGCGGAAAGGTCAAAGTCGCGGTGAGAATGGAGAGAAAAGAACGTCTGTTGATGTTCTCGTTCCGTCTCGAAGGCGAGGTGACGACCCGGTGCGACAGGTGCCTTGGAGAGATAACGGTTCCAATCGAGGGTGAGGAGAAGCTCTGTGTCCGTTTCAGCGACACCGAGCAGTGCGACGACGAGGACGTGACAGTGCTGCCCGAGAGTGCGTTCGAGATAGACCTGAAGCAGTGGCTGTATGAGTATGTGGCGGTGAGAATCCCGATGCAGCACGTACATGCCGACGGTGAGTGTGACAAAGAAATGTTGGGCTACATCAGCTCCGACGAAGAGGCAGACGAACGGACAAGTGAGGATACAGACCCGCGGTGGGCGTCGCTGAAGGCCCTGCTCGGTGAGGGTGACGGGAAAGAAGAAGAAAATAATAAATAAAAAAAATAACAATATGCCACATCCAAAACACAGATTCTCGCAGACCAGAACGGCCAAGAGAAGAACGCACGATGCGTTGGAGCCGGCCCAGTTGACCACTTGCAGCAACTGCGGCGCACAAGTCATGTATCACCACGTATGCCCCGAGTGCGGCTACTATCGCGGTAAACTCGCTATCGAGAAGAACACCGAAGAGTAACCCCTTACGAGGCTTTGCGAGGCGAAGCATTAGGCCTTCCGTGATTGCGGAAGGCTTTTTATTTTATCAATTCAGAAAAAAGTAGTATCTTTGCACGCCAAAATGATGAAGCTGTGGAGCTACTAATAGGTATATTGTGCGGCATCGCATTGTCGTTCTTGTTCAGTTTCGGCCCGGCATTCTTTGGGCTGATACAGAATAGTATACAGCACGGTTTCAAACGTGCCATGGCTTTCGTTGCAGGTGTCAGCCTGAGCGATATCATCATCGTTTTCCTCATGCTGACGGTGCTCCAAAATGTCGATATGGCGGCCGTGATGCACAATATTTACGTGGCTGTCATAGGCGGTGTGGGTATTATCTGGATGGGAATTCACACTTTCCGCAAGAAGACCATGGACACTACCGACAAGAAAAGCCACAGGCGCTTCCGCGAAATGGACATTACTCACCGCTGGCAGCTCGCCATGCACGGTTTCCTGCTTAATGTGCTCAATCCGTTCATCTGGGTCTACTGGATATCGGTGGTGGCGGTGCTGTCGGGCGAGGCCGAACTGGAGGCGGGCGAACGCTATGTCTTCTTCGCCGGCCTGTTGATCGCCACGTTGGGCTGCGACCTGCTTAAATGCCGTCTGGCTTCGCTCCTGCAGACCTATTTCACAGCGCGCAGGATGAACTTCTTCAACAAGGTGACCGGTGTCGTGCTGGTGGCCTTCGGCGTCTATATGATTGTGTCTATGATTGTCTACCAGACTTCGCCTACCGCAAGGGCCAAGGAGCAGGAGGTGACGCCGCAGCCTACACGCATCATACAGACCCTTCACAACCACATGGCGAAGGATTCGTCCAAGCGCGATACGGTTTACTTCCAGTAGATAATCTTTCTTGCTTTTGTCCCGGGCGTGTGTATGATGTATACGCCTGGCGACGGCAGCGTTATCATGACGCTTTCTGATGTGCCTTTAGTCTCTGCGACCAAGTGTCCAAGGCTGTCGTAGATTCTGATATGGCGTCCGGCGGAACCGCTGACCACTATCCCGTCGTGGGTGGTTGCCAACGTAATCGGACTCTCTTCAGCCTCGTCGATTCCGACGCTGATAATGACATCCTCCGTCTCGGGCCATTCGATAGGCCATACTATGGGCGACGGATTGTGGCCGGGGTCTTCAGGGTCCTCTGGATCTTCCGGGTCCTCTGGATCTTCCGGGTCCTCTGGATCTTCCGGGTTGTTGCCGCCGTCGTCGCAGCGTTCTTCGAGTGTCTGTGTGTTCCAGTACGGTGACGCCTGATAGGTGGACAGGTGCCCGCATGGGACCGCCACCGTCAGCTCTACCGTGTTGTCGAAACATCCGGCACCGACTGCCGGAGGCACCGAGCCGAGCAGCCGCAGAAAACGCAGGTTGGTGCAGTCCGCAAATGCCATCGTGCCGATGAACTGTATCGTGGCGGGCAGCACCACGCTGTCGATGGAAGCACACGTATAGAAAGCCATACCGGCGATGCCCCTCGTCCCGTCGCGCACTACGACGCTGTCTGTAGTGCTGGTCCGGACCATGATGAGGTAGTCGTCAAGGTAGAAACTCCCCTCGGCAGACCAGTTGTTGTTGTCCATCAGGAGTGCAGTGCCGTTAAAAGCCTGGCTCTCAATGTTGGTCAGCGTTGTCGGGAGGTCTATGTCGGCGAGCGAGCCGCAGCCCAGAAAGGCCAGCGATCCTATCGTGGTCAGCCCTTCAGGCAGGCTGACGTGCGTCAGCCCCGTGCAGAGGAAGAAGGCCCTGCTTTCTATCGCCGTTACGTTGTATGTCGTCCCGTCGTTCGTCACCGTGGCCGGCACCGTAAGCTGTCCGGTGGGTCGTGTATACGCTCCGCCCCATTCAGGGTTCGTCACGGACACGGTAGTGGACGACGTGATGTTGAAATACAGGGTTGTGCCGTTCACCGACTGGCTGAAATCAAAAGCCCTCGCCGTCAGAGCGACGGCGAGGAGCATGATGATTGTAGAGCATCTTTTCATGGCGTGCATGAAGCTTTATGTTCTTGGATTGCTTGTGTGTGCTTTGGGCGTTTTTGACGCTACTGCTCAGTTCTCTTCGCGTCCGGCAAGCAGCAGCTCCATCATCTTGATGGCCGAGGTGCTGACCGGAGTGCCGGGACCGAAGATGGCGGCAACGCCGGCTTTGAACAGGAAGTCGTAGTCCTGCGGCGGTATGACGCCTCCGGCTACCACCATGATGTCGTCGCGGCCCAGCTTCTTAAGCTCTTCGATTACCTGGGGCAGCAGGGTCTTGTGTCCGGCCGCCAGCGAGCTGGCTCCGAGGATGTGTACGTCGTTCTCCACGGCCTGCTTGGCGGCTTCGGCCGGGGTCTGGAACAGGGGACCCATATCCACGTCGAAGCCCATGTCGGCATATCCCGTGGCTACCACCTTGGCGCCGCGGTCGTGGCCGTCCTGGCCCATCTTGGCCACCATGATACGGGGACGGCGTCCCTCCAGTTTGGCGAACTTGTCGGTGAGCTCCTGGGCTTTCTTGAAGCTGTCGCTCTCCTTGGTCTGACTGCTGTACACGTTGCTTATAAGGTTTATCTTGGCTTTATAACGTCCATACACTTTCTCGAGGGCGTAGCTTATCTCGCCCAGGGAGGCGCGCTTGCGGGCGGCGTCGATGCTCAGGTCGAGCAGGTTGCCGTTGCCGGTGCGGGCGCACTCGGTCAGCGCGTTGAGGGCGGCCTCGACGGCGGCGTTGTCGCGTTCGGCACGCAGCTTCTTGAGGCGCTCTATCTGCGCATTACGCACGGCGGTGTTGTCAATCTCGAGGGTCTCGATGGGGTCTTCATGGTCAAGGCGGTACTTGTTGATACCCACGATGGTGTCCACGTTGGAGTCGATGCGGCTCTGCTTGCGGGCCGAGGCCTCTTCGATACGCATCTTGGGCACTCCGCTCTCAATGGCTTTGGCCATGCCGCCGAGTTTTTCAACCTCCTGTATGTGTGCCCAGGCGCGGTGTGCCAACTCGTGGGTGAGGGTCTCCACATAGTAGCTGCCGGCCCACGGGTCGACGACGCGGCAGATATTGGTCTCTTCCTGCAGATATATCTGTGTGTTGCGGGCAATACGAGCGCTGAAGTCCGTCGGCAGGGCAATGGCCTCGTCGAGGGCGTTGGTGTGCAGACTCTGCGTGTGGCCGAGGGCGGCGCCCATAGCCTCGATGCAGGTGCGGGCCACATTGTTGAAGGGGTCCTGTTCGGTGAGGCTCCAGCCCGAGGTCTGGCTGTGCGTACGCAGGGCCAGGCTCTTGGGGTTCTTGGGGTTGAACTGGTTCACTATCTTGGCCCAAAGCATGCGGGCGGCACGCATCTTGGCAATCTCCATGAAGTGGTTCATGCCCACGCCCCAGAAGAAGCTCAGACGCGGAGCGAAGTCGTCGACACTCATGCCGGCCTTCACTCCGGCGCGCAGATACTCCAAGCCGTCGGCTAGCGTGTAGGCCAGCTCGATGTCAGCCGTGGCACCGGCTTCCTGCATATGGTAGCCCGAGATGGAGATGCTGTTGAACTTGGGCATGTGCTTCGATGTGTACTCGAAGATGTCGGCGATGATCTTCATCGACGGCAGCGGGGGATAGATGTAGGTGTTGCGCACCATGAACTCCTTCAGAATGTCGTTCTGTATGGTGCCCTGCAGCTGCTCCTGCGGCACGCCCTGCTCTTCGGCGGCTATGATGTAGAAGGCCAGAATTGGCAACACAGCGCCGTTCATGGTCATAGAGACCGACATCTTGCCAAGGTCTATCTGGTCGAACAGTATCTTCATGTCGAGAATGCTGTCGATGGCCACACCGGCCTTGCCCACGTCGCCGACCACGCGCTCGTGATCCGAGTCGTATCCGCGGTGGGTGGCGAGGTCGAAGGCGCAGCTCAGGCCCTTCTGTCCTGCGGCTATGTTGCGGCGATAGAAGGCGTTACTCTCTTCGGCGGTCGAAAAGCCGGCATACTGGCGTATCGTCCAAGGACGCATCACATACATCGTAGAGTAGGGTCCGCGTAGGAACGGTGCTATTCCGGCGGCATAGTTCAGGTGCTCCATGCCGGCCAGGTCTTTCTTGCCGTAAGCAGGCTTCACGTCTATCTGCTCAGGCGTTCTCCAGTTCTTCTCAATATGGTTCTCTTTCTCCCAATCGGCGAAGCTTTCGTGCTTTGCGTCGGCCTTGCGGAAGTCCACTTTGGTGAAATCTGGTCTCATTGTCAGTTGCTTATATTATTATGGTATCGTTTATTCGCGATGCAAATATAATAATATTTTCCGATATGGAAAAATAAATCTTGGTAGGGGGGGCGGGAGTACCGTCGGTCAGTCGTCGAGCGAGTAACCGAAGCTGCGGAGGGCGCGCTCGCTGTTACGCCAGTCTTTGAGGACTTTTATGTGTAGGCTCAGGAAGCAGCGCTTGCCGGTGAACTCCTCTATGTCGCGGCGGGCCTCGGTGCCGAGCTTCTTGATGGCTTTCCCCTGGTGGCCTATGAGGATGGCTTTCTGCGACTCGCGCTCCACGTATATCAGGCACGAGATATTGTCTATCCCGTCGCGCTCTTCGTAGCTCTCCACGGCCACCTCGCAGCTGTAGGGTATCTCTTTCTGGTAGTAGAGGAGTATCTTCTCGCGTACTATCTCGCTCACAAAGAAGCGCATCGAGCGGTCTGTCAGCTCTCCCTCGGGGAAGTAGGCCGGGTGCTCGGGCAGCAGTTCGAGGACGGTGTCGAAAATCTTGTCCACGTTGAAACCTTCGGTGGCCGATGCGGCTATGACGATGGCTCGCGGTATCTCAGCCTGCCACTGTGCAGCCCGCTCCGCCACGGTGCTCTGGTCCGAGAGGTCTATCTTGTTGAGCACCACCACCACAGGGGTGTCGCTCTCGGTGATGCGCTGCAGCACCTTGCGGTTCTTGAATTTCTCGCCCACCTCGGTGACAATCAGGAAGAGGTCGGCGTCCTGCAAGGCCGTGCCCACATAGCCCATCATCTGCTCGTGCAGCTTGTTGGCGGGGTTCACTATGCCGGGCGTGTCCGTGTAGACTATCTGGAAGTTGTCGCCGTTGACTATGCCCATCACACGCTTGCGCGTCGTCTGCGCCTTGCTGGTGATGATGCTCAACTTCTCGCCCACCAGGGCGTTCATCAGCGTCGACTTGCCGACGTTGGGGTTGCCGATGATGTTGACAAAACCGGATTTCATCAGAAGTAGTCGATGTTCCTGATGGTGGTGTAGGTGGGTATCATGCGGTCGCCCAGAAGCTCATACTCGGTGCAGGTCACCCAGTTGCCGTGGGCGTCGTAGGTGCGACGGTAGAGGGTGACAAACATCTCCGGCTCCTCTTCGGTGTAGTCGTAGAGTGTGTAGCTCGTCGCAAAGCCCTGCTCGTCATACTCCCACCGCTTCTCCTGCACCTTGGTCTTCGTCCGGTCGTAGACGACGGCCTTGCGCAGCGTCCCGTCGGCGTTGTATGTGTAGACTTCTCGTTTGAATACGTTGTTTACATGGTCGTTATAGCTGCGCTGGCTCACGCGGCCCTGTCCGTCGTAGCTCAGCTGCAAGCGGCTCTCCACCTGCCGTTCGGCATCCTCGACGTAGATCTCCGTAAGCGTCAGCTCTTGGTCGTAGACGTAGTAGGTCCGCCCGATGATGCGGTCCTGGTTGTCAACCACATGCTCGAGGGTCGTCAGCCCGAAGCCGTCGTGTTTGTAGCGGGTGCGGAAGATGATGTCCTCGGCCACCGACAGATAGACCTGCTGGCGCCGCTGTGCCTTCTGGTTGTACTCCGTCACCAGATGCTCCAGCTGGTCGCCTTTAACCAGTTCGTCGTCAAGGTTATAGGCAGCCTCGTACATGCGTGAGTCCACGCGCTTCACCTCGCCGCGCAGCCCGTCGTCCTGCAGGTCCCGTCCGCTCTGAGCTGTACCGGCAACGCTTATGGCCAGCAGCGCCAGAGTGACAAGTATCTTGTTCGCTTTCATCCTGTTGTCGTTTACTTTTTGTGTCATATAACGTCGCCGCAAGCCGATTATTGTGCAGCCCCCTAAAAAAATCTGTCGCCGTCCTTAAAAAACATGCGAAAGTGAAGAAATCCCGGTCCCCGGCAGGAAAACACAGCCCTCCACCCCCTGTATCGAACACCACCCCGTCCCAACACCCCTCCTCCTCTGGGTCCCCTCCGCCCCCTCTCTGGGTCCCCTCTACCCCCTCTCTGGGTCCCCTCTACCCCCTCTCTG
>CAMVAA010000054.1 GCA_947165345.1 uncultured Bacteroidales bacterium
GCATGGCGTCGATGAGTTCGGTGCTGTCGTACTTCTTGATGTCAATGTGCTTGACAGTTTCTTTCAGGAGGTCTTTTTTTTCCATTTTGTATTGTGTTTTGTTATTTGTCTTGTCACCGCACTTCGTACGGTGTTACTACGCCTTGCGGCGTGGGTCGTGCCTTCGGCACGTATTGACTTTCTTGTTCAATATTAATGCTTCAGCGGGCACGCACGTGGGAGACTCCCTGCCTGAAATTATCTTTTATGTAACGCGCTAAGTGGCGGTTTATTGTGCTGTGGTGGAAGAAAAAATGTTTCAGATTGCAGCGAAGTATTTATGCATCTCTTCGGGAGAGGAAAACTCGACGTAGTTTCCATTCTCGTAGCTTTCCATGCGCTCGTCAATCATCTTGAAGAACTCATCTTTGCTCATCAGCGTGGGGTCGTCGGCCTTGGCTTTCTGTTCCGAGACCTTGAAGAAGTCGAGCGAGCGCAGCATCTCCACGATGGCGCGAGCCGACTTGTTGCGACCGTCGTAGTTCAATGTCAATGTTGCCATAGTTCTTTCATTTTATACTTTGTTAACGCAGTTGCTTCGGATTTATTGTGTCGGAGATTCAAAATCATGCCGCAGTCCGTCAGAATGGCACGTCGCCGGCGCTTTCTGGGGGCATGTCTTCGTTCATCTTGCTGTCGATGATCATGGTGCCGCCGCCGTCGAAGGAGGTGTTGGGGCCCATGCCGGCCATAGCGCCGCCCATGCCGCCGTCCTGTGGCGGGTTTTCGAAGCGTGCGAATTCCTTGACGAAGCGGAGGCGGACCTCCCCCACCCCGCCGGAGCGGTGTTTGGCGACGATGAGGTCGGCCATGCCGATGGTGGAGCCGTGGTCGTCTTCCTGGATGTTGTAGTATTCGGGTCGGTAGATGAACATGACGATGTCGGCGTCCTGCTCGATGGCGCCGGACTCGCGGAGGTCGCTCAGCTGTGGTTTGTTGCCGACGCGGTTTTCGACGGCGCGGCTGAGCTGCGACATGGCGAGGACGGGTATGTTGAGTTCCTTGGAGAGGGCTTTGAGCTGGCGGCTGATCATGGAGATTTCCTGCTCGCGGTTGCCGTTGCGGGTCTCGGTGGAGCCGGAGGACATGAGCTGGAGGTAGTCGATGAATATCATCTGGATGTCGTAGCGCTGCTTGAGGCGGCGAGCCTTGGCGCGGAGTTCGAAGATGGTGAGCTGTGGTGTGTCGTCGATGAGGATGCGGTTGGAGGCTTCGTGGAGTCGCTGAGCGCCGCTTTTGAGCTGCTCTTTCTCGTAGGCTGCGAGGCGCCCTTTCTTCAGTTTGTCGCCTTCGAGGCGCGACTCGCTGGAGATGAGGCGCATGGCGAGTTCCTGGCCGCTCATTTCGAGGGAGAAGAAGGCGACGGGCTTCTTGAAGTCGATGGCCATGTTGCGGGCCATGCTGAGTGCGCAAGCCGTCTTACCCATGGCAGGGCGTGCGGCGAGGATGATTAGGGTGCCGGGCTGGAATCCGGCGGTCATGCGGTCGAGGCCGATGAATCCGCTCTCGAGGCCGCTGAGGCCGTCTTCTTTCTGTCCGGCCTCGTCGATTTGGTCCATGGCCATGCCGACAAAATCGCCCAGCGGCTTGTAGTCGGAGCGGAAGTTTTTGTCGTTGATGTCCATGAGTTTGGTCTCGGTCTTGTCGAGCAGGTTGACGACGTCGGTGGTCTCGTCGTAGGCCTCTTTGATGGTCTCGGTGGAGATGCGAATCATCTCGCGCTGGATGAATTTCTCGCTGAGGACGCGGATGTGGTATTCGATGTGTGCGGCGCTGACCACGTTTTCGGTCAGTTTGCTGACGGCATAGGCGCCGCCGGCGGCTTCGAGTTCGCCGTCGAGCCGGAGCCGTTCCACGACGGTCAGGAGGTCGACGGGCTGGCTCTGTTCGAAGAGTTTGCGGATGGCGCGGTAGACCACCTGGTGCTCCATCTTGTAGAAGTATTCCACGTGGAGGGTCTCGATGGCGTTGATGAGTGCCGCCTGGTCGAGCATGAGTGCGCCGAGGACACTCTCCTCGAGGGCTATGGCCTGTGGGGGAGTGTTGCCGTTGAGTGCGAACGACTGCTCGTAGCTTATTCTGTTTGTGCGTCTTGTGTCGTTTATTGCCATTTTGGGAGTCTCAAAATTCGGGCTACAAAGTTACGCAAAATTTTTCGATTACATCACGTGCGGACGAAAAAAAAAGGTGGCGGGAGGGTAGAGAAGGGGGAGAGGGGACCCAGAGAGGACCCAGAGAGGACGCAGAGAGGACCCAGAGAGGGGGTAGAGGGGGTGGCATCTTCTCGGCGACGGGAGGCGAGGTGCGGGGTGATGGGTGCGGGCGGCGTTAAATGTTAAAAATGGCGGTTCGGAGCGTTTTTTGTTTGCAGCAATAAAAATAATGTGTATCTTTGCACCGTTTTTTTCAACACCGACAACAAATATAAGAGTATGGAACTGAAAGGTAAAATATCGCAAATCATTGGTGCCGTGGTCGACGTCACCTTCCCCGACGACGTGGCCCTGCCCGACATATACACCGCGTTGAGTGTGCGGCGACAGGACGGCACGGACCTGATACTGGAATGCCAGCAGGACATCGGCGAGAGCACGATGCGCTGCATAGCCATGGACTCGACCGACGGACTGGAGCGCGGCATGGAGGTGCTTTCGCTCGGCGGTCCCATCTCGATGCCGGTGGGAGAAAACATCAACGGCCGCCTGTTCAACGTGATAGGCCAAGCCATCGACGGCATGCCGGCGCCGCAGTGCGAGAAGCGCTACTCGATACACCGCGAGCCGCCCAAGTTCGAGAACCTCTCGACGAGCCAGGAGATACTCTATACCGGCATCAAGGTCATCGACCTCATCCAGCCGTTCCTGAAGGGCGGCAAGATCGGTCTGTTTGGCGGAGCCGGAGTAGGCAAGACGGTTCTGATACAGGAGCTTATCAACAACATCGCCAAGAAGTACTCCGGCATGAGTGTGTTCACGGGAGTCGGCGAGCGTACGCGCGAGGGTAACGACCTGCTGCGCGAGATGATAGAGGCCGGCGTTATAAAATACGGCGACGAGTTCAAGAAGAGCATGGAAGAGGGCAGCTGGGACCTGAGCAAGATAGACCAGGAGGCCCTGAAGGAGTCGAAGTGCACGATGGTCTTCGGTCAGATGAACGAGACGCCGGGGGCACGTGCGCGCGTGGCGCTGGCCGGACTGACGCTGGCCGAGTACTACCGCGACGGCGACGAGAAGACCGGCGGACGCGACATTCTGCTCTTCATAGACAATATCTTCCGCTTCACCCAGGCTGGTTCGGAGGTGTCGGCCCTGCTGGGCCGCATGCCGAGCGCTGTGGGTTACCAGCCGACGCTGGCCACGGAGATGGGCTTGATGCAGGAGCGCATCACGAGTACCAAGCGCGGTTCCATCACGTCGGTGCAGGCCGTCTATGTGCCTGCCGACGACTTGACGGACCCCGCCCCCGCCACCACCTTCGCCCACCTGGACGCCCAGACGGTGCTCAGCCGCAAGATTTCGGAGCTGGGTATCTATCCCGCCGTCGACCCGCTCGACTCCACGAGCCGCATCCTCAGCCCCGACATTGTGGGCGAGGAGCACTACGAGACGGCGCAAAGGGTGAAGCAGATGCTGCAGAGATACAATGAGTTGCAGGACATCATAGCCATTCTCGGCATGGAGGAACTCGGCGAGCAGGACAAGCTCGTCGTCAGCCGCGCGCGCCGCGTGCAGCGCTTCCTCTCGCAGCCCTTCTTCGTGGCTGAAGCCTTCACCGGTCTGGAGGGCCGCTTCGTGAACATCGAGGACACCATCAAGGGCTTCAAGACCATCCTCGACGGCGAGGTGGACTACCTGCCGGAACAGGCCTTCCTGATGGTCGGCACCATAGAGGAAGCCATAGAGAAAGGCGAGAAGATTTTGGCAGAGACGAAGTGAGGTTATAGGTTATGGCTTAGAGATTATGCCAGTGTCTGAGAACTGATTATAATCCGTAAGGTACAGACCGATAGGAGACGACCATAATGAAAGTCAAGATCATAAAACCCGACAGCACACTGTATGACGGCGAGGCCAGCGTGGTGGACCTGCCGGGCACGGGAGGGCGGTTCGAGATACTGAACGACCACGCGCCCATCATCTCGTCGCTCCGCCACGGCACCCTGCGCATCGTCACCGCCGAGGGCGAGAAGAGTTTCGAGATACGCGGCGGCGTGGTAAAGGGCGAGCACAACGACCTGACCATCCTGGTACAGTGAAACAACAACGGACCATCATGCACACGAAAGGAGCACGACACGCCGCGGAGGTGCGGATTGGGGCTGTCGTGTGCATGATGGCTATTATGGCGACCGCCGCCTGCGCACGCCACCGGCACGACGACAAGCAGATATTCCGCTACAACGAGAGCGCCGGCATCGCCACCCTCGACCCGGCTTTTGCCAAGGACCAGAGCACCATCTGGCCCTGCAGACAGTTATACAACGGCCTGGTGCAGCTCGACACCGCCCTGCAGGTGCAGCCCTGCATCGCCAAGCGGTGGAGCGTCAGCGCCGACGGCCTGAGCTACATCTTCACGCTGCGCGACGACGTGATGTTCCACGAGCCGGCCTCGCGGCTTGTGACGGCGCACGACTTCGTGTACAGCCTGGGGCGCATCACCGACCCCGCTGTGGCGTCGCCCGGAGCGTGGATTTTCAGCGATTTGGACACCCTGTGGGCCGACAACGACACCACGCTCACGATACGCATACGCCATCCCTTCGCCCCGTTTCTCGGGCAGATGAGCATGGTGTACTGCTCGGTGGTGCCGCGCGAGGTTGTGGAACGCTGGGGCAAGGACTTCCGCGCGCACCCCTGCGGCACGGGCCCCTTCCGCTTCCAGTACTGGAAGGAGGGGGTGAAGCTTGTGATGCGTCGCAACGACAACTACTTCGAATACGACACGGTGGGCGGCGACACGCAGACGGTGAGCCGGCTGCCCTACCTCGACGCCGTGGCGGTGACATTCATAGTGGACCGCCAGACGGTGTTCCTGGAGTTTGTGAAGGGCAACCTGGACTTCATGAACTCGCTGGACGCGAGCTACAAGGACGAGGTGCTCAACCCGGACGGGAGCCTGAAGGAGAAGTACGCCGAGAGGATAGACATGGTGTCGACGCCGTACCTGAACACGGAGTATCTCGGGTTCAACATGGAAGACCGCGAGAGTCCGCTGCGCGACCGCCGCGTCAGACAGGCTATAAACTACGGCTTCGACCGCCGGAAGATGATGCGCTACCTGCGCAACAACATCGGCGAGCCCGGCGTGTACGGCTTTGTGCCCGTGGGGCTGCCCGGCGCCGCCGAGGAGGCCTACTACGAATACGACCCCGAGCGTGCGCGCCGCCTGCTTGCCGAGGCCGGCTATCCAGGCGGCCAGGGCTTGCCGCGGCTGAAGCTCAGCACCACCAGCAACTACCTGGACCTGTGCAAGTACATACAGCAGCAGCTGGGCCTGACGGGCATCGACGTGCAGGTGGACGTCAACCCGCCGGCGGCGTTGCGCGAGCAGAAAGCGCAGGGTCAGACGGCGTGGTTCCGCGGGTCGTGGATAGCCGACTACCCCGACGCGGAGAACTACCTCTCCACCTTCTACGGACCCAACTGCGCTCCCGCGGGTCCCAACTACACCCGCTTCCGCAATGCGGCCTACGACCGCCTCTACACGCGAGCGCGCAGCTGCACGGACCCCGGAGAGCGTGACAGCCTCTACCGCGCCATGGACCGCATGGTGATGGAGGAGGCGCCGGTGGTGGTGCTATACTACGACCAGATACTGCACTTCACGCACAAGCGGGTACACGGCCTGCGGAGCGACGCCATGAACACGCTCGACCTGCGCAGGGTGAGGATAGACAGATAAGACCATTGGTTTACAAAGCGATGCTGGGGCGACAGAGGATGTTCTGCCGCCCCTGCGTTTTTTGTTTTTGCCCTTACAGGGCGAGATGGGTTGGTGGCATTCTCCCCAGGGCGTTGCCCTGGGCTGGGAGATTATTGGCCCTGCGGGCCATCATATAACGGGGACTTCAATATTTGGGAGTCAGAGTATTATGCCGAATTTTACAGGGTAGAGGGGTTCGGTGTCGTTGCGGAAGAGGGAGAGGGTGGAGACCTGGACGTAGATGCCGACGACGTTGAAGCGCAGTTCGGCGCGGAGGTCGAGTTTGTAGGGGTTGATGTGGCGGTTGACGGAGCGGTCCTTGACGGTGGACTGGCGGTTGCCGTCGTGCTGTGTGTGGCGCAGGCCGCTGGCGTTCCAGTGGATGCCGGGCAGGGCGGTGAGCATTAGGTGTACGCCGTCGTCGTCGCCAAGGCGGATGGCGAGGGGAATGTTGACGTAGCGGGTGGTGAGGAGGGTGCTGCCGGCGGCGGGTGCAGCCTCGGCGAAGGCGTAGGGCGCGGCGGCGGTGTTGAGCTCGACGTTGGGCGTGGTGAACTTCCACTTGTCCCACTCCAAGCCCACGCCGGCGTACAGGCCAAACCACCAGTTTCCGATGAGTTGCCACTTGCCGGCGAGGTGGATGTTGTTGAACGAGGTGCTCACATTGGCTGCGCCGTCGACACCGCCGAAGCCGGAGAACACGGACGGACCCCAGTTGTGCCATCCCCAGCCGAAGTCGAGGTCGCCGTTGCCGCTGAACCAAGTGCTTGTCTTCTTGGACTTTTTACTGTGCGACGACCCGTTGCGGGCCATGTTGGCGAGGCGGTCGGTCATACCGTTGACGACGGTGGTGTAGTCGCGGTCGTCCTTGGGGAAGTCGGTGTTGAGGAGCTCGCCATGGGCGGTGACGCGGCCGAGGTAGACCTTGCCGAAGTCTGATATTGTGGTGGATAGGTAGTAGCTGCTGTCGGTGGGGTTGGGCATCTGGTCGACGCCGGCGAGCTGGATGCGGCTGTAGTCGGAGGCCGAGAGGTCGTACTCGAAGTGTTGCAGAATGGAGGACGAGGTGATGCGGGAGAAATCTTCGGTCTGCAGGCGAAGCGACAGGCAGCGGACCGTGTCGGCGTCGGAGCCGGCGAAGTTGACGGTGGCGTAGTCCTCGGCCTCGACAGAGAGCAGGTCGCGCAACGGGAGGGCGCCTTCGACGACGACGGAGGCGTAGTCTTCGGCGTGGATGGAGATGCTGCGGCCCGGGGCGAGGCGGAGGGTGACGACGTCGTCGGAGGCCTTCACGGCGAGGCGTCCGCCCCGCAGGACGGCGATGTTCTTGCGGTCGGAGTCGGTCTCGAGGTTGTTCTCGTCGCCGGCGATGACGCGCAGCTGCTGGTGCCCGTCGAGGCGCACCTCGGTGACAGCGTCGGGCACGGGCTGTACACGCTGTGCCACCGCGAACGCCGGGGAAAACATTAGCACGATGACTAATACTAATTTTGTGATTTGCTGTTTCATAGCTATTGTTGTTTAATGTTAGACTTTAAGAAGGAACCTATCAAACGGGAGACGTTGATGCCGTCGTTGGTCTGTTCGATATAGACTGCCGCGAGACTGTTTTCTGCGGGAGGGCAGTCGTCTTCCACGACAATGAGGTCGTCGACATAGACGGGCGCCGGCGAGGGGGAGGCGGCGACGGGAGGCAGGGTGTCGGATGGCGCCGGGGCGGAGGCGAGGAGGTCGACGGAGGGGCTGACGGCCGTGTCCGAGGGCGGCGCGATGGGTGCGGCTTTCGGTGCCGGGGTGCGGTGGCGAACCGCCGGCGGGGTGGCGACTGCGACAGGCTCGGAGGCCGGGGCGACGGGGGACGGAAGTTCGGGCGCAAGCGCCACAACGACCTCGGGCACAGCATTGTGAGAGGGGCGGCGGACGGTGAGGGGCAGGATTACGGCTGCCAACAGGGCTGCCGCGGCGCTCCAGCGGAGGACGACGGGCCAGAGGGGGCGTGAGTGCCGGAGCGGTGCGGCATCAAACCTGACGCTGTCGTCGCGCTCCAGTCGAGGGGCCTCGAGGTATAGTGTCAGCTCATCGGCGGCGTCGGGATGGCTGGCGAGCCAGGCCTCGACGGACTTGCGCTCGGCAGCATCCAGCTCGCCCTCGGCGTAGCGGAGCAGCCACACCTCGTAGTTGTTGCTATCTATTGTTGTCATATCCTAATGCTTTCAGTTGTTTACGCATGGCCACGCGTGCGCGGAAGAGGTAGACCTGGACCTGGGTGTCGGAGAGGGCGAGTGTCTCCCCTATCTCGCGGTAGCTGTAGCCCTCGACGTCGCGGAGCTGGAGGATGGCGCGTTGCACCTCGGGCAGGGACTTGAGGCTGAGCTCGATGGCTTCGCGCATGTCGAAGCGCTCGTCGGCCTGCTGTGAGGTTTCGGGGCGGGCAGTGGCGGCATGTTGCTGCACCACGCGGCCGTGGCGGAGGGTCATCATCAGCGAGCGGTATGTGGCGCTGAGGATGAAGCTCTTACCCTTGTCGTGCGGCACTGCGTCGCGGTGGCTCCAGAGAGCTGTCAGGGCCTCTTGGACGGCATCCTCGCTGTCGGCCCGGGAGCCGCCGAGACGCATGGCGAAGCGCATTGCACCGTCGGCCCACGACCGAACACCTTCGTTATATTCCCTGGCAGTCAATTTGCGTTCTGTTTACATATAATAATTGCACATAAGATGGCAAATATTACACGATGAACGTGAAAAAGGCGTGAAAATTTTTGTCGGGGGTGGATAAAAGGTGCGCCGGTGGGCGCTATGCGGGGGACGTCGGGTGCGCTTTTTTGATTGTTGCGGGGAGCCGTTTTGGGAGGCGAGCGATGGTGGCTTGGGGGTAGAGAGGACCCAGAGAGGACCCAGAGAGGACCCAGAGAGGGGGTAGAGGGGCTGCTGTTTTTGCGGTGTGGATTTGCGTGCAAAAACGGGACGGCAGTAAGATTTTTTGAGCGGCGTGTTGTGATTGGCGGTGTCGGTGCGTCTAATAGAGCGTAATAAAAACAGATAAAGAACCGTTTTTGGGCATCATGGAACCTGACGAAAAAGCCTTTGCCGAGATGGTGCGGCGCCATCGCAATCTGATTTGGAGCATCTGTGGCAGCTATCGCCTCAGCGAGGCCTGGACCACGGAGGACGCTTTCCACGAGGTGCTGTGCGACTTGTGGCGCGGCTTCGGGAGCTTCGGCGGGCGCAGCACGGAGCGAACGTGGGTGTTTCGCGTGGCCACCAACACCATGATTTCGCTGACCCGGAGGACGAGCAACCGCCCCTCCCCTCGCCTGACAGAGAGTCAGGAGCGAGCTGGAGTGTCGGACGAGTACGACAATTTGACAGAACTGATTGACACCCTGCCGGAGCCCGACCGCACCATAATCAAAGCGCACGCGCAAGGCTTCAGCTATAAGGAAACCGCGCAGATCACCGGCCTCACGGTGGCGGCGGTGAGTGTGCGGCTCATGCGCGCGCTGCGCAAACTTCGAAAAGAGTACGACAAATGAAAGACAAGCACGATTTCGACCAGCAGATAAATGCCTTCGGCGAGAAGCTGAAGACGACACGCTACCCCTACGGCGAGGCGGAGCTGAACCGAGAGATACGACGCGCCGTGTGGAGCACCACTCCAAGTAGCACCGCCGCGGCTCAGAAGGCACACCACAGATGGTGGCCCTATGCCGCCGCGGCCGCATGCGTAGCGGCGTTAATACTGCCACTTGGCCGATGGGGACACAGCACCGACGGCATCAGAAACGTCAGCATAGACGGCGAGCAGGTCTACTTTGCCTGCAACAGCGGCTGCTCGCCCGAGGAAACGATAGAAACCCTTAAAACCTTGATACGATGAAAAAAACAGTTTTATTTGCAAGCCTTTGCGTCATCTTATTCTTGTCCGCATCATGTCAGCGAGAAGGCTCTATGCCAGAAACCACGACGGCGGCGGCAGAAATCTACAACCAGTATGCCAACCGCAAGGACCTAACGGTGGCACTAATAGGCGACTATCAGGGCTACAACGCCGTGATGCTCAGGGCGCAGAATGCAGAAGGATGGCTGTGGCTGTGTGAGGAATTCGGAGTCGACAAGAAGGTAGATGCCAGGGCTTTGGATTCAACGAGGGTAACATCGATAACGACCGCATCGACGACCCTTGACAGTGGCGGACTGTATGGTGAGTGCGAAACACTGCAGTTTCCAGGTAACATTGTCGGAGAGTACTTTGCCGGGATGATGGACTCCCTTGCGGGCATGGTTGCGAGTGGCGACATACCCTACGGCAGCATCACCATGGACACGGCTTATACCGTCTCGCACCGGCAGCATTGGGAAAACGGCACTTTGGTGAGCGAGAGTTTAGATACGATAGCAGGTGCTGTTATTCCGCCATCACAGGGGCGCCTTTTGCGCACAGCTGCCGACCATGACAAGAGCGGCTATTTGGTGTACGACGACAGCGATGCACTTACACTCTGGCTCTTCTTCTACAGCACAAAAGACGAGATGGCCCAAATCATCGACAACGTGATATCGAAGCGGGAGCTCAGCCAGCAAGGTGCTCGATAAGAATCTTCACGCCGAGGCCGATGAGCACTACGCCGGCGATGACGGTCGCCGTGCGTTCGGGAACGGGGATGTTGCGCTTGCCGAGGAAGATACCCAGCAGGGCAACCAGGAATGTGACGACGCCGATGACTGTGACGACCCACAGAACCGTATTCAAAGGCATATCCAATCCCAATCCGATGCCCACAGCCAGTCCGTCGATGCTGGTGGCGATGCCCAACATACTATAATTCAACAGCAGGTAGCGCGAGGAGGAGAATTCTTTCTTCTCCTCTTCTTCTTTCTTCACGCCGTCGAGAATCATCTTGCCGCCGATGAGAGCCAGCAAGCCGAATGCCACCCAATGGTCGACAGCTTCGATGAAGGAGCGGGCCACGTCGCCGATGAGTGCACCCACCAATGGGAACGCAAACTGGAAGAAGCCCAGAATCAGAGCCAACAGGAGGCCTCGGTGCCACGTCATCTTCTCGCGGAAGGCTGTGGTGGTAGAGACCACGAGGGTGTCCACACACAGGGCCAGGGCCAACAGAAGTGCTTCAATAAATGTCATATTCTCTATTACCCATTATTGGTTTACAATGTTACAACCGATTTCTGTCGGTAAGTATTTGCTCGTGGGCCACCATGCCCATAGTGTGGCGGAAATTGATTTCGGAGACATGGATGGTCCTGTCGGTACAGACCATAAGGTCGACTCCCAGAGGGCCGCGGTAGCAGTGACAGATATTCTCGGTAAGCCAGCGCTCCACCTTCTGCCGAATGGGGCGTAGACCAAAGGTGGTCTCGATACGGTCGTCGCTCCAGGCGATGTTTTCCTTGTAGACGCCACTACCGGTGCGGAAATAGGAATAACCGATAAAATGGGGAGTTGCGTCGTATGACGGCACGCGGTATTCGAGGGCCACGTCGGCAAACACCTCGCGGCGTGGTTCTGCTATCGCGCAGCGCTGTTCGCGGACAGTCTTATTCAGCCAGTCGCGGTCGATTGTCGTCAAGGTGCCGTGCACCCAACGCAGCCCCCTACCCGCCCCGCTCCAAGGGGCCTTCAACACCCAGTGCTCGCGTTCGCGCAGCAAGGACTCCATCTCATCTATATTATATACGGTGTGGCAGTCCGGCTGCAGGGGCAGCACGGTGGAGCGGTGTTGGAGGTCGCGGATGACGGCCAACTCGTCGTCGGATGGCAAAAGACTTTCGGGGCAGCCGCGCTTGAGCAACTCATGCTTCACTACGGCATCCCAGCCCCAGGCGGTGACAGAATTGAAAATTGAAAATTGAAAATTGGAATTTTCTATATCGTAGACGCTGCAACATGTGGCCTCGGGGTAGAGTACCTGCATCAGTGCGGCATCGCGGCGGGCGAAGTCCACAGCGGAGCGCGGCGGAACATAATGAGCACGACCTTTGGCCATGCAAAGGTCGTGCTCAGGGTTGAAGATGCAGAGGTGCATCTGTGCTTTCTTACTTGTTGACCTGGAATTTCTTGTTGCCGGTCTTGAAGAAGTCGGCGATCTGGTTGGCGGCGGCGAGGCCGGCGTTGATGTTGGCTTCCTCGGTCTGGGCACCCATCTTCTTGGGGGTGGCGAAGTAGCGACCCTCGAAGGCCTTGAAGTCGGCATCGGCATCGGGCATGATGTCGGTGATGTACTTCAGGTCGGTGCGCTCGGCCATCAGCTTGAGCAGTTCGGGCTCGTTGATGACTTCCTTGCGGGCGCTGTTGACCAGGATACCACCCTTGTGCATCTTGTTGACGAGGGCGTAGTTGATGCTCTGCTTGGTCTCGGCGGTGGCGGGGATGTGCAGGGAGACGATGTCGCAGGTCTCGAAGAGAGCTTCCTGGCTGGCGACGGCCTTGGCCATGGCGCTGGAGTTGATCTGCTCGGCGCTCAGGAAGGCGTCGTAGGCGTAGATATCCATGCCGAAGCCCTTGGCGATGCGGGCCACATTGCGTCCCACGTTACCGAAGGCGAGGATACCCAGCTTCTTGCCCATCAGCTCGGAGCCGCTCTTGCCGTTGAAGAAGTTGCGGACGGCGTAGACGAGCATACCCATGACGAGCTCTGCCACGGCGTTGCTGTTCTGGCCGGGGGTGTTCATGGCGACGATGCCGCGGGCGGTGCAAGCCTCGAGGTCGAGGTTGTCGTAGCCGGCGCCGGCGCGCACAACGATCTTCAGGTTCTTGGCGTGGTCGATGACCTCTTTGGTCACCTTGTCGGAGCGGACGATGAGGGCGTCGGCATCGGCAACGGCCTTGTAGAGGTCGTTCACGTCGGTATATTTCTCGAGGAGGGCAAACTGGTAGCCATTCTCCTCGACAATCTTCTTGATACCGTCAACAGCCACTTTGGCAAACGGTTTCTCGGTAGCAACTAAAACTT
>CAMVAA010000055.1 GCA_947165345.1 uncultured Bacteroidales bacterium
ACCAGGTGCTGAAAGCCTACATGTACGACGTCAGCAAGCAGCTCTCCGTCTTCGTCGGCCTCATCATCACCAACTGCATCGTCATGGGTCGCCTCGAGGCCTTCGCCATGGTCGAGAAACCTCTCCCCTCGCTCCTCGACGGCATCGGCAACGGACTCGGCTACAGCGTCATCCTCATCGCCCTCGGCTTCGTCCGCGAGCTCTTCGGCAGCGGCACCCTCTGGGGCTACCCCGTGGTGGAAAAGCTCGGCCTCTACGAGATAGGCTACGAGAACAACGGCCTCATGATCATGCCCCCCATGGCACTCATCCTCGTCGGACTCATCATCTGGTGGCACCGCTCCCGCAACAAAGACCTTTGCGAGCAATAAGACCAACGCATTAACCCATTGACTAACGCATTAACACAATAACGCATTAACGCATTAACCCATTAGACTGTGGACTACATTAACATATTCATCAAGTCGATCTTCGTCGACAACATGATCTTCGCCTTCTTCCTCGGCATGTGCTCCTACCTTGCCGTCTCCAAGACCGTGAAGACCTCCGCGGGTCTCGGCGTGGCAGTCACCTTCGTGCTGCTCATCACCGTGCCCATAAACTACCTGCTGAACAAGTTCTTCCTCGCTCCCGGCGCCATGGCGTGGATCTCCCCGGCGCTGGCCGACGTGGACCTCTCCTTCCTCAGCCTCATCATGTTCATCGCCGTCATCGCCGCCATCGTCCAGATGGTCGAGATGGTCGTGGAGAAGTTCAGCCCCTCGCTCTACAACTCCCTCGGCATCTTCCTCCCCCTCATCGCCGTCAACTGCGCCGTCATGTCCGGCTCCCTCTTCATGCAGGAGCGCGGCTACGCCAACATCGGCGAAGCCACCGTCTTCGCACTCGGCAGCGGCCTCGGTTGGCTCCTCGCCATCGTCGCCATCGCCGCCATCCGCGAGAAGCTCCGCTACAGCCACATCCCACCCGCACTCCGCGGCGTCGGCATCACCTTCATCATCACCGGCCTCATGGGCATGGCCTTCATGTCCTTCATGGGCTTCAAACTTTAAACGACAACACTTTATTATTTTAAGACAACAATGACAACAAAGACAACTTTGCTTACGCAGCCAAGCAAACCGCATGTTGCGGTTTGCCAGTTGTCAGTGTTGTTTCTGTTGTCGTTGGAAAAAGAAAAACTTGTCGTTAAATAACAATAATTATGTCAACAACACTTTTATCTGCAATCATAATCATCCTCGTCGTCATCCTGCTCCTCGTGGCGCTCCTCCTCGTGCTCCGCGCCAAGCTCATGCCACAGGGCAACGTCAAGATAACCATAAATGAAGACCGCGAGCTCACCGTCCCCACCGGCGGCACACTCATCAACACCCTCGGCGAGCAGGGCATCCACCTCCCCTCCGCATGCGGCGGCAAAGGCTCCTGCGGCCAGTGCAAGTGCCGCGTCGTCCGCGGCGGCGGCTCCATCCTCCCCACCGAGCTCCCTCACTTCAGCCGCCGTCAGGTGAAAGAAGGCTGGCGGCTCGGATGCCAGGTCAAAGTCAAGGAAGACCTCGCCCTTAAACTCCCACAGAGCATCCTCAGCATCAAGGAATACGAGTGCACCGTCGTCTCCAACAGCAACGTGGCCACCTTCATAAAGGAATTCAAGGTGCAGCTGCCCGCCGGCGAACACATGGACTTCGTCCCCGGTTCCTACGCACAGATCAAGATACCCGCCTTCCGCATCAACTACAACGACTTCGACCGCTCCCTCATCGGCGACGAATACCTGCCCGCCTGGGACAAGATGAAGATGTTCGACCTCGTCTGCGTCAACACCGAACCCACCGTCCGCGCCTACTCCATGGCCAACTACCCCGCCGAAGGCGACGTCTTCATGCTCACCGTCCGCATCGCCACCCCACCGCTCACGGCCGACCGCTCCGGATTCCAGAACGTCAACCCCGGTATCGCATCGAGCTACATCTTCTCGCTCAAACCCGGCGACAAGGTCATCATGTCCGGCCCCTACGGCGAGTTCCGCGTGCGCGGCACCGACGACGGCACCTGGACCGACAGCCCCGACGGCAACGAGATGATATGGGTCGGCGGCGGCGCCGGCATGGCCCCCCTCCGCGCTCAGATCATGCACCTCACACGCACACTCCACTGCACCAACCGCCCCATGCACTACTTCTACGGCGCACGCGCACTCAACGAAGTGTTCTACCTCGACGACTTCCACCAGCTGGAAAAAGACTTCCCCAACTTCCACTTCCACCTCGCCCTCGACCGGCCCGACCCCGCCGCCGACGCAGCCGGCGTGAAGTACACCGCAGGCTTCGTCCACAACGTGATGTACGAGACCTACCTCCGCAACCACCCCGCACCCGAGGACATCGAGTACTACATGTGCGGCCCCGGACCCATGAGCTCCGCCGTCGTCAAGATGCTCGACTCCCTCGGCGTCCAACCCGAAAGCATCGCCTACGACGACTTCGGCGGCGGCGCCCCGAAGAAGTAATCCACACACAAAAAACCGTCAACAATACCACAGCGGGGCGACCATCCGGCCGCCCCGCTGTTCTTATGGCAACTTACATAAACAACCCCATAGGGGTTTCATATCAATAGCAACCATCCGTTTACCACATGCCCCAAACCCCGTAGGGGTTTCATCCAAATCCAATTTATAGAACAAAAATACATACTTTTCGCGACATGGACAAAATTATTTACTCCTCCAACCTAAAAATCACCCCAGCATCTGGCAAATAATGCGTATCTTTGCACTATGGAATTCACGGCAGCCAACGCCGTATCAAACTGAAACCAAGCGGCATATTTGCCCATAATACAGATAATCGGTCATGGAACTCAGACTCACATACAGCGAAATCAGCGATCTGATCGAGAAGAAAGCAGGACGCGCTCTGCCCCTGATGTACGGCGGCCCACACACCGTGCGCATCAGCTACGACGTCAACGTGCTCTTCAAAACGGCCAACGTGGGCCTCGACGTCACCGTCGACGAGATCGTCGGCAGCGATATTTACCTCAGCTACAGCGGCGGCGCCGGCATCGACTTCATGGTGCGACAAGCCATCGGCATGGCCAAAAACCGCCCCGGCGGCGACCTCATAGAGCCTCTCGAAGGCAGCCGCGTGCTGCTCGCACTCAGCCGCGCCCCTCAGACCGGCTCCCTGCTCGAGCACATCACCCTGCGCGACATACGCTTCGACGAGCAATACGTCATAGTGGAGTTCGAGCCCAAAAGCATCTGACACACCCAAGTCCAAACTCCCGTCCTCCCGCATACAACATCCTGTATGACGGTCAATTACGCCATTCCTAACCTTAACAGCTGATAATCAGCATCATATTAGGAGCCTCTCTACCCCTTCTCTACCCCTTCCCTACCCCCGCATGCCGAAAAGCCAACACCACTGCAGCACACCAAAGCCGGAACTCAGTCAGGTTGAGTTCCTTGCCGCAACCACGCAGCCACACAGTGCCCGCACCCTCGCTACTCGATGCGAATATGTACCGCCAAGGCGTCGGAGTAGGTCTTGGTGACCGGTATCGGCCGCTGCGTCCCCGTCAGCTCGAGCTGGAAACCCATCCCGTCCTTGCGCATCAGCTTGATACAGTCCACATTGACAATGAATCCCCGGTGGCAGCGCACTAGGCTCGTGCCGCGCAGCCGCTGCTCGAGTTCCTTGAGGCTGTTGTGCAGGATGAACGTCTCCTCGCGGCCGTCGTTCATATAATGAATATTGGTGTAGTTGTTGGCCGCCTCGATGTATAACACATTCTCCCTCAGCGTCGCCAACGCCAGACGCCCCCCTTTGTCGTAGAACTTCACGCTCTGGTCCGCCACCGACGGGTCGTCGGCCGGGTCCGGCGGCAGCAGCGCCCGCAGTCGCTCCACCTCGTCATGCTCCTCATGCAGCAGGAAGAGCAGATAGGATATGGCATACGGAATAATCTCCACCACAATGAGATAGAGCAGAAAATCGCCGGCCAGCGACCCCAGCACCAGCTTCCCGCTGCCGCTGAAAAGCCACACCGCCAACGACATCACAGCCACACAAACCATCAGCTCCGCAAATAGCCATATCGACACCCCAGCCGGCGAGAACGTGCGGCGCAAACCCTCCCTCGACAGCAGCAACCTGCTAATTACCAGCACAAGATAGCCGGCCGCAAACGTGCCCGATATCTGCATCAACGGCGATATGGCCGTCAACTGCGTCGTATAGCGCAGTATATGCATCGGCGGCGCAAAGACTATAAGCAGTATCTCGAAGAAAAGCGTGAGCGCCAAAAAGTGCAAAACAGACACCTTCCGCGTCACAAATCGATTTATATTGGCTGATTTCATCCGTTTGTCAATTTCCATTTCGTTCATATTTGACCAATTTTTGGCCATTTTCACGGAAAATAACACCGTTTCACCAAAAATATTGCACATTTCGCCAAAATTAACTTTTTTATTCTGCAAATATGTCGTTCTTTTGCACCCGCTTTTAATAAAATTTAAGATAACTGTAACACGACAGGCAAGCACAAACCCTGTCCTAAAAAGACAAAGATAATATGAAGATACTGGGAACTGGAAGCGCTCTGCCAAAACTCACGGTGACCAACGATATGCTGTCTGACTATGTCGACACCAACGACGAGTGGATCACCTCGCGCACCGGAATAAAAAGCAGACAAATCATCACCACCGAACGTTTCGAGGAACTCGCCGCACTGGCCGGCCAGCGCGCCATCGACGCCGCCGGACTAGTGCCCGAAGACATCGACTACATCATTTGCCACAATGTGTGCAACGTGTACATCACCCCGTCTTTGGCAAGCCTCGTACAGGGCATCCTCGGCATCAAAGGCCCCAACTGCCCCACCATGGACCTCAACTCCGCCTGCGCCGGCTTCATCTACGGCCTCGACATCTGCGACGCCTTCATCGAGACCGGACGCGCCAAGCACATCCTCTACATCTGCGCCGAGGAAGTGGCGCGCATGGTCGACTGGAACCAGCGCGAGACATGCGTCCTCTTCGGCGACGGCGCCGGCGCCATGGTGCTCGGCAAAGGCGACCCCATGCTCGCCTGCAAGCTGACCTCCACACCCATGCCCGACGTGCTCTACTACCGGCTCCCCTGCGAGCCCACTCCCTTCGAGTCCGGCCCCGGCATCGACACCCACATGCCTCTCCAGATGAAAGGCCGCGAGGTCTTCCGCATGGCCGTCGCCTCCGCCCAGCGCGACATCAAGGACTGCATCGAGAAAGCAGGCCTCGCCAAAGAGGACATCGACCACTTCCTCCTCCACCAGGCCAACATGCGCATCATCGAGGCCATCAAACAGAACCTCCAGCTGCCCGACGAACGCTTCCACCACAACATCGAGCGCCGCGGCAACACCTCCTCCGCCTCCATCCCACTCCTCCTCGACGAAATCGTCCGCGAGGGCAAGGTGAAGCGCGGCGACCTCATGCTCTTCAACGGCTTCGGCGCCGGCTTCGTCACCGGCACCGCTATTATACGTTATTGAAATCCATATTATAATACAAATAAAATATGAACAGAGTATTCATAACAGGCGTGGGCTGTATAACCCCACTTGGAAACAATATCGAGACGATGTGGAAGAACATCGTGGACGGCCAGTGCGGCATCGGCTACATCACCAAACTCGACCGCGAACAGCTGCCCGTCAAAGTGGCCGCCGAGGTCAAGGACTTCCACCCCGAAGACTACGGCATCGACAAGACGATGATACGCCACAACGACACCTTCGCACTCTACGCCCTGGCCGCCGCCGCCCAGGCCATGCAGGACAGCGGCCTCCGCGTCGGCGAGGACGTCGACCCCACACGCTTCGGCACCGCCATCGGTAGCGGCATCGGCGGCATCACCACCTTCGAACGCGAACACGCCAACAAGCTCCAGTACGGCCTCCGACGCATCTCGCCACTCTTCATCCCCGAGATGATCAGCAACATCGCCGGCGGCAACGTGGCCATCACCTATAACGCTCAAGGACCCAACATACCCGTCGTAACTGCCTGTGCCACCGGCACCCACAGCGTGGGCGAGGCCTTCCGCCTCATCAAGGAAGGACGCGCCGACGCCGTCATCACCGGCGGCACCGAGGCCGCCATCTGCGAGATGGCCATCGGCGGCTTCGCCAACATGAAAGCACTCACCACCAGCGACGACCCCATGGCTGCATCACTGCCCTTCGACGCCCGCCGGCGCGGCTTCGTACTCGGCGAAGGCTGCGGCATCCTCGTCCTCGAAAGCGAAGCCCTCGCCAAACGACGCGGCGCCAAGCTCTACGCCGAAGTGTGCGGCTACGGCAACACCTGCGACGCTCACCACTACACCGCCCCCCACCCCGAGGGCCGCGGCGCCGCACAGGCCATGCGCCTCGCTCTCGAAGAGGCCGCCTTCCGCAGCGGCGAACACGTCTACATCAACGCTCACGGCACCGGCACTCCCCTCAACGACAAGGGCGAGACCCGCGCCATCAAGACCACCTTCGGCGACGACGAAGCGCGCCGCGTGGTCATCAGCAGCACCAAGTCCATGCACGGCCACATGCTCGGCGCCACAGGCGCCGTCGAGCTCATCATCAGCGCCCTGGCTCTGAAGAACGGCATCATACCGCCCACCATCCACCTCGACGAGCCCGACCCCGAATGCGACCTCGACTACACTCCCCACACCGCTCGCCAGTGGCAGGCCGACATCGCTCTCAGCAACACCTTCGGATTCGGCGGCAACAACGCCAGCGTGGCCCTCCGCAAAGCTTAAAACCATAGATTCACAACCAAATACATACATCTATGAACAGAGACGAAATCAAGACATTCCTCCCGCATCGCGAGCCCATGCTCCTCGTCGACGATGTGGTGATGGAAGGCGACACCTCCATCGGTCACTACCACGTGCGTGGCGACGAGTTCTTCCTCCAGGGCCACTTCCCCGGCAACCCCGTCGTCCCCGGCGTCATCCAGTGCGAAATCATGGCACAGTCCTCCTGCATCCTCGTGCGCAAAGAACTGGAAGGCCGCACCCCGCTCTACAGCGGCATCAACAACGTCCGCTTCCGCCAGCCCGTCCGTCCGGGCGACACCATGGAAATCCGCGCTCGCATCACCAGCCGGCGCGGCATGATTTTCTTCGTCGACGCCAAAGCCACCGTCAACGGCAAACCCTGCTGCCAGGGTGAACTCACCTTCGCATTAATCGATAACGACAAAGCAAAATGAAACTGTTAGAGAACAAAATAGCACTCGTCACCGGTGCCTCACGCGGCATCGGCAAACGCACCGCCCAGCTCTTCGCCGAGCACGGTGCCACCGTCATCTTCACCGACCTCCAGGAGAACGACGCCAGCCGCGAACTCCTCGCCGAGCTCCAGAAGCTGAACCCCAAGTCCACCTTCATCGCCAGCAACGCCGCCGACTACGACCAGACCATGGCCGTGGCCGAACAGGTCCAGAAGGACTTCGGCCGCCTCGACGCCCTCGTCAACAACGCCGGCATCACACGCGACAACCTGCTCCTCCGCATGTCCGTCAAGGACTGGGACATGGTCCTCGAAGTGAACCTCCGCTCCGTGTTCAACTACTGCAAGGCCTTCACTCCCATGATGCTCAAACAGCGCTCCGGCTCCATCATCAACACCGCCTCCGTGGTGGGCGTCAACGGCAACGCCGGCCAGTGCAACTACTCGGCCTCCAAAGCCGGCATCATCGGCTTCACCAAGAGCCTCGCCAAGGAAATCGGCTCCCGCGGCATCCGCTGCAACGCCATCGCCCCCGGCCTCATCGAGTCCGCCATGACGCAGGCCATGCCCAAGGAAGCCCACGACAAGTGGCTCGCCGAAATCCCCATGCGCCGCGGCGGCACCGACCTCGACATCGCACGCACATCCCTCTTCCTGGCCTCCGACCTCTCCGAGTACATCACCGGCCAGGTGATCTGCGTCGACGGCGGCGTGTCGCTCTGACAACACTTGCACACTAACACCTAAAACACAACCGGCTCGCTCCTCTCAGGAACGAGCCGGTTGCTATTCTCAAAATCGAACATCTGATTACCGTATCCCTCCAACCCCGTAGGGGTTGCATTTCAATAGCAATCACCCGTTTACCCCCCTCCAACCCCGTAGGGGTTGCATTTCAATAGCAATCACCCGTTTACCCCACTCCAACCCCGTAGGGGTTGCACCAGAATTCATTTCATAGAACCATCCGCAATCTCCATCATAATGCCTCGTAGAGGCATAACTCTAAATAACCCCACACAAGCAAAGCGCCGTGTGGGGTCATAATACTTGCTATATAGCCACGTCTCGGCGAGACGCCACTTCAAGACATGAAGATTGCATTACTGCCTCCGCAGCACGGCCACTCCACTCAGGTCGAAGCCGCCGCTCGCCCACACGGTGTCCCGCGTCGGCCACGGGTCGTTCACTATGCGCCCCTTCGCGTCGCGCGTGCCATAGGCCGGGTCTATCGTGCCCACCACGTCCACAACCCTCACATGGGTCACATTGTTGATGTCCAGCCCCGCGCTGTCGCGCAGCTCCTCCAGATCGAACGGCGTGCCGTAGCCCACCCGGTACTTCCCGGCCAGGTTGTTCAGCTTCGTGGGGTCCACCTTGCCGATGGTGCCCACCTGCACGTCGCTCGGGGTGAGCGACGTGGCCCTGAAGCGCACATACCGCTCGCCGTCGCTGCTCACCTCTACGAAGGCCAGCTCCAGGAAGTTGTCGTCGAACGAGTTCTCGAACACCGCGAAGTCGGGGCCATCGATGTTGCGTATCGGCTCCGCGAAGGTCAGCGTGGCGCGGCCGCCGTCGCCCAGACTCACGGCCGACGTGGTCACAGTGCCCGCGGGGCCTATGGCCGCACTGTCGTTGCCGTAGCGCACTCGCGGCCCCGTCGGGTCGGTGATGTCCACCGGCCCACGCTCCACCACGCATCCCGTGGCCCAGGCGGCGACGATGCTGCTGTCGTAGCGTATGGCTGTACAGCCCTCGGTGCCCACGGCACCGCAGTACGCGGTCGGCTCCTCCGGCTCGGACACGGTCGGTCCGGCAGGCTCGGGGTCGGGTTTGGTGCAGGCAAAGCAGAGCGCCAGCACCGTCGTCGCAAGGGTCAGGTGATGTCTCATGTCTGTCGGTTTAGCGTACTATTACTTTTGCCGTGGCACCGGCAATGCGGAGCATATAGACACCGCCCTCCAATCCGGCGGTGGCCACCGTCAGGCTCGTGGCGCCGGCCTCCAGGCTGCGCACCATCAAGCGGCGGCCCGCCATGTCGTACAGCGCGGCCTCGGTGGCTCCGGCCAGGGCCTCGAAGCTCACCGTGAACTCCGTGGTCGCAGGGTTCGGATAGACGGTCACGCTCACGCTCTCCACGCCCTCGATACCGCTGCTCGGCTGCGGCACGCTGACGGGGTGTATCTCCATCGGATAGACATAGCTGTACATCCAGCCCCAGCCCTCATAGTAGCTGCTGTCCACCGCCACTCCGGCGGCGGGGTCGGCCCACTTGTGGAAGTCGGCGTCGCCAAGCATCTGGAACATGCCGCCGTCATACTGGTCGTTGGTCTTGCTATCGAAGAAGTTGCCCGGCGTGATGCCAAGGGTGTCGCCCTCAGCCACCACAAAGCGGATGTCGGTCAGGTAGCCGCCGTTCGTCACATAGCTGAAGCGCGGGTCGGCAGCCTGAAGGCTGTCCATCACCTCCTGCACGCTGACGCTGTCGGTGCTGAAGCGGTAGCCCCAGGCCAGCGCCGTGTCAGCCCAGTTGACGGCGAAGAGCACCTCGTTGCTGCCCGTGCCAACCCAGTACTCGATGTTGGCAAGGCCTATGGTGGCCTCCATGGGCGTGTTGTCGTTGGGGTCGGCAATGATAATCATCATGTCGGCCGGATAGAGCTCATAGGTTTCAGGGTCCATCTGCAGCCAGTCGATGAAGGCGCCGTTCTCTATGGTATCCTGGGCGACTCCCTGCGACATTTGATACTCATCGGCAGCGTCATACCAGTTGTACATCCACCACACGCTGTTGGTCGACGCTACCACGTCGCCCGCCAAGTCCAGGTCAAGGTCCTCGCAGACGAAGGTCATGTCGTCGGCATTCGTACGCGTGCCATTCCACACCACATTGAAGCGGGTGTCATAGGCTGCTATGGTGTCCATGAGGTCGGCCAGGGAGACCTCGCCGTCCCACTTCACACCCCACGCAATGCCCACATAGCCAGTGCCGTTGTCATTCCAAGTCACGGCCACAACGGCCTTGTTCGTTCCCTTGCCAGTCCAGAAGCGGATGTCGTCCGCACTCACTCGGGCGTTGCCGGTCGGCTCCCAGTCCTGAGCCATCGCGCCTGCCACCATCAGCAGGCCGCATGCAAAAGCTAATACTTTTTTCATCATCTTTCGATATTGTTTTTAAGGTTATACTGTTCCCTTTCAATATCGGCGACGCAATCTCGGTGAAAAAAAACTGGCTGACATCTTCGCACGGCGCACTCCGCACCGTATGCCCACCGGATGCTTTTTCCTCGAAAGCGGTACCGATTGTTCTGATTTGGCAGGTCTTCTGGCTTGTCCGTCTTCCCCCGGCCTTCCCACGCACCTGTGGCGGTACGCAGTGGCCATCTCTTTGGGAGTCAACACTTGGACTCACAGCAGCGGGACTGCGCCGGATTCTCACCGGCTTCCCTCTTGGCACCCTCGGCGGGCGACCAAATCGGCGGCAAAAGTACTAAATAAAAATGACATGGCAAAATATTTTTATACCACAGGCGTTACCATCATATATGAATATATTGCTACAGGAATGGGACCTGCCCCCGTTCGACCAGATAAAGATTGAAGACTACGAACCCGCCGTCCGCGCCGCAATCGACGAGGCCGAACGCAACGTCGAAGCCATCGCCGCCAACCCCGAACCCCCGACTTTCGAAAACACCGTCGAGGCCCTCGAAGTCGCCTCGCGACGCCTCGACCGCGTGAGCGCCATCATGCTCAACCTCAACGAGTGCTGCACCAACGAGCAGCTCCAGCAGGTGGTGATGCGCATGGAACCGCTCATGACGCGCTTCAGCATGCAGGTCGTCACCGACCGCCGCCTCTACGAGCGGGTGAAGAAGGTGGCCGACAGCGACTGGAAGGCCGACAGCGTCGAACAGGAAACCCTGCTCCAGAACACCCTGAAGAGCTTTGTGCGCCACGGCGTTGCCCTGCCCGACGAGGAGCGCGAGCGCTTCAAGTGTAACGCCGAGGAGCTCAGCGAGCTGCAGGTGCGCTTCGGCCAAAACGCACTGGCCGACCTCAACGACTGGTCGCTGCACCTCTCCGACCCCGCCGACCTCGACGGGCTGCCTCAGTCCGTCCGCGACGCCGCACACGAAGAGGCCCTTCAGCGCGGCCTCGAAGGGTGGCTCTTCACACTCGCGGCACCCTCCTACCTGCCCTTCATGACCTACAGCGCCCGCCGCGACCTGCGCGAGCGCATGTACCGCGCCTACGGCAGCATCGGCGGCCGCGGCAACGCAAACGACAACAACCAGCTCATACGCCGCATCGTGGAACTCCGCGCCGAACAGGCCCGTCTGCTCGGCTACCACACCTACTGCGACTACGTCCTCGAGGACCGCATGGTGCTCTCGCTCCCCAACCTGCGCCGCTTCATGCAACAGCTCCACGACGCCGTGCGACCCGCCGCCGCGAGCGACCTGGAGGCACTGCGCGCGCTGGCCGCCGAAAGCGGCATCGAGGGACAGGTGATGCCGTGGGATGTCAGTTTCCTGACAGAGCGGCTGCGTCGCGAACGCTACGACTTCGACAGCGAAGCACTGCGCCCCTACTTCCCACTCGAGGCCGTCCGCGATGGCATCTTCGCCCTCTACGGCCGACTCTACGGCCTCCGCTTCGTGCAGGACCGCAGCATTCCCGTCTACCACCCCGACGTGCAGGTCTACCGCGTCAGCCGACACAACACTGAACTGGGCATCCTCTACCTTGACATGCACCCCCGCCCCTCGAAACGCAGCGGCGCCTGGATGACAGAGTTCCGCGGACAGTACGGCGCCGTCCGCCCACAGATCCAGGTGGTATGCAACTTCTCCAAGCCCACGGCCGACACCCCCTCCCTGCTCCGCTTCTCCGAGGTGGAGACCTTCATGCACGAGATGGGCCACGCCATGCACGGCATGCTCTCCGACGTGCACTACGAGTCCCTCAGCGGCACCAACGTCAAGCGCGACTTCGTGGAGATGCCCTCACAGGTGATGGAGAACTGGTGCTACGAGCCCGACTTCCTCGCCACCTTCGCTCGCCACTGGCAGTCCGGCGAACCCCTCCCCACAGAGTATATCGACAAGATACGCGCCGCGCAGAACCACATGGCCGGATGGCTCTGCCTGCGCCAGCTGAACCTCGGCATGACCGACATCGCGTTCCACACGTCCGACTGGTCCGACAAGTCTGACGCGTCCAACTTCAAAGCAGAGGAGGTCGAGGCCGCCGCCATGGACAACCTGCTGCCGCGCGTCGCGGGATGCTGCACCGCCACCAACTTCAGCCACATCTTCGGCGGCGGCTACGCCAGCGGCTACTAC
>CAMVAA010000056.1 GCA_947165345.1 uncultured Bacteroidales bacterium
GGTAGAGGGGACCCAGAGAGGGGGTAGAGGGGACCCAGAGAGGGGGTAGAGAGGGGGTAGAGAGGGGGTAGAGAGGGGGCGGGGTGAATTAAGATTTTTTTCATTTCAGGCGGCGGTTGGGGGACAATAATCCGCTGCCGGTGTCGTTATAGGATAGCCGAAAAAGAACTATAAAGTACGAAAAGATGAATATAAGACTATTATCCAAGAGGCTGTACCTCACGTTTTTTGTGGCCGCGACGGCGTTGATGCCGTGGTCGGCGGTCCAGGCTGCCGAGGTCGACGCGACGACGGCCGAGCGGGTGGCCCGCACGTTCTGGAACGCCCACCGCGACAAGGACGTGGCACCGCTGACGGACGCCATGGTGGCGCTCGACCTGAAGTGGGACGCTTTCCACGTGTTCAGCCCTGCCGAGGGCGACGGCTTTGTGATTGTGGCCGCCGACGACCGTGTGCGCCCCATTCTGGCCTACTCGTTTAGCAACCGCTTCATGCGCGACAGCGTGGGCGCCGAGACGGCGTGGTGGCTTGACGGATGGCAGAGTCAGGTGGACCTCCTGCGCGCTGAAGGGCTGAAGGCTACGGACGACGTCACAGCCCGCTGGCGCCGGCTGCTCGACGGCACGGAGCCCGTACACCCGTCGAAAGCCATCGGTCCGCTGATGACGACCCAGTGGGACCAGGACGTTCCGTACAACGACAGCTGCCCGTCCAAGACCACCTACTGGGGCAGTGTGCGCAAGGCGTACACGGGCTGTGTAGCCACCGCCATGGCGCAGATTATGCGCTACTGGGAGTGGCCCGTGCGCGGCACCGGTTCCAACACCTACACCGCCATGGACCCCAACAACCCCTTCATGTCGGGCTTCGGCCTGCAGACGGTCGACTTCAGCGCGACCACCTACGACTGGGCCAACATGCCGGACATGCTCAACTCCATTTCGAGTAACGAGGAGAAGAGCGCGGTGGCCACGCTGATGTACCACTGCGGGGTGGCATGCAACATGATGTACGGCAGCGCGATGGACGGAGGCAGCGGTGCCATGGTGCAGAATGTGGTCCCCTTTATGAGCAGCATGCACAACGGGATGATAAAATACCTCGGCTACTCGTCCAAGTCGGTGGGTATAAGCCGCAAATACTATGACGACAGCACGTGGACCGCCATCATCAAGACCGAGATGATCGAGCGGCGGCCGGTCCTCTTTGGCGGCGGAGACGAGGAGTCGGGTGGCCACAGCTTCGTCTGCAACGGCCTCGACGACGACGGCCTCTTCTACTTCAACTGGGGTTGGAGCGGGGACGGCGACGGCTACTTCACCCTTGACAACCTGGCTCCCGGTGTTGGCGGAGCTGGCGGTGGCACAGGCACCTACAACTTCACGAACGAACAGGAAGCCATCATCGGTATCAAGCCGCACAGCGACGGCGACTCGCTGTGCATCATACGCGAGTTCCCCTATGTCATGGACTTCGAGACTTCGCCGGCATGCTGGGACATCGGAGTCTCGTCGAACTACAGCACGTCGTGGATGCTTGAAGAGGTGGCGGCCAACGAAGGCCACTATGCCATGCTCTCGACGGCTCCGTACGGCAGTGCAGCCCACGACACCCTCTTCACGCCGGCCCTTCTGGGTCCCGGGCGCTTTGTGGTCAGCTGGCTCGACATGGCCAAGACTCGCAGCGTGTTAGAAAACTACCGCGTAGTGGCTGCCGGGGACACCCTATACAGAGGCACCACGAGTTCGAACTGGAGCGCCCATTCGGACACCTTAGAACTTGTGGAGGGCGACACCGTGAGGATGATGTTCATCTGGGACCCCGAATCCAGTGCCAACGGCTTCTATATTGACAATTTCACCGTCGACCGCATTGACAACACCGCGTCGATAGCCACGGCTGGACAATCCGCCCTGCAGACCACGGTCTATCCCAACCCGGCGTCGGGCGACGTCACGGTGCGCCTTGGGCAGCCCGCCACGGTGGCCGTGATGGACCTCGCGGGCCGCACCGTCTACACCACCGGCAGCGAGGCGACGGTCCACTCCATACCACGTGCCAAGCTGCAGCAGGGCGTGTATATAGTCCGCGCCGTCGGTGATGGCACTACGTCAGCAGTCCGCCTGGTGGTGATGTAACACCGGCCTGCCGGACAACAAAGCCGTGAGCATGCTAATGTCCACGGCTTTGTTTTTGTCCACCACAGGGCTGGAGACAAAAGAAGCCGGAGTCTCCCTTTTCGGGGACTCCGGCTTGCGTGTTTTCCGGGTGATTAGAGCACCTGGACAGCTTCGATGAGGCCCTTGCCGATCTCGATAGCTTCCTCGTTCTGGGGGATGAGGTTCCAGTGGCGCTGGGGCAGCGAGTGCTCGAGGCCTTCGTGGATGTACTGCTTGTCGACGATGGGTTTGAGTTTCAGGAAGCCGCCGAGGACGACCATGTTGAACACCTTGCTGATGCCGAGCTCCTGGGCCTTGGCCGTGGCGGCGATCTTGTAGATGTTGATGTCCTTGCGGGTGGGCTCGTGGGTGATGCCGTTGGGGTCGTAGATGAGCAGACCGCCGGGCTTCACGCTGGCCTCAAACTTATCCAGCGACTGCTGGTTGAGGATGATGGCCGTGTCGAACTGGTTGATGATGGGCGAGCTGATGCGCTCGTCGCTGATGATGACGGAGACGTTGGCCGTGCCGCCGCGCATCTCGGGGCCGTAGCTGGGCATCCAGCTGACCTCTTTGTCCTGCATGACACCGGAGTAGGCAAGAATCTTACCCATCGAGAGGACACCCTGTCCACCGAAACCGGCTATGATGATTTCTTCAGTCATTTCTTTGCTTGTTTTTAATTGTTAATTATTGCATAACGGTCAGCGGGTGATCCAGAACCAGACGGTTGGCATCGATACCCTCGACAATCTTGCCGTCGACTTTGATGTCGCCGATGGGGTAGTTGGGCATCATGTTGTCTTCCATCCACTTGTTGGCGGCCACGGGGGTCATCTTCCAGCCGGAGTTGCAGTTGGAGAGGATTTCGACGAAGGAGAGGCCTTTTTTCAGCTTCTGGTTCTCGAAAGCTTTGCGGATGGCGGCTTTGGCCTTGCGCACGGCGGCGGGGTTCTGCACGCTCTGACGGGTCACGTAGTAGGTGCCGGGCAGGGTGGAGAGCAGTTCGGTCATGCGGAGGGGGAAACCGTTGAGGTCGACGCGACGGCCATAGGGGGTCGTGGCGCTGCGCATACCCACGAGGGTGGTGGGGGCCATCTGGCCACCGGTCATACCGTAGATACCGTTGTTGACGAAGATCATGGTGATGTTCTCGCCACGGTTGGCGGCATGGATGGTCTCGGCGGTGCCGATAGCGGCCAGGTCACCGTCGCCCTGATAGGTGAAGACGAAGGTGTCGGGGTTGAGGCGCTTGATAGCGGTGGCCAGCGCGGGTGCGCGACCGTGGGCGGCTTCCTGGAAGTCGACGTCGAAGTAGTTGTAGGCCAAGACGGAGCAACCGACGGGCGAAACGCCGACGACCTTGTCTTGAATGCCCATTTCTTCAATCACCTCGGCGATGAGGCGGTGGGTGGTGCCATGGCCGCAGCCCGGGCAGTAGTGCATGACGGCGTCGGTCAGCACTTTGGTGCGGGTGTACACCTCTTCGTAACCCTCTTTGAGCAGCTCTTGCTTGCGAGCTTCAATATCTTGATTCATTGTTGTTCCTTTTTTTATTTGATAATCTTGTTTTCAAGAGCCTCCAGGACCTCGCCGGGAGTGGGGATGATGCCTCCGAAGCGGCCGAAATGCTCGGTCTTGACGCCGCAGGCGGTAGCCAGTTTGACATCTTCAATCATCTGACCGGCGCTCATTTCGACGCAGAGGATACCCTTGACGTGCTTGGCCACCTCGGCGAGCTGCTTGGTGGGGAAGGGGAAGAGGGTTATGAGGCGGAAGAGGCCCACCTTGATGCCTTTCTCGCGGGCCATCTGCATGGCCTTCATGGCGATACGACTGGAGGAGCCATAGGCCACGATGATGTAGTCGGCGTCTTCGCAGTTGAGCATCTCGTAGCGCACTTCCTTCTCTTTCATCTCGGCGTATTTCTTCTGGAGCTTCAGGTTGAAGACTTCCTGACGGGCCGAGTCAAGTTCGAGCGAGGTGATGATGTTGTGGGGACGGTTGGCAGGTTTGCCCCAAGTGCCCCAAGGGGCGTTCTTGCGGCGCTCTTCCTCGGTCCAGCGGGCCACGTTGTCGCGGGTGTAGAGTTTCTCCATGCACTGTCCGATGGCACCGTCGGAGAGGATGAGGACGGGGTTGCGATATTTGAAGGCGATGTCCCATGCGTCGAAGACGAAGTCGTACATCTCCTGGACGCTGGCTGGGGCGAGGGTGTAGAGCTGGTAGTCACCGTGACCGCCGCCCTTGACGCTCTGGAAATAGTCGCTCTGGGAGGGCTGGATGGTACCCAGACCGGGGCCGCCACGCATCACGTTGACAATAAGGCAGGGGATTTCGGCACCGGCCAGGTAGGTCAGGCCTTCCTGCATGAGCGAGATTCCGGGGCTGGAGCTCGAAGTGGCCACTTTCTTGCCGGTGGCGGCGCCACCATAGACCATGTTGATCGAGGCGACCTCGCTCTCGGCCTGGAGGACGGTCATACCGGTGGTCTCCCACGGTTTCTCGGCCATCAGGGTTTCCATAACTTCCGACTGCGGAGTGATAGGATAGCCGAAGTAGCCGTCCGTACCGCTGGCAATCATTGCGCGGGCAATAGCTTCGTTGCCCTTCATCAGTTTCAGTTCTCTTGCCATAGTATTCCTCTTTTCTTTTGTTTTAGATTTTTTTCTTGTAAACGGAGATCACGCCGTCCGGGCACACCATGGCGCACGAAGCACAGCCAATGCAGTTGTCATTGACGGTATGGGTGAAGTTATAGCCCTTGCCGTTTACCTCTTTCGACAGCTCGATGCACTTCATCGGGCATACGGGTACGCAGACGCCGCAGCCTTTGCAGTGTTCGGTATCGATTACGATTTGTCCTTTAAATGCCATAATTTTAATGTTATAAGATTAATATACGTTTGGTTATTCTCCTTATGAACTGCGTGCAAAGATACGAAATAAATTTCATCTATTAACCAAAAATGGTGAGAAATATTTTTTGCGGGAGGTAGGCCACTGATTTATAGTCGTTTCTCATGCACGGTACAATAAATGGGGGCTTCGGGCGTTATCCATTAGTATTATTCACCTCATTGCCAATATGAAAACCAATATACAAGACAGATGGAAACGGGTGAAGGCCTACTTCAACCTTTTGAACGACAGGGAAGACGAGCAGCAAGTGATAGAGCAGGTGAGCGCCGGGGTGGTGTTCCGGGGCACCAACCTGTGGATTCTGATGTTCGCCATACTGATAGCCTCGCTCGGTCTCAATGTAAACTCCACGGCGGTCATTATCGGCGCCATGCTTGTCTCGCCGCTCATGGGCCCCATCATCGGCATGGGCCTCGCGGTCGGCATCGGCGACTACGACCTGCTGCGACGGGCGCTCAAGAACTACGGAGTGGCGACGCTGATTTCCATTGTGACGGCGACGGTCTATTTCGTTATTTCGCCGCTTGGGGAGGCCCGGAGCGAACTTCTGGCGCGCACCTCCCCCACCCTCTTCGATGTGCTGATAGCCTTCTGCGGCGGCGCGGCCGGAGTGCTGGCCCTGACGACGAAGAGCAAGGGGCAGGTGATTCCCGGGGTGGCGATAGCCACGGCTCTCATGCCGCCCCTCTGCACGGCGGGCTACGGCCTGGCGACGGCGCAGTGGAGCTATTTCTTCGGCGCCTTCTACCTATTCTTCATCAACACCGTCTTCATAGCCCTCAGCACCTTCCTGGGCGTGAAGCTGTTGCGCTTCACAACCCGGCGGACCCTCACCCCCGAGGGTCAGCTCCGTGGCCGGAGGCTGGTGTGGACGGTGGTGGTGGTCACGATGCTGCCCGCCGCGGTGATGACCGTCAACATTGTGCGCAAGGACATCCACGAGCGGAACGTGCGGCAGTTTGTCGAGAAGGAGCTCACGCAGCCTGGCACCCAGATTCTCTCCACCCACCTCGGGCACGACACCCTGAGCGTGGTGGCGGTGGGGCGCACCATCAGCGACACAGAGATAGCCGACGCGCGCAGCCGCATGGACTACTACGGCCTGAAGGGACACCGCCTCGAGGTGATACAGGGGTCCGGAGGCGAGGGGATGGACGTGCTGATGGCCCGCATCAACAGCATATCCGGCGCCGCCGATGCGGAGCGGAAGCGGATGGCCGACCAGGTGGGGGCGTTACAGAAGCGCCTCGACGAATACCTGGCGCTCGACACCCTCTCGGCGAGCGTGGACGCGGAGGCGAGGAGCCTCTTCCCGGAAATCAGCCACATTGCGATAGGCAAGCTTGGCGGGAAGCTGGTGGCGGTGGCCGACATCGACAACGGTGCCATGACGCACGCCGACCGTCAGCGCCTGACGGGGTGGCTCGGCCTGCGCAGTGGCAATGCCGATATCGACGTGATATTCAGATAGTACCCAGAGGGCGTCGGGCGCCATGCCACCGAATGTGTCCCCACTGCCCCCTGACTCTTAACAATGTTTGCAATAAAAAAATATTTGCACGTACTAAAAAATTAGTAATTTTGCAGCCCAAACAGGAAATACAAACTCAAAAACAAATAACATGAAAAAGATTGCAATGATTTGCCTCTTCGCCGCGATGACGTTCGGCGTGGCAAAAGCCCAAGAAGTTGAAAAGAAAGAAGTGCCGGCCAACGGCGCCAGAATCACCTTTGCCGAGCTGGAGCACCAGTACGGAACCATCGAGAAAGGCGGCAACGGAGACTGCGAGTTCACCTTCACGAACGAGGGCAACGAGCCCCTCATACTGCAGAACGTGAAAGCCTCGTGCGGATGCACCACCCCCAGCTACACGCAGAAGCCCGTGATGCCGGGCCAGACCGGCACCATCAAGGTCCACTACAACACGAACAATGCCGGTGCTTTCTCGAAGACTGTCACCGTCACGAGCAACGCCGTTGACAACCCGCGCGTCGTGCTGCGTATCAAAGGCAACGTGAAGCAGGGTGCCACGAATGCACAGAGCGTCAATCAGGGTCAGATGCGTCAGCCTGTGAAGGTGGAGAAGGACATGAAGGCCCTGAAGACCGTCGAGGGCCCCCAGCCGATAAAGAAATAAACACCCATTCCTGACAAACGCTTATTACAATCTCATATGCCTCATATTTCTCACAAAGGACTGGAGCTGCCGCAGTCGGCCATCCGTAAGCTTGTACCCTTTGCCGACGCCACCAAGGCGCACGGAATCCACGTATATCACCTCAACATCGGCCAGCCCGACATCGAGACCCCGAAGGGAGCGCTCGAGGCCTTGGCCAACACCAAGATCAACGTGCTGGCATACAGCCCCAGCGCCGGCATACAGAGCTACCGCGAGAAGCTGTGCCACTACTACAAGATGCACGGCATAGACATCACGCCCGAGCGCATCCTCGTCACCACGGGCGGGAGCGAGGCCCTTCAGATGGCCTTCACCTGCTGCCTCAACCCCGGGGACGAGATTATCATACCGGAGCCCTACTACACCAACTACAACACCTTCGCCAAGCTCTGCGACGCGAAGATTGTCACGGTGCCGAGCGACATCAAGACCGGCTTCGCGCTGCCGCTGGTGGACGACTTCGAGAAGTACATCACGCCGTATACGCGTGCCATCATGATCTGCAACCCCAACAACCCGACGGGCTACCTGTACAGCGAGAAGGACCTCTACGCTGTGGGCGCGCTGTGCAAGAAGTACGACCTGTACCTGTTTGCCGACGAGGTCTACCGCGAGTTCTGCTACGACGGGGAGAAGCACTTCTCTGTGCTGAACCTGCCCGGGTGCGAGAACAACGTGGTCCTGTTCGACTCGGTCTCGAAGCGCTACAGTGCCTGCGGCGCGAGGGTGGGATGCGTCATCACGCGCAACAGCGAGCTTTTCTCGGCCATGATGCGACTGGCGCAGGCGCGCCTCTCGCCCCCTTCGTTCGGCCAGATATTCGCGGAGGCGGCCATCGACACGCCGCAGGAGTACTTCGACGCCGTGATGAAGGAGTATGTGTCGCGCCGTAACGTCATCGTGGAGGGCATCAACAAGATACCGGGCTGCTTCTGCCCGACGCCGAAGGGTGCGTTCTACACGGTCTGCGAGTTGCCCATCGACGACAGCGACCGCTTCTGCCAGTGGCTGCTGACGGACTTCGAGTATAACGGCGCCACGGTCATGCTGGCCCCGGCCACGGGATTCTACAGCGACCCTGAGAAGGGACGCCACCAGGTGCGCATCACCTACTGCCTGTGCATCGAGGACCTGAAGGCCGCCATGAAATGCTTGGAAGAGGCCCTGAAGGTCTATCCCGGCCGCATCGACATCAAGAAGGCCCCTGCCCGCAAGAAAGCGGCAGCCAAGAAACCGGCAGCGAAGAAGAAAGCATGAGCCGCGAAGAACAACGGAAAATGGTGATATGCTCCTGCATCGAACAGCAGGAGCATATTGCTAATGTGGCGAAGCAGGAGATGGAGTCGGCGCAGCAGCAGAGCAACGACTACGGCGCCAACGTGGACCGCTACGACTCGTACCGCACCAAGATGATGCGGAGCCGCGACATGTATGCGCGTCAGTACAGCAACGCCCAGACCGGGGTGCGCTACCTGCAGGACCTGCTGCGGATGGCGCCCTTCGACACGGTGGAGCACGGGGCCGTGGTGGTCACGGACCGGCAGAACTTCCTGCTCAGCATCGGCGCCGGCAAGTTCATGGTGGGCAACAAGGTGTTCTTCGCCATCAGCGCGCAGACGCCCATCTACGCCGCCCTGAAAGGGAAGCGGGTGGGCGACACGATAGTCTTCAACGGGCAGAGCCAGACCATCAAAGAGATTTACTGAAGCAGAGAGAGCTTCACAGTACCGATCGAGGCTTCCACGGCTGTGGGGGCCTCGAAGCGTTTAGGGTCGACGGGGAGGATGTGGCGGGCGTCGCCCCAGCCGAGGAACGGAATCTGATGATACTCGCGCTCGCGGCCCGGGAGGGCGAGGCCGGTGGGATAGTCGGGGCGGCGGTCGAACTTGGACTTGCTGTAGCCGGGCGCGCTGACTTCGAAGTGGACGCAGCGGTCGTTGCTCACGAGGCGGAAGCGTCCGGTGCTGTCGGAGTAGGTGTTGATGCCGACGCTCCAGTCGTCGTTCCAGCCGCGGACGACGGCGCCCTCGACGGGGCGGCCGCTACGGTCGACCACCGTGCCGACGACGGCGAGGTTGGTGTATGCCAGCATGTTGAAGTAGTTGGCCGGCGGGGCGGGGCGGGCGTCGGCGGAGGTGCCAAGGCAGGAGTCGCGCAGGACGCGGGCGAAGGCGGCGGCGGGCTTGGGAGCGCCGAGGCTGTCGCGGAGGCCGGTGTACTGATTTTCGAAGTTCATGCCCCCGGCGCAGTCCTGGAAGGCCCACCAGCCGTAGCCGATGGCGCCGCAGGCTTTGGCGTAGCGGCAGGTTTCGAGCATGAAGCGGGTCTGGAGGTCGAACGGCACCTGATTGCCGTCGGCGGGGAGGCTGGTCTCGCCCACCATCCAGGGCTTGCCACAGTAGCGGCTGTACCACCACATCTCGCTCTGCACGCGCAGTGGGTGGTAGGTGTGCATCTCGATGAAGTCGACCGGGAGGAGCGAGGGGTCCCACTCGAAGACCTCGATGGGTTCGGCCATGGCGACGGTGAAGAGCTGGTGAGGGGCGTGGCGTCGCACCAGGTCGCGCCATTCGGCCACGATGCGAACGGCGTCGCTCTTGTCGCGCTTGGGCTGGGGGTCGAAGTAGAGGGGCTCGTTGAAGAGGTCGTAGGCCCAGAGGGCTGGCAGGTCGGAGAGGCGGCGCATGAGGCCGGCGGCGTAGTCCTTCCAGTAGTCGTCGAACGGGGGCTTGACGAGCAGCATGACGCGGAGGCCGGCGGAGTCGGCCTGCAGGACCATGCGGCGAGTGGCGGCGAACATGGCGGCGGTGTCGGGAGAGGGGTCGATGGCGTCGAGGCAGACGCGCACGGCGTCGAAGCCCCAGGCGGCGATGGTGTCGAAGTGGCTGCGGACGTCGCCACCGCCGTACCACGTGGCTGGCACCACACGGCCGTCGTCGATGAAGGCTTTGTAGTTGAGCATCAGTGGGAACCACTCGTGACCGTCGACGGCGAAGCGGCCGTTCTCGATGGTGACGAAGCCGGGGGCCGGGACCGGGGCGGCAGCGTCGCCGTGCAGACCGACGGCCGGGCGCGTGCAGGCTGCGAGCAGCACCAGGACGGCAATGCAGTGAGTTATTTTCATGGTGCAAAGATACATTTTTTTTTGCACATGGGGATTTTTTGTTACTTTTGCAATCACTTTATGGAAGAATACCTGCAGAAACACCGACGGCTCATGGCGACCTGCCTCGTGGTGCTGGCGGTGGGGGTCTACGCGGTTCTCTCGATAGGCAACCACCTGGCTTTCCGCACCTACGGGCTGGACCTGGGGCTGTACACCCACGCGCTGTACGACTACGCGCACCTGCGGCCGTCGGACGGTTCGTTCTTCCTATGGCAGCCGTCCAACCTGCTGGCCGACCACTTCGACCTCTACCTGGTGCTGCTTTCGCCGCTGGTGTACCTGCTTGGCAACTGGACCCTGCTGGTCGTGCAGCTGTGCGCCCTGGGGGTGGGCATGGCGGGCATGTACCGCCTGGCGTCGACGCTGGACGGGCGTGCGTGGTTCGCGCTGACGGCGATGGTGCTGCTGCCGGTGGGGTTCGGGGTGTGGCACGCCTACAGCTTCGACTACCACTCGAACGTGGTGGCCGCGATGCTGCTGCCGTGGCTGGTGGTTACCGTCAGGCGGAAGCGTGTGTGGGCGACGGCGGTGCTGGCGGCCCTGATGGCCGTGGCCAAGGAGACGTCGGCGCTGTGGGTGGTGGCGGTGTTGGCGGGGCTGATGTTCGACTGCCGCCGCGACCGGCGGATGCTCCGCGCACTGGGCCTGACCGCAGCGGGCTGCGTGGTGTGGTTTCTGCTGACCACGATGGTCGTCATGCCGGCTCTGGGCAGCACCAGCCAAGGCTTCCGGCGCTATGAATGGATGGGCGCGAGCATGGGGCAGGTGGCCGTGTGGCTCCTCACCCACCCTTTGGAGGCGCTGCGCGACGTGTTTGTGGACTTCACGCCGGCACACGACAGCGGCGTGCTGAAGAGGGAGTTCTTTGTCTGCATACTTGCCTCGGGCATGCTGCTTGCGGCCTTCAAGCCCAACTATCTCATTATGACTATTCCGCCGCTGGCGATGAAGATGCTCTCGTCGCACGCGGAGAACTTGTGGGGGGTGGCCTTCCACTACAATGTCGAGCTCGGCGTGGTGGCCGCCGTTGGGGCTGTGGTCGTGCTGGCGCGGATAAAGACGACGCGGTGGCGCGCGGCGACGGCCGGCGCGGCGGTGGTGCTGTCGGCGCTAACACTCGGATACACAGTGCACGAGCCACACACGCGCATCCGCATTGGAAATGTGCGAATCATGGACTCGCGCCACTATCGGCAGCCCGACTTCGACAGCGCCGCCGCGCGACGCATGCTGGGCAGCATACCGGCCGACGCATCGGTGTGCGCCACCACGATGTTCACCCCGCACCTTGCGGCGCGCGACAAGGTCTACATATTTCCCATGGGACAAGCCTATGACGCTGAGTACTACCTGCTTGTGCGCAAGCATTGGTGCTACTATGACGATGAGGAAGCCCAGGTGGCGAGGCTTGCGGCCGACAGCAGCAGGTTTGACGTCGTCGACACCGCCTACAACCTGGTTTTGCTCCACCGGCGGTGACCACTAAATTGAAAGTTGAAAATTGATAATTGAAAGTTGAAAATTCTGGGAGGTGGTTATGGGGTAGAGAAGGGGTAGAGAGGGGGTAGAGGAGAGAGGTGTCGAAGAGGGGGTCGGGAGGGGGATGCGGGAGGTGGGAAATTATTTTTACAAGAATGGGTGACATGTCGTTTTTTTTGTGTATTTTTGCAACCTCACAGAGAGGCAAACATTAACAACAAAAAACATATAACATCATGATTACGAAACTGGATGACCTGCTTGAACTGGTCAAATCGAAAGGTAAGAAACGTTTAGTCGCCGCCTATGCCAACGACAGTCACACCATCAGCGCCGTGAGCGCCGCCATCGACCGCGGTATCGTCGAGGCCACCCTCGTGGGCGACATCGAGACG
>CAMVAA010000057.1 GCA_947165345.1 uncultured Bacteroidales bacterium
CCCCCTCTCTTACCGCTCCGGCGCCCCTCTTGTTCTGCTCCCGCGCCCCCCGCGATCCCCTCTCCTTCCCCCCCCTCCCCCCTCTCCCCCCTCTCTGGGTCCCCTCTACCCCCTCCTCTAAGCCCCACCTTCCCTCCATCCCCCCAAAACATCCAATTTTCAATTTTCAAATTTCAATTATCAATTTCCAATCCTTCCTTCCCTCCCCACCCAGAACATCCAATTATCAATTTTCAACTTTCAATTATCAACTTCCAAACCCTCGCCCGAAAATAAATTTTGCAGGTATCAAAAAAAAGCATATATTTGCAAGTTAAAACAGGACGCCCCGATAGGGTTGTGACCCTACGTAGTGGCCTGATAGTGTGTATAAAATAAAAACAATATATTGCAATGAGAAGGTCGCTTTTTGCCTTGATGCTCGTGTCGGTGCTCCTCACCGGCTGCAACGGGCTCTCGAAAATGAAGTCTGGCAGCAACCGCGTGCGCTACCAGGCCAACCCCAACCCCGTGGAGACAATGGACGAGAAGGTCGTGGTCAAATTCACCGGCTCCATCCCGGAGAAATATTTCAACAAGAACTGCGCCGTGTTTCTCCAGCCCGTCTTCACTTGGGAGGGCGGTAACATCCCCCTCGAGCCCCTCACCCTCAAGGGCGAGAACGTCCAGGGCGACGGCATGGTCATCAAATACGCCACCGGCGGCCGCTTCACCTATAGCGACCAGTTCGACTTCAAACCCGGCATGGAGACCGGCCGCGTCACCCTCACCCCCGTCGGCTACCGCTCCGACCGCACCAACGAGGACGCACGCTACGCCAACGAAATCGTCCGCGACAACAATGGCGTCCAGTTCGCCACCGTCCTCATCTCCGACGGCGTGAACAACACCTCCTCATGGGTCGACATCAAAGGCAACATCTCCATCTCCCCCATCAACTACAACAAGTCGCAGGGCATCGTCGAAACCGCCGACATCTACTTCCTCAACGGCACCTCCAACCTCGACTGGAACTTCTCCATGAACCAGAAGTTCGGCGCCGCCGAGCAGATGCAGCACCTAAAGCGCGTCATGCTCGAGCAGGGCCTCCCCAAGCAAATCAGCGTCACCGGCTGGGCCTCCCCCGAAGGCGAGGAGACCAACAACGTCGGCGTCTCCAAAAACCGCGTCGACGTCGCCACCGCCGAGCTGAACAAAATCCTCGACGAAGTCCTCACCGTCATGGCCCGCCGCGCCAAGGTGAAACCTCAGGACGTCGAATACTACAAATACCAGCAGCTCAAACAGCTCATCATCACCAGCCGCGCCTCCGGCGAAGACTGGGTCCACTTCGTCGTCATGGTCGAAGGCTCCGAAATCCAGGACAAGCACGCCATCATCAACATCGTTGAGACGCAGCAGAACGTCGTCAAGCGCGAACAGATGATACGCAACATGGCCGAGACCTACACCGAACTCAACGACGAAATCTTCCCCAACCTCCGCCGCGCGCAGATAGCACTCTACTACAGCGAGGCTCGCAAGACCGACGCCGAGCTCGCCAAGCTGGCCTCCACGCGCCCCGACAAGCTCAGCTTCGACGAGCTCATGTACGCCGCCTACATCAACTACAACCACGAGACCAAGCTCAAATACTACAAGTGGGCCACCGAAAACCACAGCCAGGAATGGGCCGCTTGGAACAACGCCGGCGCCGAAGCCTTCTACCTCGGCGACTACGACGAGGCCGAGCGCTACCTCAACGTCGCTCGCGACATGAACCCCCACAACCCCGACATCCTCAACAACACCGGCCTCCTCTACCTCGGCAAGAAAGACTACACCCTGGCCAAATACTACTTCGAAGAGGCCAAACGTCAGGGCAGCACCGATGCCGACGCCAACATCCCCATCCTCAACCTCAAGCGCGGCAACTACAGCGAGGCTGAAAAGAGCCTCAAGGGCACTCCCTGCAGCTACAACCTCGCCTTCGCCCAGCTCATGAACGACGAGACCGGCAACGCCATCCGCACGCTCGACTGCTGCCTCGACCAGAACAAGGACGTCAAATACCTGCGCGCCGTCGCCTATGCCCGCATCGACGACAAGGTCAACTGCCTCAAGAACCTCAAAGCCTCCATCGACGACGACTACGAGTACAAGCGCCGCGCCGCCGTCGACACCGAGTTCCGCAAGTATTGGGACGACGAAGAATTCAAACTCATCATCAAGCTCTACAACAAGTGATTGGATGATACGACGTCAAATTCCTAACCTCATAACCCTGTGCAACCTGTTGTGCGGGGTTATTGCATCCTATGTGGCCGTGACCGGCCAGGTGCGCATGGCCGCCCTCTTCATCTGCCTCGGCATCCTTTTCGACTTCTTCGACGGCCTCGCGGCTCGCCTCCTGGGCGTCAGCTCACCGATGGGCAAAGAGCTCGACTCGCTGGCCGACGTCGTCACCAGCGGCGTCGCCCCGGCCATGATCATGCTCCGCCTCCTCGCCGACAACGCACCCGACCCCCGTGTGGCGGCCGTCGCCTTCCTCATCCCACTCTTCTCTGCCTACCGTCTGGCCAAGTTCAACCTCGACACCCGCCAGTCCCACTCCTTCCTCGGTCTGCCGGTCCCAAGCCAAGCCCTCGTCTGGGTCGGCATCGCCGCCAGCGGACACTGGCTCCCCGACTCATGGCCCATGGTGGCCGCCTTCGTTGTCCTCTCCCTGGTGCTCGATGTGCTGATGGTCTCCGAGCTGTCGCTCTTCTCACTCAAGTTCAACTTCCGCGACCTCTCCTGGCGCTCCAACAGCGTCCAGTACCTCTTCCTCGTCGGATGCGCGCTCATCATAGCGCTCCTGCGCGACTGGATCGCCGTCTCCTTCATCATCATCTGGTACATCATCCTCTCCGCCATCACTCGCCGCCGTCATGCTCAGTGACCCCAGAAACATACGCATCGAAGACTTCGACTACCCGCTGCCCGACGAGCGCATAGCGCGCTACCCGCTCGCCGAGCGCGACCACTCCAAGCTCCTCTGCCTCCGCGGCGACGACATCAGCGAGCACCGCTTCTGCGACCTCCCCTCGCTCCTCCCGTCCGGCACCATGCTGGTCTTCAACGACACCAAGGTCATCCACGCCCGTCTCCTCTTCCGCAAGGCTACGGGCGCCGTCATCGAAATCTTCTGCCTCGAGCCCTACCATATGCCTGTCGCTCAGGCCTTCGAACAGCGGGGCCAGAGCTCCTGGGTCTGCATGATTGGCAACAACAAGCGCTGGAACGGCAGCGACCTCGACGGCCAGTGCATGGTCGACGGTCAGCCCTGCACCTTCTCCGCCACCCGCCGCGACAAGGAGGGCCAGGCGTGGGTGGTCGACTTCCGCTGGACCGGCGACTTCTCCTTCGCCGAGGTCATCGAGAACGCCGGCGTCATACCCCTCCCGCCCTACCTCAAGCGCGACGCCGAGGAGAGCGACGCCACCCGCTACCAGACCGTCTACGCCCACCACGAAGGGTCCGTCGCCGCCCCCACCGCCGGCCTCCACTTCACCCCCGACCTCCTCGCACGGCTTCGCGACGGCGGTGTGGCTACCGAGTATCTCACCCTCCACGTCGGCGCCGGCACCTTCAAGCCGGTCTCTACCGACACCATCGGCCAGCACGACATGCACGTCGAGAAGGTCTTCGTCACCGCCGCCAACCTGCAGCACCTCGTGGCCCACGCCGGTCGCCCGCTCATAGCCGTCGGCACCACCAGCGTCCGCACCCTCGAGAGCCTCTACTGGTTCGGCGTCCAGCTCGTCGACCAGCCCGACGCCGAGCTGATGCACGTCGCACAGTGGGACCCCTACACCCTCGACGACCGCGGCCTCTCCTTCGTCGACGCCTTCGGCAATGTGCTCCAGTGGATGCGCCGCCGCGGCATCGACCACTTCAGCGGCGAGACGCAGCTCATGATTGCTCCAGGCTACCGCTACCGCACTGTGACGGGGCTCGTGACCAACTTCCACCAGCCCAAGAGCACCCTGCTCCTGCTCGTCTCCGCCCTCGTCGGCGACCGCTGGCGCCGCTGCTATCGCTACGCCCTCGACCACGACTTCCGCTTTCTGAGCTACGGCGACAGCTGCCTCTTCCTGCCCTGATTTCCATGTCACCCCTCCGGTCCCTCTTCGCCACCCTCTTCCCGCGCACCTGCGCCTGCTGTGGCGACGTGCTCGTGGGCGACGAGCGCCGCCTCTGTCTGCGTTGCATCGCCGGCCTCGAGTATCTTCCCTCGTCCGCCGCTCCCGACAATGTCGCCGAGCGCAAGCTCTTGGGCCGGTTCGACTTCGTCGCCGCCATGGCGCTCTGCTCCTATGTCAAAGAGGGTGTGGCTCGCTCCGTCGTCCACGCCATGAAGTTCCGCGGCAACACCGAACTCTGCGTCGAGATGGGGCGCCAGCTGGGGATGGCCTTGCTCCGCGACGGCCGTTTCGACGGCGTCGACGTCCTGCTGCCCATCCCGCTCCACTGGCTCCGCCGCCTCGGCCGCGGCTACAACCAGAGCGCCCTGCTCTGCCGTGGCATCGCTCAGGTCTGGCCTCGCCCGGTCAGCGTCGGCGACGTGGTGCGCCACCGCTACACCCGTCGCCAGAGTCTACAGAAAGCCTCGCGGCGGGTCGAGAACGTGCATCGCGCCTTCCGCGTGAAGCACCCGGAACGGCTCGCCGGCAAACATGTGTTGATAGTGGACGATGTGCTCACCACCGGCGCCACCGTCGCTGCCTGTGCTTCCGTGCTCGCGGCGGTGCCGGGGGTGCGTATCAGCGTCGCTGCGCTGACTGTAACTTAGAGGTAGACCAGCGTGCTCAGCTCCCCGCCTATGCGACGGGCCGCCGTGCTCTGTATGTCGTCGGGCGTGAGCGAAAGGATGTCGGCGTTCATCTCCTCGAGCGTGTCCACGTGGTCGAAGCAGAGGTACGCTTTGCCGATAGACTGCATCTCGTTGAGCCCGTTGTCGTTGTTTATGGCCATCTGACCTATGTATTGTCTTTGGGCCGCCAGCAGCTGGCGCGGGCTGAGCTTGTTGTCCGCTATCCGGTGCAGCTCGCTGCGTATCAGCTGCAGCGCACGCTCCTCCGTCCCGTGCTCCACGCCGGCGTAGATGTAGAAGAGGCCCGTGTCTGTCAGCGGCACATACTGCGACTCTATGCTGTAGCAGAAGCCGTAACGCTCCCGGATGGCCACGTTGAGGCGCGAGTTCATGGCCGGACCGCCCAGTATGTTGTTCAGCAGGCTGAAGGCCGTCTTCTCGCGGTCGTAGATAGTGGGTGCTTCGCAGCCTATGAGCAGGTGCACCTGGTGGGTGCGGCGGTGTATCTGGCGCTCGAAGTGGCGGAATTCGGGCCGCACGCCTCGCTCTACGCTGGCAGGACGGTCTGCCGCGCCGCCGAAGTAGCGCTCGCACATCCTCACCAGTCGCTCCATCGTCACGTTGCCCACCACGGCCACCACCATCCTCGACGGCGTGTAGAGCCGCTCCATGTGTTGTCGTAGCCGCTCGGGGCTGAACGCTCGCACGTTCCGCTTGCTGCCCAGTATGTTGTGCGACAGCGGATGCCCTTCGTAGGCCAGCTCTTCGTACTGGTCGAAGATGAGCTCCGAGGGCGTGTCCCTGTAGCTGTTTATCTCTTCTATGACCACCTCCTTCTCTCGCTCTATCTCGGCTTCGGGAAACGTCGAGTGGAACAGTATGTCGGCGAACAGTTCGAGGCACCTGTCCAGGTCCTTGGTCAGCGACGTGGCGTACACGCAGGTCTCCTCCTTGGTGGTGAAGGCGTTCAGCTCTCCCCCCACACCGTCTATGCGGTTCAGTATGTGGTAGGCCCTGCGGTGGGCCGTGCCTTTGAAGATGGAATGCTCTATGAAGTGGGCCATGCCCTCGTCGCTACCTTTCTCGTCGCGCGAGCCCACATTGATGTAGACCCCGGAGTAGGCCACCCGCGAGGCGGTGTGGTTCAGTATTATGCGTATGCCGTTCGAAAGCGTGTGGTATTCGTACATTGCTTAGTCTTTGTCTCTCCTGAAGGCCAGGAACCAGGTGCTGAGCAGTATGCCGGCCAGGGTGTCGAGAGTGTCTTCGGTGATGAATGAAATTAGTATCGTGATGCCCCAGGCCAGCATCAGCGGCGGTATCCGCCGTCTCTGCTTCAGCAGCGCCGCGAGGGCCAGTGCGGCAAGGATTACGATGACCGCCAGCCCCGCCGTGCCTATCATCGAGGTGGTGGTCAGATACTGGTTGTGGCTGCACTTCGTGGTGCCGCTCAGCTCCGAGTTGTCGGCGGCGAGCCGGGCGTGCATCTCGTCGATGGCGTCGCCGGTGCCGGCTCCGAACAGCGGATGGTCGGCAATCACCTGCATCGTGGCCTGCCACAGCTCCAGACGCTGTGCTATCGTGAACCCCGCCACGGCTTGGAAGTGGCGGTGATATTCGCGCTCTATGAGCAGTACGTACACCATCTTGCGCAGCTGGTTGTGCTCTTCGTACACGGGGTTCGCCACCCCTCTCTCTATGGCCTCCACCTGCTGGTCGGTCAGCATAGCCACTCCCGCGCTGTCTTTCGTAAGCCCCAGCCCGTTCAGATAGCGTATCAGGGTGGGCTGCACGCCGAAGCCTGTGGCGGTGGGACCGTCGTAGGGTAGGGCGCTCCGCTGCTCCCACTGGCTTCTGAGCTCTTCCTGGCACACGTAGTTGTTCACATAGTTGCCGTTCTCCACCATCCCGTCACGGGCGTGCACGTAGGGCCTCCCGTTGGCGGTGTGGGTCGGCAGGGGGCCGTCGGCGTCCGTGGGCAGGTCGTAGTATCGGTACACCTCCACCGCTACGGCGGTCGTAATCCCGGCTATGGCGGCCACCCATATCGCTATGGTCCACCACCGCCGGCGGTAGACCAGCGTGACGACCAGCGATATGGCTGTCAGCACCGCTATGGCGGTGAACGACCGTATGAGAACCAGGAAGGCGAGCAGCCACAGCGCCGCGGCAAGGCTGACGAGCGACAGCGTCTTGCTTGTCGTGCGACGCCGCCACGCCTGCTCGACGCAGAAGCATATCACCAGGCAGCAGTTCAGGGCGAAGCGGATGTGGGAGATATACGGTACCGCCTCCCGATAGGGTAGGAAAGGGATTGTGAACAGGCGTATGGCCGCTATGACCGACACCACAAGCACCGCGCAGCCGTAAAACCCCAGCACCGAGTCGCGGGCCCGCCCCGTCACCGGGGCCGAGGTCAGTATCACCAGCGGCACAATCGCCAGCGGCAGCGATACACGGAGTATCGACCATCCGGCCTGCAGGTTGCTGCTCCAGAGCATCCCGGCCAAAAGCAGCAGAAAGAAGGCAAGGTACACTCGCAGCACGCGGCTCCTCCGGGCTCTGTCCCACTTCGTGCGCCAGTCCGAGCGCTGTGTGCTGCCGTCCTGCTTCGACCACCCTTCGAGCAGCCAGTTCACTCCCAGCAGGACCCACATCAGGTTCGCGGCCCACGTCGAACACACCATCGTCCCGCCCAGCAGGCTGAGCAGCACGAGGTAGACGTATCTATGAACCTTGGCGGAGAACAAAACGGCTGTGGCTTTGCGGGTGTCCTATTGTCGTTTCTCGCCCTTGCTTCCCAGCTCCTCGATGGCGCGCAGCACCACCTTGTCGCCTTTCAGGGCCCCTTCTATGCGCCCTTCGTCGTAGTAGTAGCGCGTCAGTATCTCGCCCTTGAGCATCTCGCACACCTCTTCACGGTGTTTCTTCAGGTCGCCCTCCTTCTCGTGTTCTAGGGCTGCCTCCATGGCCTTCAGCTGCGACGCGATGGCGGTGTCGTAGCGCTCCTCCTTGGCTACCTCGCGCAGCTGCTTGATTATCCGTTCCGTCACGGTCGAGTAGCTGAGCTTCTTCTCTTTCAGATAGCGGCAGAAGTCGGCATACAGCGCGTCGTCAATTTCGAAGTCGCCAGCCGCGGCTATCTCTTTGTGGCTGCGGTAGTAGTCGGTCGCATAGTCGAACACGAGGAACTTCTGCGCCAGCGCTATGCCGAGGTTCGACATGTACTCCGGCTCCACCTCCACATCGGGCTCTATGCCGAACCCGTCGTATACCGTCCGGCCTCCCTTGGTCTTGTACGCCGTCTTCAGCGAGTCGGGGACCTTCAGCGCCCGCCCGTTCTTGTCGCGGTGGCTGTAGTCGATGGCCTGTATGCAGCGCCCAGAGGGAATGTAGTACTTGCTCACCGTCACCTTCATCTGGCTGTTGTAGTTCATCGGCAGTATGTTCTGCACCAGACCCTTGCCGTAGCTGCGCTGCCCTATGATGACCGCGCGGTCCAGGTCCTGAAGGCTTCCGCTCACAATCTCGCTGGCCGATGCCGAGTTGCCGTCTATAAGCACCGCCACCGGTATCTCCGTGTCTTCAGGCGCCATGCGCGTGTAGCTCTTGGTGTTCTTCGACGCCACCTTGCCCTTGGTCTCCACCACTAGCGTCCCTTTCGGTACCCAGATGTTCACTATGTCCACGGCCTCGTTCATCAGGCCCCCGCCGTTGCCGCGCAGGTCCAGTATGACGCCGCGCATCCCCGGCTTCCCCTCTTTCAGCTTCACGAAAGCCTCGCGCACGTTCTTCGCGGCGTCGGTCGTGAACTCGTCCAGCTTGATATATCCGTAGTCGTGCCCGCGCCCCACATAGCCGTAGTAGGGCACATTGGGCAGCTTTATCTCCCGACGCTTCACCGTGACGTCAAACTCCTTCCCTGCACGCTCAATGCGCAGCAGCACGTCCGTGCCGGCCTGTCCGCGCATGGCCGCGCTCACGTCGGGCGTCTTCTTGCCCTCCGTGCTCTGGCCGTCCACGGCCACTATGCGGTCGCCGGCCTTTATCCCGGCCTCGGCGGCCGGCAGACCCTTGTACGGCTCGCTGATATACACCGAGTCACCCCTCTGCACGATCATCGCCCCTACGCCGCCATATTGGCCGAGCAGCTGCATCTTCACATCCTCCATCTGGCTCTCCGGATAGTAGTTGGTGTACGGGTCCAACGACGCCAGCATGGCGTCTATCGCCACCTTGATGGTCTTGCCAGGGTCCACATCGTCCACGTAGTTCTGGTTAAGCGTCTTGTATACCGCCGAGAAAATCTCCAGATTCTTCGCAATCTCAAACCCCCGGTCCTCCTGGGCCAGCACACCGTTCATGGACAGCCCGACGACGGCCAGCAGTGCTATGATGAGTCTCTTTTTCATTGTCTTTGTTGCTTTGTGCTCCATGTTAACTCGAAAACCCATCTTTTATTGTGTCCCCTCCCGCAAAATCATCGTCCCTCTCTACCCCCCCCATTAGCCCCATTAAACCCATTAGCCCCACAAAACCCATCCTCCCCCATCCCCCCTGTCACTCCAGGCTGTTGAATGACACTGTCGCAGAAAGCGCGGCAGAAGATGTCCACACCGTCCTGGTTCAAGTGGTTTATATCGTAGAAATGCAGCGAGTCGTCCAACTGCGGCATCTGCATGAAATGAAAGTCCCCGTACTCCGCCATCTCCGCCTGGAACTGAGGCAAGGGGTTCGAAGCCCGCTCAATAGACCTTGCCACCGGCGCAACAGCCAGTATATCAGGAATACCGTCGGCAGAAAGAGCGCGAATCCGAGCGAGTTGAACTCGCATATTCCGTCTGCAAAAGTACAACTTTTTTTCTCTCATGGCGAAAAAAAGAGGCGCACGGCCCTCTCCGGCCCCTGCGCCTCTTTCGTCATCCACGGTGCACCTCCCGCATCACCACCACCTTGCGGTGCTGGGCCTTGCCGCCCCTCACACCTCGACCATCTTCTTCTCGAAGCCCGCGAGCGTAAGGTTGTCGGGGCTTACGAACCACAGCTGGTCGTCGTGCAGCAGGACGGTGTCGCGGTCGGGGTTCACTATGCGCTGGCCGCCGCGCTCTATGGCTATAATCATGGTGTTGTGCTTCTGGCCGAAGGCGGCCTGCCGTATGGCGAGACCGCAGAGCGGACCGCCGGCCTCCACGTGGTAGCGGTACATGTGCATCTCGTGGTCCGAGTGGTCGTGGACCAGCATGTCGGCCTCCTTCTCTATGTCCGCACGGAGCGCGCTGACCTGCTCGTCGGTGCCTATTACGGTCACCACGTCCGCCGGCATGAGTATCTCGTCTTTGGCAGGCAGGTCCACAATCTTGTCGCCGCGTTCTATGGTGACGATGTTGGCGCCGTAGCGGTCGCGTATGTCGCACTGCTGCAGGGTTCGCCCAGCCAAGGGCGACGAGGGGGTTACGCGCATCCGCTCCATGGCGAACTCGTTCTCCATGCCCGCCGGAATGTGGAAGGCGGCCTGCGCCTGGCGCGAGTTGAAGTTCTTCGTGAAGCGCTCCTCAATCTGGCCGTAGAAGCTGTCGGCCTTGCGCGAGAGGAGCACCACGGCGACCACTATCACGGCTATCACCATCAGGAAACCCACCGCGACGTCCACATACCCGGCCACGACCACGCCCACCGCGAACAGCGCCACGAAGTAGCGCAGCACCATCAGCGGTATGACCACGGCCTGTGAGAAGCGGTATGTGTCGAACATCTCCTTGATTCTCTTCTTGCTCACCCCCTTGACGGCCACGGCCCAAAGGAACGGCGCCATTATGCCGAGCGTGCCCACCAGGCCTATGAGCCGGCTCCAGATCTGGGGGATTTTCAGCTCCGCCATGAGCCCGTCGAGGAACGGCCGCAGCAGACTGATGCTGAGCAACGAGATGGCGGCCAGCACGGCACTGTGCAGCAGTATGTTGTAAAGCTGCTTCTTGATGAAGGTGCCCATCGTGGCGCGCCCTTCGTCGTAGCTCTCGGCGTGCTCGCTGTAGTGCTCGAGGTGCTTCTTCAGCTTCTCGGGCAGCCGCGGCTCCAGCCAGTTGTAGAGCGGCAGGCCGCCCTTGATCATGTAGGGCGTTACGAAGGTCGTCAGTATCGACACCGACACGATGATGGGGTACAGGTTCTTGTCGATGACGCCGTAGCTCATGCCGAGGCCGGCTATGATGAACGAGAACTCGCCGATCTGGCAGAAGCACAGGCCGCTCTGCAGGGCCGTCTTCAATGGCTTGCCGCTCAGCAGCACACCCGTCGTGGCCGCCATGCTCTTGAAGACGATGATGCAGGCCGCTATGATGACTATCGTGAGCCAGTACTTGCCCAGCACCGCGGGCTGCACCAGCATGCCCACCGAGACGAAGAAGACGGCGCTGAAGAGGTTCTTCAGCGGGGTGATGAGGCGGTGTATCACGTCGGCCTCGATGGTCTCGGCCAGTATGGCGCCCATCACGAAGGCCCCCAACGCCGTCGAGAAGCCCGCCTGCGCGGCCAGCACCACCATGCCGAAACACAAGCCCACGGCCACCAGCAGCAGCGTCTCCTCGGTCATGTATTTACGCATCCACCGCAGGAACGTCGGAATCAGGTATATGCCGAACACAAACCACACCACCAGGAAGAAGGCCAGCTTCACCATGCTCATTGCCAGCTCGCCTCCGTTGAAGGTCCGGCTCACCGAGATGGTGCTCAGCACCACGAGCAACAGCACGGCCACGATGTCCTCCACCACAAGCACCGCCGTCACCGTCGAGGTGAACTTCTGCTGCTTCAGCTTCAGGTCGTCGAAGCTCTTGATGATGATGGCCGTCGAGGAAATGCTCAGCATGCAGCCCAGGAAGATGCAGTCCATGTCCTTGAACCCCAGCAGGTGACCCGCTATGTTGCCTATGATGAACATGATGGCCAGCTCGGTCAAGGCCGTGATGGCACCCGTGGCACCCACCTTCTTCAGCTTCTTGATGCTGAACTCCAGGCCAAGGGCGAACATCAGGAACACGATGCCGATGTCGCTCCACACGTGTACGCTTGTCGGGTCCGTGATCACAGGGAACCACTTGAAGTACGGCCCGATAAAGAAACCGGCCAGAATGTATCCCAGCACCAACGGCTGTTTCAACCACTTGAAAACGACGGTAATGACGCCGGCGGTGATCAGTATCAGCGCCAGGTCCATGAATATTGCGGGCAGATTCTCCATAGTCTGTTCTGTATGTTGCGTGTTGCGTGTGGATGTCGGGTATCCAGTCGGATACCGAAACACCAATCGTTAACGCTCGCACGCCCCTATTATTGTGTCTTTACAAAAATTCCTGCCCACACCCCACACATCACCCGCCGCACATCCCCTGCCGTCATGGCCCCCCTCGCTACCCCCTCTCTACCCCCTCTCTGGGTCCTCTCTGGGTCCTCTCTGGGTCCTCT
>CAMVAA010000058.1 GCA_947165345.1 uncultured Bacteroidales bacterium
TCTCTACCCCCTCTCTGGGTCCTCTCTACCCCCTCTCTACCCCCTCTCTACCCCTCCCCGGCCCTCTCACAACTTTCAATTTTCAATTTTCAATTCTCAATTTTCAATTTTCATTTTTCCCGTCCTCCCAAAATAAAAAACCACAAACGGCGTTAAGGAAACATAATCACCGACAACAGACAGAATATGAAAGTTATAATATTGGGAGCCGCCTGGCCCTATCGCGGCGGCATAGCGGCCTTCAGCGAGCGCCTGGCGCTCCAGTACCAGCAGGAGGGCCACGAGGTGGAGGTGGTCACTTTCACGCTGCAGTACCCCTCGATTCTCTTCCCCGGCAAGACCCAATACAGCGACGAGCCGGCCCCTAATGGCCTGAAAATCACCCGTAAACTAAACTCCATCAACCCCTTCTCGTGGCTCGCCACCGGCCGCTACATCAGGCGCCAGCGCCCCGACCTGGTGGTCACCGCCTACTGGCTTCCCTTCATGGCCCCCTCCATGGGCACCGCACTGCGTTGCGCCAAGCGTAAAGGCACAAGCCGAGTGGCCATCCTCCACAACCTCGTGCCTCACGAACACCGCCCTGGCGACAAACTCTTTTCGCGCTGGTTTGTAGGCTCCAACGACGCCTTCGTCACCCTCAGCCGCTCCGTCCTGGACGACATCAACCTCTTCGACCCCAAGGGCGTCAAGCCCCGAACCTACAGCCCACACCCCATCTACGACCACTACGGCGCGCGCCTCTCCCGCAGCGAGGCCCTCGGCCTCATCGGGCTGCGCGAAAGCCAGCGCTACGTCCTCTTCTTCGGCTTCATACGCGAATACAAAGGCCTCGACCTCCTGCTCGACGCCATGGCCGACGACCGGCTGGCACAGCTGGGCGTGAAACTGATTGTGGCCGGCGAGTTCTACGACGACCCCGCGCCATACAACCGCCGCATCGCCAGCCTCGACATCGGCGACCGCGTGGTCCTCCACAGCGAGTTCATCCCCGACCACGAGGTGAACCGCTACTTCTGCGCCGCCGACCTTGTCGCGCAGCCATACAAGAGCGCCACGCAGAGCGGCGTCACACAGATTGCGTTCCACTTCGAAAAGCCCATGCTTGTAACCAACGTGGGCGGCCTGCCCGAGACCGTCCCCGACGGCAAGGCCGGATTCGTCGTCGAGCCTGATGCTCAGCAGATTGCCGACGCCATCGTGCGCTTCTTCGCCGAAGACTGGCAGCAACGCCTCACCGACGGCGTGCGCGAGGAAAAGAAGAAATACGAATGGCGGAACATGACCACCGCTATCGACAAGCTAATCAAACGCTAACCATCTCCCGCATCGTCCCCTAGCACCCCCTCCTCGGGCAACGCCCTCCGCCAGCCTACCGGCTTATCCTCACCCGCGGGTCGAGCACCGCGTACAGGATATCGGTCAGGATGTTGATAACAATCAGCAGGATACACACAAAGAGGATTGTCCCCATGACGACCGGAAAGTCGTACTTCTCCAGCCCGTCCACAATCACCACGCCCATTCCCTTCCAGTCGAACACATATTCCACAAACACGGCTCCGGCCAGCAGCGAAGCAAACCAGCCTGAGGCCGAGGTGACTACGGGGTTCAGTGCATTGCGCAGGGCGTGGTGCACCACCACCCGCGTCTGGCTCAGGCCCTTGGCTCGCGCCGTGCGGATATAGTCCTGCGACAGGGCCTCCAGCATCGAGTTCTTGGTGAGCTGCGTGAGGGTCGCCAGCGGCCTGATTCCCAGCGTGACAGCCGGAAGGATGAGGTTCTTCAGGTCGAGATACTCCCCACACCCGTAGTCGTCCACCGAATAGAGGTTGCCGAACATGTTGAGGTGGGTCCAGTCCGCAAGCACGTAGGCGAACAGCCACGCTATCAGGATGGCCGCGAAAAACGACGGAAGCGACATGCCGAGGGTCGACAGCACCAGCGTGGCGCGGTCCACCCACGTGTCTTTGTGCAGCGCCGACACCACTCCCAGCGTGATGCCGAGCACCAGCGCCATCACCATCGCCACCACAGCCAGCAGCGCCGTCTGCGGAAAGGCCGTGGCTATGATGTCCGACACCTTGCGCCCGCTCTGGTACGAGCGGCGCAGATACGGCGCCTTCAGCACCACCGACGTCTCGCCCAGCTTCAGCACCGTCGTGTATGGCGCATACTTGTCCGAGGCAAGGTAGAAATAGTTGGTTGAGTCGCTGTTGTTGTGCAACGACAAGGGCATCAGGTCGTTGAGATAGGCCGCAAACTGCATCCCCACAGGCTTGTCGCGCCCCAGGTCGCGGTTTATGATGTCTATGCTCTCCTGGTCGGCGCGCTGGCCGAGCATCATGCGCGCCGGGTCGCCGGGCAGTATGTTGAACAGGAAGAAAACCAGCGTCACCACGCCGAAGAGGACGAGGAGTCCGTAAAGTAGCCGTTTTGTGATGAAACGCAGCATTTCTCGTGCTCTCTGTTGTTCTGTTTTAGTCGCGCAGGCCGTGCACCACACTGCGTTTGGCCACGAAGTCCTTGAGGTAGAACGGCTCGAAGTAGGCCACATCCTCCACCTCGCCGGCGGCCAGCTTCCGCTGTGCTATGGCGGCCATGCCGTCGGCCGAGATGACAAAGCTCTCGTCGAAGCGCGCGTTCGCGTGGCTACCGAGCACTGGACGTGTCTTCGCCGCACCGTCGCCGATAAAGGTGACCGTGCCCGCGTCGAGCCACCTGTCGTAGAGGTGCTCTTCGACCACGTCGGCCTGTGTCCCTCGCTCCGTCCGCGGCTGCCCCGCCTCGTCGCGACCCACCACCATCGTGTAGCATTCCATGCGCCGCGCGTCGATCATCGGGCACACCAAGCCCTCATAATCAGGGTGCTGCTCATAGTAGCGCGCCGCCATCGAAAGCAGCGTGGGCACCGACAGCAAGGGGCGCCCCAGCGCGTAGCACAGCCCCTTGGCCGTGCTCACACCGATACGGAGTCCGGTATAACTCCCCGGACCAGCCGACACACACACCGCGTCCAGGTCCGGCGGAAGCATTTCTTTGACAAACAGCGGCAGACGGGTCGAATGCGCATTGGGGTCTGTGCTTTGGCGGATGCCAGCTATCGCGCCGTCCACGGCGAGGGCCACAGAGCATACAGGAGTGGCGGTTTCTATCAGTAGTATCTTCATACGTTCTTCTTTTCTGTCACCTCATGTCTATCACCTCCACCTCGGGGTGGGCCTTGCTGTCGAACGCAAAGGGACCGCTCTGCCGTCCGTAGCTCTGCTTCCCGAAGTCGTACACCTCGCGCGAGGAGTCGTACTTGTGCACCTCCGCACGCTTCAGCTTGCCGCTTTTCTCCTCTATGAAGAGGCGCAGCTTGTGGAAGGTGCGCGCCGACCGCGGCTGGAGGTCCACCACTGCCGTGCCGTCCTCTTCCGTCCTGATATACTTGGCTCGGAAGTTGCGCTCGTGTCCGGCAAGCATCGCCGACGGGTTGAACAGGTTGAAGTCGTCGGTCGGCATGTCGGTGACGGTCACCTCCTTGGCCGTCTTGTTCCAGTGCCACACCGTCTTGCCGTCGCAAATCACCTGCTGGTCCGCGGCCGTCAGGTTGTAGCGGCTGCCGCTGAGGGCCACGTCGGCCTTCTGCGTGGAGAGCAGCTTGTGCTCCCCGTCGTAGGCCGACATCGTGACCGTGAAGCGCGCATTGGCCACCTTGGCCGCCGCCTTTTCTATCAGCTGGTTGGCCCTCTTGTCGGTCTGGCCTTGGGCCGAGTGGCTTATCTGGCTCCACATCGGGGCCTGCACGGCCACCACGAATGCCGCCACAGCCAGCATCCGGCGCAGTCCTGTTGTCAACATGTTGCTATTCATCGCTCTTGCTTGTTTCGTTCTCGTTCGTCCCGAGCTCCAGCTGCCCCTGCCGCTCCTCAGGCTCGTCGTCGTACTGGCTCGGCAGCTCGGGCAGCGAACGCACACCGCTGCTCTTGGCGCCCAGCCGCTCCATCTCCTTCGCCGCGCGCACCACGCTCATCCGCCCCAAGAGCGACTTGTGGGCCTCGTCGTAGTCGCGACGCAGGTTGTTGATGCCGGTCTCTATCTTGTTGAACCGCTCCGCGAAGAGGGCCACCCTGTCGAGCAGCGTCTTGGCCTGGGCCATGATCTGCTGCTGGTTCTCGTACTGCTGCACCTGCGTCCACGCCAGCTGTATCATCCTCAGCAGCACTATCAGGTTCTGCTCCGACGTGATGCAGATCCCCTGCTCGAAGGCCTCGCGCCACAGCGTCGGGTCGTGCTGCAAGGCCACCTGCAAGGCGGTCTCGTTCGGAACAAACATTATCATGTATTGCAATGCCTGGCGCGGCGGCGTGATATACGAAGCATAGTTCTTCATCCTCAGCTCCTTCACATGCTGCCTCACCGATATCACATGCCGCTCGGCGGCAGCGGCCCGCTGCTGGTCGGTCTCGGCGTTGCAGTAGTCCAGATAGGCCGTCAGCGACACCTTCGAGTCCACTATGACATCCTTGCCGTCGGGGTAGTGGACTATCACGTCGGGAATCATGCGCTGTCCCGTCTCGGCGTTGCTCAGCGCTCGGCCCTGCGCGTCGCGCAGCGTAACCTGCGTCTCGTAGTGCACGCCCTTCTCCAATCCCGAGTTCTCGAGCAGCGTGTCGAGCACCATCTCGCCCCAATTGCCCTGCGTCTTGTTCTCGTTCTTCAGCGCCCGCACCAGGTTGTTGGCCTCGTCGGCCATGGTCTCCGTGTGCTTCATCAGCACCTCGATGGCTTTCTCTATCGATGCCCTGCTCTCGGTCGAGGTCTTCATACTCTCGTTCACCTGCTTCTGCATGGCGGCCAGCTGCTCTTTCAACGGGGCCACCACGCCGCTCATCTGGTCGTTGTTGCTCTTGCCGAGGGCCTGGGCACGCTGCTCCATAATCTGGCGGGTCTCGTTCTTCAGCTGCTCCCTCACCACCTCGAGCTGCCGCTCGAAGGCTTCCGCCTGGCGGCGCTCGTCCTCCTGCATCCGGTCGTGCAGCATCTTCAGCTCGCGACGCAGCGACTCGGCGGCCGCCTGCAGGTCGGCCTTCTCTCTCTGCAGCTCGTCCACGCTGCGCTGTCGTTCCGCCATCGCCGTCTTGCGCTCCTCCACCTCGCCGCGCAGCATCTCCACCTCCTTGCCGAGGCTGCTGTGCTCCATCATGAGACGCCCGTTTTCTCCGCGCAGCGTCTCCAGCTGCTCGCTGAGGGTGGCCTCTACCGATGCCTTGCGGTCTCGCTCCGCCTCGGCCGCGACCACTTTCTCGCGCATGGCGGCTATCCGCGGCCGCACCGCCATCCACCCTGCCAGCACGCCTACAGCCAGGGCCAATACGCCGGTTATGATTGTGGCAACCATTCGCTTAGTGCAGGTTTATACCTATTATGTTCATAAACTCCTCGCGCGTCTTGGGGTCCTTCATGAAGGCACCGGTGAAGTCGCTGGTGGTAGTGACCGAGTTCTGCTTCTGCACTCCGCGCATGGACATGCACATGTGCTGGGCCTCTATGACCACCGCCACGCCCAGCGGGTTGAGCACCCGCTGTATGCAGTCCTTGATCTGCTTCGTGAGCCGCTCCTGCACCTGCAGCCGGCGCGCATAGGCGTCCACCACTCGCGGTATCTTGCTCAGCCCCACGATGGTTCCGTTCGGGATATAGGCCACGTGAGCCTTGCCTACGAAGGGCACCATGTGGTGCTCGCAGAGCGAGTAGAGCTCTATGTCCTTCACTACGACCATCTGCTTGTAGTCCTCGTGGAACATGGCGCTGCGGAGTATCTCTTCCGGCTCGAGGTCGTAGCCGTTGGTGAAGAAAAGCATGGCCTTGGCGATGCGCTCCGGGCTCTTCAGCAGCCCCTCCCGTTCCGGGTCTTCGCCAAGCAACTTGAGGATGGCCTTGTAGTGCTCGGCCATCTCGCTGACGCACGCTTCGTCGTATTTGTCTATCTTCTGGTATCCTAACTCCATATATGTTGTTTAGTACTGTTTGTTCTATTCTACTTGCAATAGCAACCCTTTCAGGTACTCGCCCTCGGGATGATGGATGCTGACGGGATGGTCCATGGCGTGGGGCAGCTGGCGCACGATGCGCACAGAACGGCGGGCGTTCATGGCGGCGGTGAAGACCATGGTCTGGAAGTCCTCCTTGCTGACAGCCTGGCTGCAGGAGAAAGTCATCAGCAAGCCACCGGGTGCAATCTTCTCCATGGCGCGCTGGTTGATGGAGCGATAACCCTTAAGTCCGGCTTGCAGCGAACGGTGGTTTTTGGCAAAGGCAGGCGGGTCGAGGATGATAAAATCGAACCCTCGTGCATAGTCTCCTTTTTCAATGGTATTCAGATATTCAAGCACATCGGCAGCGACACCGCAATGCGATACATCGGAGCCAAAGTTCAGCTCTACATTACGCTCACAAAGAGCAATGGCCTTCTTGCTGATGTCCACGGTCTCAACATAGTCGGCACCACCCTTCAGGGCTGCCAACGAGAAGCCACCGGTGTATCCGAAACAGTTGAGAAGGCGGCGGTCAGAGGCAAGCTGCTGGACGAGGGCGCGGTTTTCGCGCTGGTCGATGAAAAAGCCCGTCTTCTGCCCTTCGTAGAAATTCACGGTCAGACGTATGCCATTTTCCAGAATCTCATTTTCCGCAGTCTCCTCGCCCCATATAATGCCGTCATGCGCCCCGCCTCCCGGGACGGTGGCGCTGCTCTTGTCGAAGACAGACCGGAGCGGATAGCCGTGATACGTCTGCAATTCGTGTGCAAACAGCTCTGCCAGCACAGGCAGCAGGCGGTGCATGCCGACAGAGTGGGCCTGCAGTACAAGCACGCCGTTGTACCAGTCGGCCACAAGTCCCGGCAGGTAGTCGCCTTCGGCATGTACAAGCCGAAAGACATTGGTCTGTTCGTCGCCGAAGAAACCGAGTGCCACACGATAGTTCACAGCGGAATGGACGCGTCGGCGAAGTATCTCTTCAATGGGCTGTGCAGCCTCGTCGGCATCGAAAGTGAGCACTTTGCAGATGATGCTCTCGTTCTGGTAGTGACCCATGGCCATCCACTGGCCGTGGGCGTCTACAACATCCACCAAGTCGCCTTCCTGCGGCTCTCCCTCCACACGCTTCACCGCCCCCGAGAACACCCAGGGATGGCGGCGCTGGAGGGCTTTCTCCTTGCCGGGGGCTATGATGAGCTGCGGACGCTTCATTGTTTCATCTTGTGGATGGTCTGCACGGGGTCGTCGCTCTTGAACACTGCGTTGCCGGCCACCAGCACGTCGGTCCCGGCCTCGTAGAGCAAGGGGGCGTTCTGCAAGTTGACGCCGCCGTCGACCTCGATGAGGCAGCGGGGGTTCTTGCGGTTGCAGAGCTCGCGCAGCTGGCGCACCTTGGCGTAGGTGTTCTCGATGAACTTCTGCCCGCCGAAGCCGGGGTTGACGCTCATGAGCAGCACCAGGTCGCACTCCTGCACGATGTCCTCGAGCAGCGCCACCGGCGACGCCGGATTGAGCACCACCCCACCCTGCATGCCGGCATCGTGTATGGCGTGGAGGGTGCGGTCGAGGTGGGTGCAGGCCTCATAGTGCACGGTGATAATATCGGCCCCGGCAGCACGGAAGTCGTCCACATAACGACCCGGGTCCATAATCATCAGGTGCACATCGAGGGGCTTCTGCGCGTGCTTCTTGATATGTTTAACCACAGGCTGGCCGAACGAGATATTGGGCACAAAAATACCGTCCATCACATCAACATGCAGCCAGTCGCACTCCGACCCGTTGAGCATCTCTATATCGCGCTGCAGGTTGCCGAAGTCGGCACTGAGCAGCGAAGGGGAAACCATCTTCATAATGTATCTTGTGTTAAGTGTTTCTACAACTTAAGCTTCTCAAAATTCTTGCCGTACACGCCCTCGGCCTTGCTGACGGAGATGAAGGCGTTATCGTCTATACGGTGTATAATCTGCATCACGTGGGGCTTGTCCGTGCGGTGCACCATCATCAGGAGCACCTTCTGACCTTGGTGCGAGTAGCAGCCCTCGGCGTCGAGCAGCGTGGCCCCGCGCCCCACCTCCTTGGTGACAGCAGCGCCGATTTCCTCATTCTTGAGCGAGAAGACCATAATCTGGTACGACTGCTTGTTGCCGTCGAGCACGGCATCGAGCACGGCGGTCATGACCAGCATCACCACATAGCCGCACACCACGTTGTCTATCTTGTGACTTATCAGGTAGGAGCAGCCGACGATAACCACGTCGATGAGCATGATGACTCGACCCGGCGAAATGTTGTGGTACTTGCTCACGATGAGGGCTATGATGTCCGTACCGCCGGTGTTGCCGCCCATGATGAAGCTCATGCCTATGCCGGCGCCACAGCAGGCACCGCCTATGACGGCACACATAAAGACGCCGAACTTCTCGACGTCGAACAGCGTGTTCACATACTTGCCCTGCACGGGGTCGAACTCGCCGCCTACATGCAGACCCTGCTGCCACATGATAAAGAAGACCGACGACATGACGATGCCGTAGATGGTGTTGGCGCCGAACTTGGACCCCAGCACCTTGAATCCTATGGCCACCAGTATGCCGTTGAAGATAAGGTTCAGCACACCGATGGGCAACTCAAAGCCCAAGGTATTGCGACTCACGAACGAGATGATGGCCGACATGCCGCTCACGCCGCCACCCACAATCTGCGCCGGAAGCATGAACGCCGACCAGCCAAAGGTATAAATCATCAGCCCCAGCGTGATAATCACGTATGAGAGGATGATCTGCTTGCTTTTCTGATAAATCTGCATAAAATCAAGTGTTAAGTGATAAGTGTTAAGTTTCCATCCCAGACTTAGACCATAAACAGCACCTATCGTGCCCCGAAAATGCTGGTCCCGAGGCGCACAATGGTGCTGCCCTCGTCCACGGCGATACGCCAGTCGTGGCTCATACCCATCGACACCTCGCGGAACCACGCGCTGCCCGCCATGGCACCCGACTTCAGACGGTCGAAGGCCGCGCGCACCGCGTGGAAGTCTGCCCTCACACGGGCGGTGTCGTCGGTATGGCTCGCCATGCCCATCACACCGCAGATATGCACATGCGGCAACTCGCCGAGGTTCCAGCGCCCGCTCTCTTCCATCAGCTCCTCAGGCAGGAAGCCGAACTTGGTCTCCTCGCGGGCCACATGCACCTGCAACAGCACGTCGACCGTACGGCCCGCCTTGGCGGCGGCGCGCTCCACGTCGGCCAGATGCTCCGTCGAGTCCACCCCGTGTATCATCGACACGAAGCCAATATAGTATTTCAGCTGCTTCGCCTGCAGATGGCCTATGAAATGCCACTCCACGTCGGCGGGCAGCACGGCGGCCTTGTCACGCAGCTCGGTGGCATAGTTCTCGCCAAACAGGCGCTGTCCGGCCCCATAGGCCTCCTCGATGTCCGAGGCGGGCTTCAGCTTGCTCACAGCCACCATCCTCACGCCCTCAGGCAGTTGCTCTCGTATATGTGCTATGTTTTCTGCAATCATGATATAGTTTAACGTCACTCCTCGCCTATTATTATATAATCGCGAAAACTTTTTTCCCGGAATCGCGCATTCCATACAGTGCTCTTTGTCACCCTCTTCCCCCCAGCCCCTCTACCCCCTCTCTGGATCCTCTCTGGGTCCTCTCTACCCCCCTCTACCCCTACCCTGCATAATCACCACCCCCGAAAAGCGGTGAAAGCCCGGGACAATATAGCCGCAAATCGACCGTTATTCTTGTCAAACACCCCCACAATGGCCACTCTGCACATCGAAGACATCCGCGCCATGGCCCGACTGGCGCACTCCGACGGCACCTACCGCGAAGGGCTGTTCGCCTCCATGCTCGGCGACGACCGCACCGAAGCCGTTCACGCCGCATGGGCCCTGACCCACCTCCCGAAGTCCGACCTCGTATGGTTCGACGGGCATCGCAGCGAGCTGGTAGACATTGCCGTATCCACTGCCGACACCTCGCTCCGGCGCCTCTCCCTCGCCCTGCTCGAGCGCCTCGCGTGGACCACCGACGGACACGTCAACAGCGGAGCGGACAGCGAACCACCCGAATACTACACTCTGCTGCTCGACTTCTGCTTCACCCACATGATGCTCGCCACCGAGCCCTACGGCGTGCGTGCCCTCTGCATGAAGCTGGCCTACAAGCTCTCCCTCCCCTACCCCGAACTCCTCGGCGAGCTGCGCCAAAACCTCCTGCTCCTCGAACCGTCTGACCTGGGCCCCGGAGTCCGCCACACCCGCAACAAAATACTAAACAACAAAAATTAACCACTAACCGCCACCCACTCCCCACTCCCCACTCCCCGCTGACCGCTGCCCGCTAACCGCTGACCGCTGACCGCTAACCGCTAACCGCTCTCCTTAACTACTGTCTACTGTCTACTAAAAAAACAAAAATGCCCCTCCTCCCCCCACGCGACGAACGCTATGCCGCCTTCCAGCGGCGTCTGCTCCCCACCCTGCCGCCCGAAACCATCCTCGGCGTGCGCACCCCGGCGCTCCGCTCACTGGCCCGACAGATGGCCCACAGCCCTGACGCCGAGGCCTTCATCGCCGCCCTGCCCCACCGCTGGTTCGAAGAAAACCAGCTGCACGCCTTCATCATAGCCGCCGAGCGCGACTTCGACCGCTGCCTCGTCCTCGTCGACGCCTTCCTGCCCTATGTCGACAACTGGGCCACCTGCGACCAGCTCTCGCCCGCATGCTTTGCGCGCCGTCACGCCGACCTGCTGCCGCACATACGCCGCTGGATGGCGTCGCAGCACGAATACACCGTCCGCTTCGGCATCGGCATGCTGCTCCGCCACTTCCTCGACGACGACTTCCGCCCCGAACACCTGCGATGGGTCATGGACATCCACCGCGACGAGTACTACATCCAGATGATGCAGGCCTGGTACTTCGCCACCGCACTGGCCAAACAATGGCACACCACACTCCCCATCCTCCCCTCCCTCCCCGACACCGTTCTCCGCATGACCGTCCGCAAAGCCTGCGAAAGCTTCCGCGTCACCGCCGAACACAAAGCATTGCTAAAGAAGACAAAACCAACCTCCACCCATTAACCACATTAAACCCATCAACCCCAAAATCAACCCCACCCCGACAATGAAACAATACAACTTCGACACCCCAATCGACCGCCGCCATACCGACTGCTTCAAGTGGGACGCCCTGCCCGGCATGTACGGCCGCAACGACCTGACACCCATGTGGGTAGCCGACAACGACTGGCCCTCGCCCGACTTCGTGCTCGAGGCCATCCGCCGCCGTCTCGACCACCCCGTCCTGGGCTACACCATGCCCTCCGACGGCTACTGGCAGGCCGTAACCTCTTGGCTCTCCAACCACTACCGCATCCACACCGACAAAGAAAACCTCCACTTCATCCCCGGCATCGTGGCGGGCATAAGCTACGCCCTGCTCTGCCTCACTCAGCCCGGCGACCGCGTACTGGTCACCACACCCGTCTACCCGCCCTTCCTCAACGTGCCGCAGGGCTGCGGACGCAAAGTGGTCTCCAGCCCGCTGAAAATCGCAGACGGCCGCTTCGCCATAGACTTCGACGACCTCGACCGCAAAGCCGAAGGCTGCAAAGTCTTCATTATGAGCAACCCCCACAACCCAGCCGGCACCCTCTGGGGCGAAGAAACCCTGCGCCGCATTGCCGACATCTGCAATCGCCACGGCCTCCTCGTCATCAGCGACGAAATCCACGCCGACCTCACCCTGCCCGGCGGACGCCACGTAAGCTACAGCACCGTTTCCCCCGACGCCGCGCGCCACAGCGTCACCTTCATGGCACCCAGCAAGACCTTCAACATCGCCGGCCTCGGCAGCTCAGTGTGTTACATCTCCGACCCGGCCCTCCGCCAGCGCTTCTTCTCCTGGCTCGACACCCTCGGTGTCGCCGGCGGCAACATCTTCGCCTTCACCGCCGCCGAGGCCGCCTTCGCCCACGGCGAG
>CAMVAA010000059.1 GCA_947165345.1 uncultured Bacteroidales bacterium
GGGGGGGGGGGGGGGGGGGGGGGGGGGGGGGGGGGGGGGGGGGGGGGGGGGGGCAAAAAGATTTGGCCAGGTGGGTGGATTTGTGTATCTTTGCAAGCGTGAAACAATAAGGTTTAAGGTTTAAGGTTTAAGGTTTAAGGCTGAGAATCAATGTATAAACATATCATAATATAAACAAGTAAAACAGACAAAATTATGGCAGTTACTTCTATGCTCCGCGTTCGTATGAGCGCCAAGGACGCCCACTACGGCGGCAATCTCGTTGACGGTGCGCACATGGTTCACCTGTTCGGTGACGTGGCTACCGAGCTTCTTATCAAACAGGACGGCGACGAAGGCCTGTTCTGCGCCTACGACATGGTCGAGTTCAAGGCTCCGGTGTATGCCGGCGACTATATTGAGGCGTACGGCGAAATCACGCATGTGGGCAATACGAGCCGCAAGATGAAGTTCGAGGCGTACAAGGTGATCCGGACGCTGCCGGAGATCAGCGCCAGCGCCGCCGAGGTGCTGGAGGAGCGCATCCTCGTGGCCAGGGCGACGGGTACGTGTGTGACGCCGAAGGAGTGCCAGCGCTACAACAAGTAGGCTGACGGCGGTCCCCCGGGAGGGGCCGGATACAGAGACAGAGAGGCCCCGCCGAATGGCGGGGCCTCATTGTGTCTGTGGGCCGCTGATTAGCGCACGAGGAGTTTGCGGACGGCGATGCCGTGTTCGGCCACGATGCGGACGAAGTAGGGGCCCTGGGGTGTGTCGGCGAGGTCGATGACGAGGGCACCGGCAGCGACCGACCAGCGGCCGACGGTGCGGCCGTTGAGGTCGACGAGGCTGACCTCGGCGGGCTCGGAGACTTCGACGGTGACCGTGCCGGCGGCGGGGTTGGGGTAGAGGCTGGACGCGATGTTGTCAGCGTCGCAGATGCCTTCCTGCTGCAGGGTGTTGAACTCGGTGGTCACGGCTTCGCTGCGGGCTTCGCCACAGACGGTGGCGACGCTGACGGTGTAGGCGGTACGCGGGGTGAGCCCTTCGAGGACGTAGGGGCGCTCGGAGACCAGGCGCGAGGTGCCGTTCAGGGTCAGCTCCCACTGTCTGTCGCTGGCGCGGCCGGGCAGCCAGCTGACGACGGCGCCGTTCTCGGTGATGGCGCCTACGATGAGGTCGCGCGGTGCGAGGCAGTCGACTTCGGGGTTGATGGATTCGTGGGTGCAGGGGGTGTCGATGGTGTCGAACGGCCGGTCGTTGGCGAGGGCTGTCACGTCGAGCTGCTGTGCTATCATGTTGCCGTCGGCATTGTACACTTCGAACGATACCTCATGGTCTGCCCAGCCGGTGTGCCAGACAAGCACCAGCGGCGCGCTGTTGCAGATGCCGTCGACCGGCACGTCCTGTGTGTCGCCGCCGCCGGCCATGGTGACCGAGCCGCGCTCTATTCCGTTCTGGAACAGGCGGAGGGCGGAGTTGCCGTTCCAGCCGTCGTTGTCGCTGTCCATACAGCGCACGGTGAGCTGGCAGGGGGCGACGTCGCAGGCTGTGGCGAAGGGCTCGAAGGGGCGCCAGTCGGAGCGGTCCGGTCCGCATACCGACCTCACCCAAGCGTAGTAGAGTGTCGAGGGCTGCAGGCCCGTGAGCGTCGTGGTGGTGTCAGATACATTGGTATTACTTCCTTGCGAAACGTCGTCGACGGTGCCGTACATCACTTCGTAGGAGCCGCTGCCCGTGTTGTCCCAGACGAGGACGGCCGAAGTGGCCGTGGTCGACGTGACGGCGGTGCTCCACGGGTATACGCACGTCGGGGTCTGACGGATGGAGATGTCGTCAATGGATGCCGTGAGGCTGTAGTCGGAGCTGAGGAGGACGGCGACATGGTAGGTTGCATTGGCATCCATAGTCGCGGTGGTGAACTCGCACTCGCGCCAGTCGCCATTGTCGGGCAGGAGGGTGGCGAGCGGGACGAAGGTGGCGGGGTTGGAGATGTCCGTCATGACGCCCAGTTGTATGCTGGCCTGGCCTGTGGCACCGGGCTGTGCTGCAAGCGAGAGCCACAGGTTGACCGTGATGTCGTCGCCGGCCAGCGGCACGGGGCGCGACGTGGCCACCAGGCTGCTGTCGCCGTCAGCGGCGAGACGCAGGACACGGCCATGGCTGCTGCCCGATGCTGCCACCTTGGGTTCGGAGGCGCCGGCCAGCACCACATCCCAGCACTGAAGCATGGTGCCTATGGCGGTGGTCTCCATGTCCTCGGCATAGGGCACCTGCATGGCACCGCAGGCCGTCTGGGCGGTGATGGCGCTCCACAAGGTGTCCAACGTACACACCATACCCACTCTTATCTCGTAGGTGGTGCGGGGCATGAGGTCGTTGATTATCTGTTCTGTGTAGCCGGATACGTCGCTGTCCAGACTCCACTGTCCACCAGCCGCACGGTACCGGAGGACCAAGCTGGTGCCTGCCTCCGTCTCGTCCCACTCTACGGTGAGGCTTGTGGAGTCAGCCTCCACAAGGTGCAGACCACTCGGCGTCACACATCCGTCGTTCATACGCACCGTCAGGTTGTCCACATCGCCATACTGGCTATTGTTCTGGCCAAAGAATCGGAAGGCCAGGTAGTATTGTGCTTCAGCATCGAGCTGTGCGGTGTTGAAGGTGTAGCGAGTGTTGGTTTCGCCTTCCACGTCGACCAGCGGAACGTATGTCGCGGTGTCTTCCAGGTCGGTCATCACGCCGGCCGTGAGGCTGCTGCCAGCGCCGTGCACAACGGCGTCGAACGAGACCTCTATGGCGTTGCCCGGCAGCGTTATCACCGGCGAGGCAATCATGGTCCACATGCCGTTGCTGACAAAGAACAGGGACTGACCGTCAAAGGGGCCGGCATACTGCACACAGGGATATACCGGCTCACTGCCGAAGCTCTGCAGTACCGTCCAGCAGGTCGGCGCATGCAGATCTACATATCCGCTAAAGGTCTCCACATACGGTATCGTCATGTCGGCACAGAGCGTCTGCACCGTGATGGAACGCGCGGCCGAGGTGTCGCCGTTGCCGCAGACAGTCCTTATGCTGAAGGTGTAACTCACGCCCGACTGCAGGTCATCGATGGTGTAGCTGTTCTCTTCCACCACCTCGGGGTTGTGGTTGCTTCGTTCTATGATATAGGCCTGGGCGTCGGCCACGGCCTCCCACACGAGCTCAACGCTTGTCTCGAGCACCGTCGCAGCACGTATGCCACTCGGTACAATACACTCGGGGCATGGCATGCCGATGCTCTGTCCAACCTGGATGTTGCTGCCCACGGTGTTCAGTATCGTGTCGCCACCGCCATTCACCACCGTCACCGTGGCCGTGTTGTTATACCCGGTCAGTTCAGCGCCATGGAAGTTCAGGGCTACCGGATACGTCGAGCAGACACGCACCGTGCCGCTCTGCGTGCGGTTACTCATCACAATGCCGTTCTGCACGATATCCACCGAGGCGTTGTATTCAGTGAAAGCACTACCGCCAAGCAGCACCTCCATCTCGCACTCGCTCTCGGCACATGCTGTGGCGAAGGGAGCGGCAGCGCGCCATTCCATCTCTTCGCCGCAGTCCGACCTCACCCAAACATAGTATGTCTTCATGGGAGTCAACCCTTCTATCACAGCCGTCGTGTCGGCTGTGGTCACCGGCACGTATACCATGCCTGCACCGCCCATGGTGTCCACCGTGTCGTAGGCCACCTCGTAGGCGCCCACCCATGTGGCGTTCCACCGCAGGTAGGCCACGTCGCTGCCAACACTGTCCACCCACACGGCAGCCGGCCGTTCGCAGCTGGGGATGGCCGTGACGGAAATGTCGTCGATGGCAGCCTCGCGCAGGCTGTTGCTGTAGAAGAGGAAGGCTATGTGCTTCCCATCGGTCGACGGTATGCTGAACCCGTAGTCGTACCACTGGTTGTCGGCCGTGCTGATGGTCAACATCGGCTCAAAGGTGGTGGTATCGGTGGGGTCGTCCATGGTGCCGACCTGCATCACCGAAGGGCCTGAGCCATTCTTCAGCATGGCCGAAAAGGCAACCTCCACACCGTTGTCCGTCGCGGGCAAGACCTTCGATACCATGAGGTTCGAGTCCGCCGAGGCCACAAAGCGCATGCTAAAGTGTCCGTCAGGGGTATTGTTATAGGCTGGATGGATTGCCGTGTAGGCGCTGTGGCGCAGGGTGCTGTCCCAGCACTGCGGCCACACCCCCCGGGCGTTGCCGTAGACGCCGCCAGCATGCTCCCAATCCTCCGAATAGGGCAGCCCCATCTCCTCGCCGCAGGCCGTACGGAAATAGCCCGTCAGCGGGAGCGACATCTCGCCGTTCTCGCACACGGTCATCACCTCGACCTTGTAGTAGTGGTCGCTGCGGAGGCCGGAAAAGTCGAAATACTCGGCCATGCTGTAGTCCTGATACTCGCCGTCGAGGTAAACATCATAATCGGTGCCGCCGCCGGCGGTCCATGCTATCGAGGCGTATGTGTCGCCCGTCTCGGTCACAACAAAGTTTGTAGGGGCCGAACAGGGCGACATGTGAACCTTCACATTGTCGACCGCAGCGGGAGGCTGCAACCCGGCGTCGTTGTCATAGATCCAGGCAAACACCAGTTTGTATGTCCCCGTCTCATAGGCGCTGAAGTGTTTCGAGCCGAAGAAGTGGCGCCACTCGCCGCTGTTGTCCAGCGCGCCGCTCACCTCTATCCAGTTCGTCCCCGGCACCGCGCTGGCCATGACCTCAGTGCTCGCCGGGACAAGATACACCCGCAGGTAGTCCTTGTCGTAGCGGTAGTAGGTCGAACTCACCGTATAGTCCTGCATCTCGCCCATGCAGCGCCAGTCGAACTCGAACGAATAGTCGCCCTCGGCGTCAAACTTGAGGTTCACATAGGCATACGACTGGTTGGTGTACGAGTCGGCCGCCACCGTGTAGCTGTTGCTCTGGCCTTGGTCGTTGCTGATGTACATCGAGTATGCACCGTCTTTGGCCACCGCCCCACCCACATGCCACGCGTTGGTGGCGTTGTTCTCCAGCGTCCAAACACTCGCATCGCCGTCGTTCTCAAACGTGCACACGTAGTCGCCGAGGCTCACATCGACAGAATTCCACTGTCCCATAGCCCATAGCGGCAGCAACACCGCCAGCAGGGCCATCACTTTTTTCTTTCTCGTATTTTTCATATTGATATATTTTTTTCGGTTGTGTGTCCCGTCTTGTTGCGGACCCCATCGCCCTCATTCTCAACCACCTCTACCCTTCAGGGCATAGTAGTCCATGTGGCAAATATACTACTTTTTCGGAATTTACAGGCAAAAAAATCAGAGCAACCGCATTTAATTCGCCCGCTGATACACACTGTAAAACAGGCGTAAAGCCCTCACACCTCCTCCCCCACCCTGCCTCCCCTCTACCCCCTCTCTACCCCCCTCTCTTCGACCCTTCGGCTCAAAAAAAAGCGTCCCCGCCGGATGGCGGGGACGCTCGTTTTCGCTGTCGTAGGCTCTACCCTACTTCACGATGAGCTTGCGCACTGCCATGCCGTTCTCGCCCACCATGCGGACATAGTAGACGCCACGGGCCATGGATGTGACATCGATGCTGATATTGCTGTCGACATGCCAGCTGCCGCACACACGGCCGCTCTGGTCGACCATGTTCACCTCGGCGGGTTCGGCCACCTCAATGGTGACGGTGTGCGAAGCGGGGTTGGGGTAGATGCTGGCGCCGAGGGCGTCAGCGGTCTCTATACCCTCCTGGCTGCCGCTGCCGCCCGTGGTGCGGAAGCTCACGCTCTGGCTCCACTCGCTGGTGTCCACGGCGCTGCAGATGCTGCGCACCGCCACCGTATAGCTCGTGGACGGAGTCAGGTTGTTCAGGATATAGCTGGCGTTGCCGGTAGCCTCGAACATACGGTCGTAGCCGGTGCCGCTGACGTGCAGCTGCCACTTGCTGGCGCCACCGTTCTCCTGCCATGTCACCACGGCCGAAGTGCTGTCGATGCCCACCTCGGGCACAGCCACATTGGTCGGGGCGGTGCAGCCTTCAGCGCCGGCGGCCTCCGTCGTGAAACTCACCGTCGTCCAGTCGGAGTATTCACCGAGTTCCGAGTCGCACACCGTGCGCACGGCAATGGTGTACTGCGTGGCAGCCGTGAGGCCGCTGAAGCCGTGGCTGCTGCCGCCGCTCACCGCCTCGGCATTGCCCATCGAGCCGTTCCACGTGCCTTCCACTATCTCGGCCTCGTAGCCCTCAGCGTAGCCATAGCCGGTGAAGCTCACCGTGGCCGTCGTCGAAGTCTTCTCCACGCTCAGGTCGTACGGCGCTTCGCAGTCGCCCGTGTAAGGCACGGCGATGTCATAGACCGTGGCGTTGCACTGGCCGTCGAACACCACGATGGTGTCGCCGTCGGCCATCCCGCTCGGGTCGCTGATGCTGATGAGGGTCGAGTCGCCCTTGTACACGCTGAAGCCGTCATAACTGTAGCTTCCGGCGGCCCACGTGAGGGTGACGGCGTTGCCCAAGCAGCTGTGAACCTCTTCGCTGCCGGTGATGTCGGCTATCATGTCGCCGTTCTGCCACACCTGCACCGAACCGTAGTAGCTGGTGTAGGGGGCTTCCACCGTGAACACGCACTCGCCGTTGGCGCAGCCCGTGCGGAAGCTGACGTGCTCGCTGCTGAGCGACTGGTCGTCGTCCGAGCAAACGCCCACCACCCACAGCTCATAGTTGGTCTCAGGCTCCAGCGCGCCCTCGTCGAACACGTAGGTCACGTCGATAGCCTCATAAGTGGTGGTCTCCTCGGTCGTCAGGTTCTTCACATACACGTTGTAGTGGCCGTTCACCGTGTCGGCCGTGGCGTTGCCGCTGTCCCAGGTCACGGTGGCCGTGGTGCCGGTGATGTCGCTCACCGTCACGTGCCGCGGACGCAGACAGGTCGGCGCCTCCACACAGGCGGTGTATATCTCGCAGCCCGCTCCGGCCCAGCTGCCGGCGTTCACCACGATGGTGAGGGCGCCAAGCTCAGAGTAGATGGTGTCCAGGGCCGTAATGCTGTTGCTGCTGTTCAGCAACTGCTCGCCCGTCGTACCTTCGCCGTCGTAGATGGTCAGCGTGCCGCCGTTCTCGGTCGGCGTGGCGAACCAGCCGCCCACCACGGCCACCAGGTCGCCCGCCGTCGCGGGACGTACCACGATGGTCGAAGTGCTGCCGCTGATGTAGCTGCCTTCGTAGCCGTTGTCATAGATGACCAGTCCGCAGCCGCTCACCGTGTCGGCGCCCGTCGCGGGCATCACCACCGTGCCGGCATAGAAGCCCTTGTGGACCCACTCGCTGTACAGGCCGCCGCCGCACGACGTGCGCACCCACAGCGTATAGTGCTGACCCATATTCAGGTGCGGCAACACATACGAGGGGTTGTCCACCGTGGTGGCGCCTATCGAAAGGTCACCCACCGGGTCGTCGTCCGTGAGCACCTGCACCTGCCACTCCGAAGCGCCCGAGGCGTTCCACGTGAAGTAGGTGCTGTCCGCGTTCAGGAAGTTGTGGCCCACGATGTTCATAGGCTCTGAGCAGTCGGGAATCTGCTTCACCTTGAACGACATGAAAGCGTTCCAGTTGGTGTAGTTCATCATCTTGATGGCGAAGCGCACACCCGTGCCCTCATAGTCCTCGAAGCGGATGTGGTCGTACAGCTCGGCGGTGCCGCGGCCCAGGCCGTTCAGCGTGTCGAGCCACTCCACGTTCTCGCCGCTGATGTCGGCGATACCCAGAATCACCTTGTCGGGCGTGTCATTGCTGCCCCACAGACCCACCTTGGCGTAGAACGACATCTCTAACGTGTTGATCGGAGCGTCGAAGATGGGGAGGCAGAAGTACGAGTTCTGCAGCGTGCCGTTGCCGCAGCCGTCGCTGGGCGGAAGGAACCAGATGCCGTTGTCGGCATCGTCGGCGGCGCCGCGCGGCAGCACACAGGGAGCCGAGAAGTACCAGCACGAGTAGTCGTCGTGCGACTGCGGACGGATCGTCCAGTTAGGGTCGCTCAGGCGGTCATAGACGTAGCTGGCCCAGTTGATGTTGAACTCGTTCTCCGCGTCTATGTGGATCGTCGAGCAGGGTGTCGAAGCCCTCAACCTGCGGTAGGCCGACGTGTCCTCGTCGCCGCAGTAGGCGCGCACCCAAATCTGGTGCTGGCTCATCTGCTCCAGGTTGTCGAACATGTAGAAAGTGTCCGTGATGGGACTCTCGGTCACCAGCACGCTGTCGAAGTATACCAGGTAGCCCCCCGCGTTCTCGATGGGGTTCCAGCTCGCCTGCAGGTAGTCCACGTCGGCAGCCGAGATGTACAGCCCGTTGGGCGGTATGCAGCTCGGGCAGCCCGTCGCGGCAGCCCAGATGGTGTCGCCCGCAGCCGTGTTGCTCAGGCTGGCGTTGATCACCTCCACTCCGGCCACGTCAATCACAGTCACCGTGGGAGAAGACCACGAGTCACTGTTCGCTCCGTTCTGTATCAGGTACAGCGAGTCGCCGTCGCAAATCTCCACCGTGCTGGTGCCGCTGATCTTGTCCAGCACAGCGCTGCCGTTCATCATGAGGCTCACCGACATGCCGTCGCCATAGTACGCGTAGGGGAAGTCGTTGCAGCTCACCGTCAGCTCGCAGCTGCCGCCCGCGCAGGCGGTGCGGAAGGTGACGCTGCGCATGGCCGACGTGTCCTCGTCGTCGCAGAGCACGCGCACGCCGAAGGTGTACTGTGTGTTGGCCTCCAGGCCGTTGATGCTGTAGGTGGTCTCGCTCCACGGGGTCGCGCTCTCTATGAGCTCGCCGTCCAGATAGAGGGCCCACAGCGTCGCGCCGTTCTCGCCCCAGCTGAAGGTCGCGCCGTCGCTGGTGATGTCGCTCACCGCCACGGCGTCCGTGGGCATACAGGTCGGGCACGCATTGCCGGTGCTCCAGATTGTGTCGCCGTCGGCCGTGTTGCTCAGGTTGGCGTTCACCTGCTCTATGCCGGCCACGTCAGTCACAGTCACCGTGGGAGTGTAATATGACGAACTGTTCGCTCCGTTCTGTATCAGGTACAGCGAGTCGCCGCTGCACACGCTGACCGTGGTGTTCCCGTTGATGCCGTCCATCACCACCGAGCCGTTCATCACAATGCTGAGCGAAATGCCGCCGCCATAGTACGCGGAGGGGAAGTCGTCGCACGCAATCGTCAGCTCGCAGCTGCCTTCGGCGCAGTCGGTCCGGTAGCTGCCGCTGAGGGCCGAGCTGCTGTCGCCGTCGTCGCACACGTTCTTCACCTGCACGCTGTACAGCGTGTTGGCGCTGAGACCCGTCACGTTATAGAAGGTGTCCGTCACACTGGTCTCGTATTCGCCGTCTATGAAGATGGCATACTCCGTGCCGCCGCCGTTGGGCTGTGTCCAGCTCACGGTGAAGCCATCGCTGGTGCGCTCGCTGAAGACAAGGTTCCTCGGCTTGTAGCAGATGCTGCCGCTGCCAGCCACATAGCTGAACGTGGTCTTGGGCAGGAAACCTCGCGCATAAGTGCTGCTGCCATAGGTGCACACGGAGGCGCCGCTCAGGGCCGCGCCGTAGAACGAGGCCTGGCCGTAGCTTCCGGCGGTGGTGGTGATGTCAAGCAGCAGGTTGCCGCCCTCGTAGGTGAATGCGTTGTCGAACTCCACCACCAAGGTCTCGTCCTGTCCATTCCACACCACCTGCGCCACCTGCGTGAGGTCGGCGCCCGTAATCACACCGCTCAACGACGTCGCCTCGGTGGCGCCGAGGCTGATGGTTACCGTGGTGTTCCACTCGACGGGGCCGCTCCAGTCGGAGGATGTCTCGCTCATGTAGAACGTGAGGCCGCTGATCGTGCCTCCAGTCATCTCCTGCAGCGAGTCGGCCGGATAGATGACCTGGTTGTGCTGGGCTGCGTCGACGTAGTAGCCGTAGACGGGGATGTACCCATCGGTCGCCGTCCCGTTGCCGACTGTCAACTCAGCCTGAGCCCATGCCATCGCGGGCGCAAAGAGCAGCGCCGCGAAGGCAATCAAGTTGATAAGTTTTTTCATAATATGTTATATTAGTTAATAATTAGGTTTTCCACACTATTACAACAATATATACCGATACGCGGGTATCGGTAGCCGCTGCAAACTTACACCTTTTTCGCCACAGGCATGGCGGGGTGCATGCTTTTTTAACATTATTTATACTGCACTCAGAACGAGTAGACCATGCTGAGCGAGAGGCGGAGGTTGCCCACGGCGGCCGTGGCGTCGTGTTCGTACCAGCGGTCGCCGCCCGCCTTGACCAGACGGCCGTAGGCGGCGTGTGTATACTCTGCCTCGGCGGTGAAGCTGAGGCCCGTAAGCGTCGTGTATGTCAGCCGGGGCTGTATGCGCCAGAGGCTCTCGATGTCGAAGCCGCGCCCCATCACGTAGTCCTCCGTCCCGCCGCCCGAGGTGAGCGGGGTGCCGAAGTCGCCGTTGCGGCCGTAGCCCAGGAAGAGGCCCGGACGCCAGTGGCCTTCGCTACGCTCCACGTCGAGCCAGTAGGTGTCGAAGTGCCAGTCGCGCGCGGCAAACTGGTAGGGGACACCGCTGTACACCCTCATCAAGTAGCCGCCCAGCGAGCAGCCCTCGTAGAGGCTGTTATTGAACAGGGCCTGCGCCTTGACGGTGAAGCCCGGGCCGTTGTAGCGACCGAAGAGGCTCCAGCTGAACGAGCTGTGCCGTTCTGTCTGCTGCAACACTGTTGCAACAGACGCAACCTGGGGCTGTATGGTCTTCAGGTTGGCGGCGTAGCCGAAGAAGAAGGCTCCCATGTTCCAGCGTACCTGCAGGTTGAGCTCTGGCACCAGGCTGTGGCGGGCGAAGAGGGTGCTGCTGGCGGGAGCGCCGTTGAGGAGGCCCTGGCTCATGTTGTCCAGCTGCCACGACGCCACGGCCACGGCCTCGATGCCGCTGACGCTGTATTCGTAGCGCACCTGCGGCTGGCGGGCATAGCAGTGGAAGGGGGCCCCCATGTTGAGGGGGTTGGTCATGGGCATGATCTCGTGGATGACCATCGGGTACCAGTACTGGCCGGCCAGCAGGCGGTGGTGCTGCCACCGCATGTCGATGTAGGCGTGGCGCAGGCGCAGGTTGTCGATGGTGGCGTTGGTGCTGCCGGTGAAGTCGCCCTCGACGTAGGCGCTGGTCCGCGCACCCAGCATGTCGGGCCCTTTGACGCGGAGGCCGAGGCGGGCGGTGATGGCCAGCATGTCGGCCTGCCAGCCGTCGTTGATGTCGTTGCCGAGGCTGTCGAGCACGACGGGCTTGGGGTAGAAGAGCATCATGTCCTCGCGCCCGCCCACCACCGAGCGGCTGTCGGCGTAGTAGTGGGGGTTGACGAAGCCGTGCCACTCGAGGCTGAAGGGGCTCTGGGCATGTCCGACCAGTCCGGCCAGTCCGACCAGTCCGACCCAAACTATCAGTTTCTTCATTTCTTGATGGCAAGTATCAGGCCCAGTGCCACGCCCAGCAGGGCGGCGAAGAGCACCTGCAGGTTGGCGGGCAGGATGAAGGTGATGGTGTGCGCCGGGAACCAGAAGAGGGGAATCGTCTTCTTGATGACGAAGTTCCACTGCATATCCCAGTTCACCTTGTGGGCGAATATCTCGCGCATCTTCATGGGCTTGAGGAGCCCAGCCACGGTGCCGCCGTTGTCGGTGATGTGGATGTCGGTGCACTTGTGGAAGGTCATCAT
>CAMVAA010000060.1 GCA_947165345.1 uncultured Bacteroidales bacterium
TTGCCCTTGCAGGGCGAGAACCATCGCCGCACTCCACCCAGGGCGTTGCCCTGGGGAAAATGTCCCCATACACCACGCCCTGCAGGGGCAAAAGCATTGTATAGCAGTCTATTTTGCCCTTGCAGGGCGAGAACCATCGCCGCACTCCACCCAGGGCGTTGCCCTGGGCTACCAGATGTCCGGCCCTTCAGGCCGTCCCCCCTCCCCGCCCCCAAAAGAAAAAGAGCCTTGAAGAGGCTCCATCCTATTAACTTAACCCCACACGAAAAGCAGTGCCGTGTGGGGTTTATCGTCTCCCCCTCACCCTGCGTCTCGACGAGACGCCACACCCTTAACTCCCCCCAAAACTCACCACTTACCACTCCCCTCCCCCGTACATTCGGCTTAACTACTTAACTACTGCCTCCTGTCTACTAAACCCCTAAACTCATAACTCATAACTCATAACTCTTAACTCCCTAAATCCTCTCCTTCAGCTCCACCAGGAACCGCCGCAGCTCCGTCAGGTTCGCCGTCAACGCCACCCGCGGGTCCTCGGCCGGACGGCTGCGCAGGTGCTCCCGGGCTCCCTCCAGCGTGTAGCCGCAGTGGCGTGTCAGGTACTGTATCCGTTTCAGCAGCTCGATGTCGCGTGCTGTGTAGCACCGCGTCCCGCGGCTGTTCTTCACGGGTTTCAGCTGCGGGAAGGCGGTCTCCCAGAAGCGCAGCGTCGACGGGGCCTCGCCGAGTTCCTCGGCGACCTGGCTGATGGTGTGGTAGAGGCGGTCTGTCGTCATATCTTCTTGGTATTGAGGTCTGTAAGTGTCAGTAGCTGTAGTAGCCCTGGTTCTCCTGGTAGTTCTCGCGCTTCTCGTATTTGATGTCGCGCAGCGCGTCGGCCTTGATGTTGATCTGGAAGAACCAGCTCCTGTAGTACCCGAACGGCACCCATGAGAAGCGCATCTCCCAGCAGTGAAGGTCCCTGTAGATGTCCACCGTCGTGTACGACATCCCCTTGTTGGCTATGTCGTAGCCCGTCGACATCGCCACCTTCCAGTTCTTCGTCAGCGACACGTTGCCGCTCAGCGTCACGCTCTGTATCGTCTGGTGCGTCAGCCCAAGCTCCCGCGCCACGTAGGTCGACGCGTGGCTGAACGTGTAGCTGATGCTCAGGTTCCACGGCACCGAGAAGTCCACATACCCCCCCATCATCGCCGTCGGACTGTTGTTGTACGGCGTCTGCACCAGCGTGTACAGCGGCTGCCCCTGCGACTTCTCCTTGCTCTCGCTCCGGAAGGTCCTGTCGTTCAGCGAGAACGAGAGCTGCGCGCTCCAGGTCGAGTTCTGCGTCCGGAACAGGCGCCGCTCCTCGGTCCACAGGAACCGGTTGTGCATGTTCCCAAGGCTGTCCACCACATACGGGCAGAACGAGCCGCTGTAGTTCAGCACCAGCGACTTGAATAGTGTCGTGCGCCCCGTCACGCTCAGGTTCGACAGGTTCAGCGAGTCTCGCGCCAGGTCGTAGGCCATGCTCAGATTGAGGTTCTCTATCAGCGCTATCTTCTTCATCTCCGCCGTCGTGTCGAAGGGGTTCTGCACCTTGATCTCCAGGTTGTTGCCTATCGAGAGCCGCAGCGACCCGCTCTCCCCGTCCGGCGGTCCCCCGTAGAGGCTCTGCGCGAAGATGGAGTAGCGGTGCACGTAACCCGTCTGGTCCGTGTACTGCTTCCAGTAGCCCAGCTTCTCGCTTCCGAAGTCAGGCCGGTAGGTGAAGCTCAGCGTCGGGTTTATCACGTGCCGCAGCGCCTTCAGCGGACCGTACTTGAACTGGAACATGCCGTATATGCGCGTCGACAGCGACGACGACACGCTGAAGTCCCTGTTGGCTCGGAAGCCCCGCACCGTGTCCGTCACCACCTTCGACGTCGCTTCGTCGAACCGCCGGTTGATAGTGCTCCAGTGCCACCGCTCGTGGTATGAAATCGAGTTCGTCCAGTTGAAGAAACGCAGCACCTTCACCGTGCTCGACAGCGGTATCGAGTGCTGCACCCCGTACTGCATCCTGTCCAGCGTGCTCTGCTTGAACAGGTCCGAGTCCTGAGCCGTGATGTTGTTCTCCGCGTTCAGCACATACGACAGCGAGATATTCTCGTACCACCGGTACGCACCCGACGGGTTCTTGCGCCGCAGCGGGTACACCGTGATGCTGTTCAGCGTGATGCTCGGCAGCTTGATGTTCATCACGCCCGTCTGCGCGTTGAACGACTCTCGCGCCGTCGCCGCCAGGTTGAAGTAGGCCCCCAGCTTCGTGTTGTAGCTGATCGACGACGTCGTCGTCGAGTTGAAGTAGTCGGCACGGTTCGTCGTGTTGCGGCTGTAGTTACGGCTCTGCAGGTTCACGTTCGCCGAAAAGCGCGAGTAGGGGTTCGCCTTCGCGTCCTGCGAGTGCTGCCACGCAAACTTGAAGTCGTTGTACGCGTTGAAGGTGTTCGTGTCGCCGCGGATGCCAGTGAAGGTCCGCCCGTACCGCAGGTCGAAGCTGCCCTTGTATTTGTAGCGCTTGTAGTAGTTGCTCTTCAGCTCCCCGGCCCACGAGAGGTTCGTGTACAGCTCCGCCAGCAGCGCCAGGTCCAGGTTGTCGTTCACAGCCCAGTAGTAGCCTCCGTCTCGCAGGTAGTAGCCACGGTAGTTCATCCACCCGTACGACGGCAGCAGTATGCCCGACGCCCGGTTGTGCGTGATCGGGAAGAAGGCGAACGGCAGCGCCACCGGCGTCGGCGCGTCCTCCACCGTCAGCCACGCCGGCCCCGTCACGATCTTGTCGCCAGTGATGAGCTTCGACTTGCTGAAGTTGATGGCGAAGTGCGGATGGGCGTAGTTGCACGTCGTGTAGCTGCCTCCGCTGAGGTACATCACCGAGTCGTTGATTTTCTTCACCTTGCGCCCGTGCAGGTAGCCGTCGCCCTCCTGCGTGATGACACCCTGTATGATGCCCTTCTTGGTCTGGTAGTTGAAGGTGATGGTGTCCGCGTGGTATTCCGTCTCGTCCTGCTTGAAGAAAGGCTGACCCGCCGGCTGACCCGCGCTGTCCGTCGTGCCGTGGGCGTGCAGCGTCTGGCGCTCGAAGTCCACCTCCACCACGTTGGCGTCCAGCGTCATCTTGCCGTAGTCGATGTGCCCCTCGTTGTACAGGTACGCTCGCCGGCGCTGCAGGTCCATCGCCACCGAGTCCGTCGCCTTGTATTTGATCACGTCGCTCACCGCGTCCTTCGAGACCTTCATCAGCGTGTCGATGTCGTGCTGCCCCTGCGCCGTCACGCAGGCCGTCAGACAGACAAGCAGCAGACACCCTCGTATGAGGCTGATGTGGTTGGCTCTATGTCGGTTGCAAGGCTCCAAGGCGATTTGCTATTCGATATTCAAAAAATGTTCGTATCTTTGCATTTCGGTTTGCAAAGATAACATTATTTCTGCAAACTGGGAAACAAAAAAATACAACCTTGGATATGAAACGCTTACTCGCCCTCTTTATTGTTCTGGCACTGCCGTTCGGGGCCGTTTTTTCTCAAAAAAAAGACACTTATCGCGTACGCACCGTCGTCATTGACCCCGGCCATGGCGGCGCCAAGCCCGGCGCCAAGGGCTCCAAGTCCTGGGAGAAGGACATCACACTCTCCGTCGCCAAGAAGTTCGGAAAGCTCCTCGCCGACAACTACAAGGACATGAAGATTATCTACACCCGCACCACCGACGCCGATATCTCCCTCGCCGAGCGCGCTCGCATCGCCAACAGCAACAAGGCCGACCTCTTCATAAGCATCCACGCCAACTCGCATCCCACCGCCTCCCCCTCCGGTGTCGAGACCTTCGTCATGGGCCTCTCCGAAAGCAAGGCCAACCTCGAGGTCGCCAAGAAGGAGAACGCCGACATTCTGCTCGAGGCCGACTACAAGAACAACAAGGACTATAGCGGCTTCGACCCCAACGCCCCGGAGACCTACGTCATGCTGGCCATGTTCCAGAACGCCTTCATCGACAAGAGCCTCAACCTGGCTCAGGCCATCCAGACTCAGTACAAGCAGAACCTCCGCACCATCAACCGCGGCGTGAAGCAGGCCGAGCTCTACGTGCTCTACAAGACCACCTGCCCCTCCGTCCTCACCGAGATAGGCTTCATAAGCAACCCCACCGAGGAGGCCTTCATGCTCAGCGACGAGGGCCAGGCCAAGATCGCCGTCAGCCTCTTCAACGCCTTCATGACCTACAAGGCCACCGAGGAGGGCTCCGACAAGCCCGCCAACCCCAAGATAGACCTCCCGGGCTACGGCGCCAACAAACCCGCAGCCAAAGAACAACCCAAGGAAGAGCCTGCTCCTGAAATTGTCAATTCTCAATTATCAACTGTCAATTCCCCCGAGCCCGCTCCTGAAATTGTCAATTCTCAATTATCAACTGTCAATTCCCCAGAGCCTGTGGCCGCCGCGGTTGACACCGCCGCCGCCCCCGTAGCCGCCCCCGAAATTGTCAATTCTCAATTATCAACTGTCAAAGACAGTTCCCAATTATCAATTGTCAATTCTCAATTATCAATTCCTGCCAAGTCGCCGATAGCTGAGAAGCCCACACCCTCCGTCGCTCTCCCGCAGCGGCCCGCCCCCCAGGCGCAGCCGCAACCGCAGGCGCCGGCGACCCTGCCGGCCCCTCAGCACTCCGCCAAGGCCGACGCTCAGCGCTACTACACCGTCCAGTTCCTCGTGGCACCCGTGCTCTACGAGGCCGGCGCGGCACAGCTGGGCGGCGTCGACGACTTCATCGTCACCCGCAAGGCCCAGTCCTATGTCTACACCACCGGCCGCTTCGCCACCTACGCCGAGGCGACGCAGTACTGCAAGTCGGTCCGCACCCTCACCCCCTTCAAGGACGCCTGGGTCTTCCAGACCAGCGCCGCCCCCTCGCAGGTCGTGAGCAGCACCCAGCAGCAGGAGGGCACCAAGGTCCAGGAGGCCGAGAAGAAGCAGGAAGCCCCGAAGGCCAAGGAGGCTGTCAAGAAGCAGGAGACCGCCAAGAAGCAGGAGGCCCCCAAGCCCGACAAGGCCGCTCCCAAAGCCTCCGGCCCTGTGACCTACCGCATCCAGTTCTGCTCCTCCCCCCGCGTGATGAAGGACGGCGACCCCGACCTCCACGGCATCCACGACTTCCGCTACGGCAAGTCGGGCAACCTGTATATCTACACCGCCGGCAACTACTCCAGCCTCGCCGAGGCCCGCAGCCGCTGCAGCTCCATACAGAAGTCCACACCCTTCCGCGACGCCTTCGTGATTGCCATCCACAACGGGCAGCGCATCCCCCTCGACCGCGCCGCCGAACTGGAGAAGCAAGCCAAGCGCAGATAGGTGCCGCGAAAACATTCATGTTACCCTCACAACATTCCCCAAAATGATTGACGTCAAGGATATTTGCAAGATGTACGGCGAGCAGCGTGCCGTCGACGGTGTCACGTTCCATGTGGGTCGTGGCGAGATAGTGGGGCTGCTGGGCCCCAACGGGGCCGGCAAGTCGACCCTCATGAAGATTCTCACATGCTTCATCCCGCCCACCTCGGGCGACGCCACCGTGTGTGGCCACAGCATCTATGACGACACCCTCGAGGTGCGCCGCGCCATCGGATACCTGCCCGAACACAACCCCCTCTACCTCGACATGTATGTGCGCGAGTACCTGCGCTTCGCCGCTGGGCTGAGCGGCGTGGAGAACGTGCGCGAGCGGGCCGACGAGATGATCGAGCTCACAGGCCTCACCCCCGAGGCCGGCAAGCGCATCGGCCAGCTCTCGAAGGGCTACCGCCAGCGCGTGGGCCTCGCTCAGGCCCTCATCCACGACCCTCAGGTCCTCATCCTCGACGAGCCCACCACCGGCCTCGACCCCAACCAGCTGGAGTTCATCCGCGGCGTCATACGCCAGGCCGGCAAGAACAAGGCCGTGCTCCTCTCCACCCACATCATGCAGGAGGTCGAGGCCATGTGCAGCCGCGCCATCATCATCAACTACGGCCGCATCGTCGCTGACGAGAGCCTCGGCGGCCTCAACGCCAAGAGCCTCACCGAGCAGTTCCACAAGCTGACCGAATAGTCGAAATCAGTTATAACCTATTATAAAGCATCATGACCCGTCAAGAATTGATATCCCTCATCCGCGAGCGCCGCTCGTTCCTCTGTGTCGGTCTCGACACCGACCCCGCCAAGATGCCCGCCCACCTGCGCGACGTGCAGGACGGCGTCTTCCTCTTCAACCGCGCCATCGTCGACGCCACCATCGACCACTGCGTGGCCTACAAGCCCAACCTGGCCTTCTACGAGGCCATGGGCATCGAAGGGCTCCGCCAGCTGAAGAAGACCATGGACTATATCCACAGCCTCGGCAAGCCCGTCTTCACCATCGCCGACGCCAAGCGCGGCGACATAGGCAACACCTCGGAACGCTACGCCCGCGCCTTCCTCGACCCCAAGGGCGACTTCGACTTCGACGCCATCACCGTGGCCCCCTACATGGGCGCCGACTCGGTGCAGCCCTTCACCGTCTACGACGGCAAGTGGGTGATACTCCTGGCCCTGACCTCCAACAAGGGGGCCTTCGACTTCCAGCTCACCGAAGACCGCAACGGCACGCCCCTCTACCAGCGTGTGCTCGAGACCTCGAAGCAGTGGGGCTCGGAGGAGAACATGATGTATGTCGTCGGCGCCACCAAGGCCGAGATGCTCACCGACGTGCGCCGCATCGTCCCCGGCTCCTTCCTCTTGGTGCCCGGCGTCGGTGCGCAGGGCGGTAGCCTGGAAGAGGTCTGCCGCTACGGCCTCACGCCCGACTGCGGTCTGCTCGTCAACTCGTCGCGCGGCATCATCTATGCCTCGAACGGGACCGACTTCGCCGAGGCGGCAGCCCGCGAGGCCAAGAAGCTCCACGACCAAATGGCTGCCGTGCTATGAACAACAAGACGACCCTCCACGTGCTGCTGGTGCTGACGTTCATATACGCCGGCCTCTCCTGCTTCGCCTATCTGCTCACCAGCGCCATGCTCCCCTCCATGCAGCAGTTCTACGAAGCCAACCGCAGCATGTTCCCCGAGCAGGTCCACACCATGATGACCACCATGCTGGACATTCCGCGCGGCTACTTCTTCGCGGCCGGCCTGCTCTACGGGGTCGAGCTCTTAGGGGCCGTGCTGATGTGGAACCTGCGCCCGTCGGGTTTCCACAGCTACACCCTGGCGCGTCTGCTCCTGCTCCTCGTGCCGCTGCTCTTCCTCGGCCGCGGCTTCCTCGGCCTGGGCGACGTGATGATGGCCGCCCTCTTCATCTTCGTCTACTGGATGCTGATGAAGCAACTCGGCGCCTTCTCCTCCGCCCCGGAGGAAGAAAAAGGTGAAAGTGAAAGTTGAGGTGTTCTCCGCAGACCGGACGCCCAAATAAGTTAAAGCCTGTTGTTCCACGGAACAACAGGCTTTAACATTCTGCACTCCTCGCTCCCTCAGTTGGTCACGATGGTCATCTCTTCGATGAGGTGGTGTGCACCGGCGTACTTGTCGATGATGAAGAGGCAGTAGCGGATGTCCAGCGAGATGTTGCGGCAGTAGGCGGGGTCGAAGAGCAGGTCGCTCATGGTGCCTTCCCAGCAGCGGTCGTAGTTGATGCCCACCAGCTGGCCGTCGGCGTTGAGGACGGGGCTGCCCGAGTTGCCGCCCGTGGTGTGGTTGGTGGCTATGAACGACACCGGCATAATGGGAACGATCGCTCCGCTTCGGTCGCGTTCCCACTTGGCGTAGGGGCCGTAGTCCTTCTTCTGCCACAGCTCCTTGAGCCTCGGCTCCACGCGGTAGTCGTAGATGTCGGGGTTCTCCTTCTCCATGATGCCGTCCAAGGTGGTGTAGGCGGTGTAGTAGGTGGCGTCCTTGGGCTTGAAGCCCTCGACATGGCCGTAGGCCACTCGCAGCGTGAGGTTGGCATCGGGGAAGAAGTTGCTGTCGGGGTATTGCTCCATCATGCCCTTCACGTAGACGCGCATCAGGCGGTTGATGTTGGCCTCGGCCTCGTTGTACTGCTTGCGCTTGTCGGCGTTGTAGCTGAAGGTGTAGGCCAGGTTTATCAGCTCGAGGTCCTTGGCGGGCAGCTCTTCGAGCAGCTTCTTGTGGAGCTTCTCGGCGGGCAGCGAGAGGAGCTTCTCGAGCTTCTTGGGGTTGTTGAGCACGTTGTTGTCGTAGTGGCGGTCCAGCAGGTTATACACCTCCTCGGCGGTGTTGCAGCGCTTGTTGAAGTAGGGTGCATAGCCGTGTTCCCACATGTAGATGTAGCACTCGGTGAAGATGGCCTTGTCGACGGGTGAGTGCTGGTCGAAGTCCTCGAAGTAGGTGCGGCTGTCGGCGAGGAACTTGGCGGCGGCGGCTTCGAGCTGCTCGCCGTTGAGGTTGCGCATGCGGTAGAGGCGGTAGGCGCGCTGCATGAAGTCGCTCGCCATGGCGGCCTCGGTGAAGTAGACCCACTCCAGCTCGACCTCGCGCAGACGGGCGTAGTTGTCCTCGAGGTCGAGGAGGACGCTGGCGTACTGGGGCTTGTCGGCGGCCCAGCGCTCGAACTGGCGCTCCTGCTCCACCTTCTGCTCGACGCCGTGCAGGCGCTCGATGCCGAGGCTCTCGCCCTGCCACTTCTTCCAGCCGTTGGCGATGGAGGCCACGCGGGAGGCGTACTTCAGGCGCTGTGCGGCGGAACGCTGCATGGCGTCGTTGTAGTGGGAGAGGCGTATGTCGCGGAGGGCGATGCGGACGGGGTTCTCGACGTTGGCGGCGAGGTCCACATAGTCGTGGGTGACGTAGCGGCGGGTGGTGCCGGGGTAGCCGAAGACGAAGGTGAAGTCGCCCTCGTCGACACCTTTGAGGCTTATCTCCATGTGCTTGAGGGGGCGGTAGGGAATGTTGTCCTTGCTGTAAGCGGCGGGACGGTTGTCGCCGTCGACATAGACGCGGAACATGGAGAAGTCGCCGGTGTGGCGGGGCCACATCCAGTTGTCGGTCTCACCGCCGAACTTGCCCATCGATGCCGGCGGGGCGCCGACGAAGCGCACGTCCGTGTAGGTCCGGTAGATGATCAGGTAATAGACATTGTCATTGTAGAAGCCGGTCACCACGGCGCGGCAGCCGGGATTGTCCTTACGGGCGGCTTCGAGAATCTGGTTGCGGGCGGCAGCCTTGTCTTCGGCCGGTTCCATCACGTCGGTCACGTCCTTCATCGAAACCAGGAAGGTGACGCTCAGGCCGGGAACCGGGATCTCTTCGGCCCGCTCGTTGGCCCAGTAGCCGTCCATCAGGTAGTTGTGCTCGTCGGTGGAAAGGCCCTGGATGCTGCCGTAGCCGCAGTGGTGGTTGGTCACCAGCAGGCCCTGGTTGGAGATCATCTCTCCGGTGCAGCCGCCGCCGAACTGCACGATGGCGTCCTTGAGCGACGACTTGTTGATGTTGTAGATCTCCTGCGGGGTCAGCTTGCAGCCGGCCTCCCGGAGGTCTTTCTTGTTCATTTGCTGGATCAGCGGCAGCAGCCACATTCCTTCGTCAGCGGCGGCGCTCAGGGTGATGACCAGCGCAGCCATTACGGCAAAGATTCGTTTCATCGGTATCAGGTTTTGGAATAATTACGGATTCTGGAGGGCCGGGTGCATATAGCTTTCCAGGAAAGAAGTACGCTGCGCGTCCCAGGAAGGCTCCTGCCACATTGCGTGGCCGCAGGTCGGAACGCAGAAGTAGCGCCTGGCATAGGTACCCAGGTTGTTGTAGATGGAGAAATTGGTATGCGGCGGGCAGGTGGCGTCCTGCAGGCCGAAGGCCATGTACACCGGGCAGTGGATGCGCGGTGCGAAATTCTTGACGTCGAAATACGAGAGCATCGTGAAGAGCGCTTCCCGGCCGATGCCTTCGGCATCCGCCTGCTCGAAGACCTCGTGCACCGGCCACCACACGATCTTCGCATAATCGGGATAATCGCCCAGGAACGGAACCGAGGGCGCGATGGCCTTGATGCGGGAATCCAGCGCGGCGGCGACGCAGGTCAACGCACCGCCCTGGCTCTCGCCGAAGGAGACGATGCGGCCGGTGTCGGCCTTTTCGAGCGAAGCGGCAAAGCGGACGGCCTGCACGGCATCGCAGAATGCCCCGCGGTAGTAGAAACTGTCGCGGGAGGCAAGGCCGCGGTCGATCCAGCGGTCCTGGCCGTTCTTGAAAATGCCCTGGTCACGCACGCTGACCAGGAAATCGATGCGGTCCGGCGAAGCAGACGGATCGAAATAGTACGGCTCGGCCCCATAGCCCATATACTGCACGCAGACCGGGTACTTCCCTTCCGCCACGGGGACAGACAGAATGCCGCCCGAAACGGCGCCGCCCCAGGCGGGATAGCGTACCTCGTAGCAGGTCCGGACCTCATTGGAATACGCCGGCACCGGGGTCAGCGTCGGCTGCAGGGGAATCCGGTCCAGTTCGGCCATCGTCTGCGCCCAGAAGGTGTCGAAATCCGGCTGCGGGTCGGGCGCGCTCACCACGGCATCCGGCCGCACGCCGATGTTCCAGCGGATGGAATCGCGCAGCCGTACCTGGTAGAAACCCGGTTCCAGGCGCCCCAGCCGGACCCGGATCGTACTGTCCGGGGCGACGGTGACATCTTTCGACAGGACGACCTGCGGTTCATCCGACATCAGGGAGCGATCCGTCACCAGGACGAAAGAAGCCGGCCCCGGGGCCGCATCCACTTTCGTCTGAAGCGTGTAGGGCGCTTTGCCGGTAAACAGCCAGCCCCGGTCGGGCACGGAAGTTCCTGTGGGACTTTCTATCTGCGGCCCACAGGCGGCCAGCAGCGCGACAAGGGCGGAGAGGATGAAGAGGAAAGCGGATTTTCTCATGGGCAGGCAAATTGTTTCAAACTTCAAATATACGAAACTTTTGTCCGAAAGAAAACGTATCTTTGCCGGAAAGATGAAGCTTCTTGTCGAAGAACTGAGAGAAAAGCGGACGCTCGGCGATGCCGGTCTCCTGGAACTGCTCACGAGCGAAGATCCCTCCGCCGATGCTTGCCTTTTCGCCGCCGCCCGGGAAACCGCCGAGGCGCACTTCGGAAGGCAGGTCTTCCTGCGTGCCCTCATCGAATGGAGCAACATCTGCCGCAACGACTGCCTCTACTGCGGCATCCGGCGCAGCAATCCGGATGTACGGCGCTATTCCCTGTCCCGGGAAAGCATCCTCCGCTGCTGCGAGCATGCCTGGCGGCTCGGCCTGCGCACCTTTGTCCTGCAAGGCGGCGAGAATCCGCCGGCTGCGGAGAAACTGGCCGGCCTGGTCGCGGAAATCCGTGCATCCTGGCCCCAGGCCGCCATCACCCTTTCGCTCGGAGAGCTTCCGGCCGACACCTATGCCCGCCTCCGGCAGGCAGGCGCCGACCGTTATCTGCTGCGCCACGAAAGCGCAGATTCCGCGCATTACGCCCGGCTTCATCCGGCCGGCATGCGGCTGGAGAACCGCCTTGCCTGCCTGCGCACCCTGCGGGAACTGGGATATCAGACC
>CAMVAA010000061.1 GCA_947165345.1 uncultured Bacteroidales bacterium
GCCCTCCATCTTCCCCCAACCCTCTCTACCCCCTCTCTACCCCCTCTCTACCCCTCCTCTACCCCCTCTCTACCCCCACCCCACCCCCTCACACTCACACCCCCTCACACCCTCCAATTTTCACCTCCCCCCCCCTCTGTACATCTGGCTTAACTACTTAACTACTGCCTACTATCTCCCTTAACTCTTAACTCACAACTCCCCCTGCACATTTGGCTTAACTACTTAACTACTGCCTACTGTCTCCCTTAACTCATAACTCTTAACTCATAACTCTTAACTCCCACCTCCCCTCTGAACATTTGGCTTAACTACTTAACTACTGCCTACTGTCTACTTAACACTTAACACTTCTCACTTAACACTCCCCCCCCCTAAACCCACCCCAAAATATATTTTTTTCACTCCTCTGCACCGAAACTGGAATTTTTTTCGTAAATTTGCAGCACGAATACAATGCGAGAAAGACTATGTTCGAGAACCTTAGTAGCAAGATAGAGAAAGCTTTACACACTCTGCGCGGCAAAGGCAGCATTACCGATATCAACGTGGCGGAGACCATCAAGGAGGTGCGCAAAGCACTGCTCGACGCCGACGTGAGCTACCCCATCGCGAAGGAGTTTACCGACAGCGTGAAGGCCGAGGCCATGGGTCGCAACGTCATCAGCAGCATCGAACCCGGACAGCTCATGGTGAAGATCGTGCACGAGAAGCTGACCGAGCTGATGGGCTCCGCAGCCGTGGACATCAACGTCAAAGGACAGCCCGCCATCGTGCTCATCGCCGGCCTCCAGGGCTCCGGCAAGACGACCTTCAGCGCCAAGCTGGCCAACATGCTCCGCACCAAACGCGGCAAGAGCGTGATGCTCGTGGCCGGCGACGTCTACCGCCCCGCCGCCATCAGCCAGCTGCAGACCCTCGGCCAGCAAATCGGCGTGCCCGTCTACACCGAACCCGGCAACTCCAACCCCGTGCAGATCGCACAGAACGCCGTGCGCGACGCCAAGGCCAAAGGGGTGAACGTGGTCATCGTCGACACCGCCGGCCGTCTGGCCGTCGACGAGGATATGATGGACGAGATTGCAGCCCTCAAGCGCGAGCTCCAGCCGCAGGAAACGCTCTTCGTGGTCGACGCCATGACCGGCCAGGACGCCGTCAACACCGCCAAAGCATTCAACGAGCGCATCGACTTCGACGGCGTGGTGCTCACCAAGCTCGACGGCGACACCCGCGGCGGCGCCGCACTCACCATCCGCTACACCGTCCAGAAACCCATCAAGTTCGTCGGCATCGGCGAGAAGATGGACGCCCTCGACGTCTTCCACCCCGACCGCATGGCCAACCGCATCCTCGGCATGGGCGATGTGGTCAGCCTCGTCGAACGCGCACAGGAGCAATACGACGAGCAGGAGGCCCGCCGCATTCAGAAGAAACTCATACACAACGAGTACAACTTCGACGACTTCCTGTCGCAAATCGCACAGGTGAAGAAGATGGGCTCCATGAAAGACCTCGTGAGCATGATACCCGGCATGGACAAACTCACACGCAACATGGAAATCAGCGACGACGCCTTCAAACCCATCGAGGCCATGATAGGCTCCATGACGCCCTACGAGCGACGCAACCCGTCGTGCCTCAACGGCAGCCGCAAACAGCGCATCGCCGCCGGCAGCGGCCGCTCCATCCAGGAACTCAACCGCTTCCTCAAGCAGTTCGACGACACCCGCAAAATGATGAAAATGGTCTCCAAAAACGGCGGCAAAATGCCAATCCGCAAAAGAAGATAACAAACAACCGTCATTACCCCCATCACCCCCTACCCTCCCACAAAAAACAAGCACCACAAACAATTATATATGACTAATATTTTGGACGGCAAGGCTCTCGCCCTGCAAATCAAGGATGAAATAGCCAACGAGGTGCGCACACTCACCTCCCATGGACACCGCGCCCCCCACCTAGCAGCTGTAATCGTAGGCGAGGACGGCGCCAGCATGACATACGTGGCCAACAAAGAAAAGTCCAGCCACGAGGTAGGCTTCACCTCGAGCGTATACCGCATGAGCGAGAAGACCACCGAAAAGCAGCTCCTCGAAACCATCGACTTCCTCAACAACGACCCCGACATCGACGGCTTCATCGTCCAGCTCCCTCTGCCCAAGCACATCGACGAGCAGAAGGTCATTAACGCAATCTCGCCCGACAAGGACGTGGACGGCTTCACTCCGGTCAACATCGGACGCATGGTCCTCGGCGAAGAGTGCTTCGTCCCCGCCACCCCCATGGGCATCTGCACCCTCCTCCAACGCTACAACATCGAGACCGCCGGCAAACACTGCGTGGTCATCGGCCGCTCCAACATAGTGGGCACCCCTGCCGCCAACCTGCTCTCTCGCAAAGGGTTCGACTGCACGGTGACCATCTGCCACAGCAAAACGCAAAACCTCGCCGAGCTCACTCGCCAGGCCGACATACTCGTGGTCGCCATCGGCCGCCCCGACTTCGTCACCGCCGACATGGTGAAACCCGACGCCGTCGTGGTCGACGTGGGCATCCACCGCGTCCCCGACGCCTCCAAGAAGAACGGCTACCGCGTCATCGGCGACGTGAAACACTCCGAAGTCGACGCCAAGTGCAGCTGGGTCACCCCAGTGCCCGGCGGCGTGGGACCCCTCACCATCGTCAGCCTCCTCCAGAACACCCTCCAGGCCTACAAGAGAAGACAGAACGCCTGACGCCCTCTCCTCGGCCTCACCAAAAACAACACGCCTCGCAGCCCTTCGGCCGCGAGGCGTGTCTGTTTTGTCTTTCCTCTCTCCGCTCAGTCGCCGAGGGCGACGGCTCGGAAGGTCATGGTGGAACCCCAGTTGTCGTTGGCCGGGGCAGCAGTGTTGTTGTCCAAATCCTCGATGATGAGAGTCAGATAGCCATAACCGTAAGCGTAGGAGACATTCTCTGGCACATAGTAGACCTCCCCGTCGTCATCTACATAGTCTTGCTTGTAAACGAAGGGAAGCTGGTTCTGTGCACCGCCGTGGTCAAGCATATAGACATTGACCGATCCGAAGTCGACGACATCGGCGTCGAGCTCAGGCCAATAAAAGGTGTAGACCTGCATACCGTTCTCTTCGTGCCACTCGTTGTGGCGCACGCTGAATTCGATGGAGGTCATGGTCTGGTGCTGGCACGAGACAAGGCCCACCGAGAAGAAGGCGGCCAGCAGAAGGGGGATGATTGTCCGTTTCATATCGTACATTGTTTTTGTTGTTGTTTTTTCGTCTTAAGAAACAAGCCTCTCGGCCTTTTATTGTTTCCGGATGCAAAATTACACCATTTTTTTCAATAAAAATACGACCGTCGGGAATAATTTTCCAAAAAAATACGTCATAGACGTAACAAAACATTTTTTTCTGCGTTATAGGGGTTGTCAATAAGGTGAAAACATAGCGTACGAGTATGAGACAACTGAAGATTACACATTCAATTACCAACCGCGATATCAAGTCGTTGGACAAATACCTGCAGGACATCTGCAGCGAAGAGCTGCTGACGCCCGAGCAGGAGGTGCAGCTGGCCCAGCGCATCAAGCAGGGCGACCAGGCCGCACTGGAACGCCTCACCAAGGCCAACCTGCGATTTGTGGTGTCGGTGGCCAAGCAGTACCAGAACCAAGGCCTCTCGCTGCCCGACCTCATCAACGAGGGCAACGTGGGCCTCATCAAGGCTGCCAAACGTTTCGACGAGACACGTGGATTCAAGTTCATCTCCTACGCCGTGTGGTGGATTCGCCAAAGCATCCTGCAGGCCATCGCCGAAAACTCGCGCATCGTGCGCCTGCCGTCCAACCAGCTCGGCGCACTCAACAAGCTGAAAAAAGAAATCAGCAAACTGGAGCAGCAGCTCGAGCGCCCGCCTTCAGAAGAGGAACTCTCCGACATGCTCGACATCCCCGAGGACAAAATCAAAGCCATCATGGGCATCAGCGGCCGCCACGTCTCCATCGACGCCCCGCTGGCCAGCGACGAGGACGTGAACTTCGTCGACGTGCTGCCCAACGAGGACACCCCACCCACCGACAGCAAACTGATGCAGGAAAGCCTCTCGCAGGAGATCGAGCGCTGCCTCTCGACCCTCACGGAATACGAGCGCGAGGTCATTAAGATGTACTTCGGCATCGGCCTCCCACACCCCCTCAGCCTCGACGAGATAGCCATGAAGTTCAACCTCACCCGTGAACGTGTGCGCCAAATCAAAGAAAAAGGCATCAAGCGACTCAAGACCAGCAGCAAGAGCAAACACCTCAAAGCGTATCTGTAGCGGAAAGTGTCGTGCTCGGATAGTATGGATAAGATAGTAAAATATTTTCCGGATCTGACAGAGCGGCAGCGTGAACAACTGGCCGCTCTGCTGCCTTTGTACGAAGAGTGGAACGCTCAGATAAACGTCATCTCGCGCAAGGACATGGACCACTTCTACGAGCACCACGTGCTACACTCCCTGGCCATCGCCAAGGCGGTGCGGTTCAAACCCATGGCCGAAGTGCTGGATGTGGGCACCGGCGGCGGCTTCCCAGGCGTGCCTCTGGCCATCATGTTCCCCGACGCCCGCTTCACCCTCATAGACTCCATCGGCAAAAAAATCAAGGTGGTATCCGATGTCATCGACCGCCTCGCCCTCGCCAACACCAAAGCCCTCCAGATACGGGCCGAGCAGCTGGACGGCGAATTCGACTTTGTGGTGTCGCGCGCCGTAACCACACTGCCGGAGTTTGTACCGTGGGTGAAAGGAAAAATCTCCAAGACACAGTACCACACGCTGCACAACGGCATCCTTTACCTCAAAGGCGGCGACCTCGACGCCGAACTGGCCCCCTTCCGCAAAAAAGTACGCACGTGGAATATCAGCGACTGGTTCGACGAAGAGTACTTCGAGACCAAGAAGGTCATCTATCTTCCCCTGTGATTCAGACCGGGCTGTCGCCCGTGGTGTCCCAGTCGTAGCGCAGTCGGCGTGTGCCGTCGGCCACTACCTGCTGGACCAGCTGCGCCGTCTGCTGCTTGAGTTCGTCGATGAACTGCGCCGCCGAATACTTGTGCGCCTCTATGTCCCTGAGCTTCTTCTCCCACTGACCGGTGAGTTCGGCGCTTTTGAGCAGCTCCTCCTGTATGACGCCTATCAAGGCTATGCCTGTCGGGGTGGGTTCGAGGCTCTTGCGCACCTTGGAGATGTACTGCCGCTTGTACAGGGTCTCTATTATGGCGGCACGTGTCGACGGGCGCCCTATGCCATTGGCCTTGAGGGCGTCGCGCAGCTCTTCGTTGTCCACCGTCTTGCCCGCGGTCTCCATGGCCCGGAGCAGGGTGGCCTCGGTATACGGCTTGGGAGGCGTCGTCTGCTTCTCGGTCAGCGAAGGTTCGTGCGGGCCATGCTCACCCTTCTTGAAGTCGGGCAGGGTCTGCTCCTTGTCGTCGGAGTCGGGCTTGTCGCCGCTCTCCGAGGTCTCCGGCTTGCCGCCATAAAGCACCCTCCAGCCCTCGTCGAGAATCTGTTTGCCCGTGGCCTTGAATTCCACGGTGTCCACATTCCCCGTCACAGTGGTCGTGGAGAAGCGGCAGTCGGGATAGAACACTGAGATAAAACGGCGGGCCACAAGGTCGTAGACCCGCTTTTCGTCCATGCTGAGGCCCACGGTCAAAGGGTCCACTCCGGTGGGTATGATGGCGTGGTGGTCGGTCACCTTGCTGGTGTCGAAGACTTTCTTGCTCTTCTTCAGCCGCTTGCCCATGAGGGGTTGCACCAAGGCGGCGTAGGGCTTGATCCCCTGTAGTATCGTCGGACACTTGGCGTAGATGTCGTCCGAGAGGTAGGTGGTGTCTACACGGGGATAGGTGGTGAGCTTCTTTTCATAGAGGCTCTGTATGTGCCTGAGGGTGTCGTCGGCCGAGAGCGAGTATTTCTTGTTGCATTCTACCTGAAGGCTCGTCAGGTCGAAGAGGCGCGGCGGTGCCTCGGTGCCGGCCTTCTGCTCTACCGACGTCACCTCGAAGTCCTCGGCCTTTAGCCGGCTTACGAGTTCTGCGTTCTGAGCCATGAGGTCATTAGTCGCATCAACCTCACCCTTCTCTCTCAACTCTTCACTCTTGACTTTTATCTTCCCCTTGGTCGAGGTGAAGACCACACCCCTGTAGAGGGTGGAAAGGACCCAATACTTCTCCGGTACAAAGCGTTTTATTTCGAAGTGGCGGCGCACAATCATGGCCAGGGTCGGGGTCTGCACACGGCCGATGCTGAGAACGCTGCCGCGACGGGGCGAGAAGCGGATGGTATAGAGGCGGGTGGCGTTCATGCCGAGCAGCCAGTCGCCGATGGCACGGCAGAGGCCGGCCTCATAAAGGCTCTGGTAGTCGTCCTGCGGACGCAGGTTGGCGAAGGCTTCGCGGATGGACTCCTCGGTGAGCGACGAGACCCACAGGCGCTGGACCGGACACTTGGCCTTGGCCTTCTGCATCACCCACCGCTGTATGAGTTCGCCCTCCTGCCCGGCATCGCCGCAGTTGATGATGCTGTCGGCGGCCTGCATAAGGTGCTCGATGACATGGAACTGCTTCTCGTACCCCTGGTTGGGAATGAGCTTGATGGCGAATCGGTCCGGAATCATCGGCAACGCCGATATAGACCACGGTCGCCACTGTGGGCAGTAGTCCTGCGGCTCCTTCAGGGTACAGAGATGACCGAAAGTCCACGTCACCTGATAGCCGTTCCCCTCGAGATACCCGTCGTGCTGGCTGTTGGCACCAAGCACCTTGGCAATCTCGCGTGCCACCGACGGCTTCTCCGCTATACAGACTATCATGACAGTTATAAGTTAAGAGTTACGAGTTATGAGTTTTGTTTCTCTTTCATCGTTTTCACAATAGAACTCATCATCTTGATTAATACATCACAATCACCCAACATAGCTTCTAATCGTTCTTTATCAGCATATTCAGTGGCATTCAACAATTCAAGCCAATATTTCGACTCTTCCGCTTCTTTCAAAGAAATGGACATCTTTGCAATAAAATCGGCAGACGATTGCCCCCTTCGCGCCTCCCTAATATTTGCCCCTATGCTTGTAGCACTACGTACAAGTTGTTTTGAAAGATTGTATTCATGTCTTTCTTCTGTTAAATATTGACACAACAAAATAACAGAAACCGCAAAATCGAAACTCTTTGACTGAACAATGCTTTCCTTCATAACTCATAACTCTTAACTCATAACTCTTAACTGAAGACTGCTCCATCCGTCGCGCGTTTTCTTGTCGGTGAAAGTCAGTCCGAGCTCGTTGGCACGGGCTATGAGTACACCCTCGTCAGCTTGGTAGAAGCCGCTGAGCAGCAGCGTACCACCCGGATTGAGGACAGCTGCATAGCGCTCCATGTCGGCCAACAGAATATTACGGTTGATGTTGGCAATGACCATATCGAAGGCTCCATGCAGACTTGCAGCGTCACCAAGACGCAGGGTAAGCTCGACCCCGTTGGCGGCAGCATTCTCCTGGGCATTGCGGTAGGCCCACTCGTCGACGTCGACACCTTCTACATACGACGCTCCACGCATCTTGGCAAGTATGCCGAGCACCGCGGTTCCACAGCCCATGTCGAGGACCCGCATCCCGTTGACCGGCAGCTCGGCAACGTAGCTGAGCATCATATAGGTGGTGGGATGGTGGGCTGTGCCGAAGCTCATCTTGGGTTCAATGATAATCTCGTAGTCCACGTCGTTACGGTGCGGATGGAACGGGGCCCGCACCCACAGTGAGCCTCCCTCGTAGCGCACCAACACCGCTTCGTGGCTCTTCTCCCACTCCGCGTTCCAGTCGCGATCCTCCATGGGCTGGGCTGTGTACTTCAGCGGCAGCGGAAAGGCCTGTGCCACGGCGGCGAGGTACTGCGGGTCGTATTCGTTGGCTTGGATATAGGCCTTCAGGCCATCAGGCGTCTCGACGAAACTCTCGTAGGGTCCCTCATTGCCGAGGGTGTCTATCAGCATGTCACGGAACAGTCCCGTGTCGTCCATCGTGATGGTTACTTCGATATATTTCATAGGTATGGATATTCTACTTTGGTTAGGAACAGGCCGCAGGCCGGCATGCTGACTCCTGCCGCACAGCGGTCTTTCTTTTCTATTATCTCGCGCAGGCCGTCGATGGTGAGCTTCCCCCGCCCAACATCGAGAAGGGTACCGGTGACCGAACGTACCATATTGCGCAGGAAACGGTTGCTCCGAATGGTGAAGACCAGCCCGTCGGCCTCCGGGGTCCACTCGGCATGCGTAAGATGGCAGATGTTGGTCTTCACCTGCGTATGAAGCTTGGCAAAGCTCGTGAAGTCGTCGTATTCCATAAGGACTTTCGCCGCTCTGTTCATCATCTCCACATCGGGCCGGAAGTAGATGCGGCAATACTGCCCCTGCCGGAACGGAAGGCGCCGCTCACTGACATGGTACTGGTACGTGCGAGCCGTGGCGTCGAAGCGGGCGTGGGCATTGTCGGCCACGGGAAAGATGTCGAAGACGGCGATGTCCGGCGGCAAGATGTTGTTGAGCTTGAAAACAAGGTCTTTGATCTCTTTCTGGCCCTCAATGGCCGTCGAGTCGAAGTGGGCATAGAAGTCGGCAGCGTGGACACCGGTGTCCGTACGGCCACAGCCCACCACGGGCGTCGCGTGGCGCAGCAGTGTGGCAAGGGCCTGCTCAATGGTGAGCTGCACGGTGGGTAGCTGAGGCTGAGTTTGCCAGCCGCAGTAGGCGGTGCCGTTATAGGCCAGGTGTATGAAGTAGCGACTCATTGCTCGGGATATCCGTCCGGGTTCTGTCGCTGCCAGCGCCAGCTGTCACGGACCATGTCGTCGATGCCGTGCTTCGCCTCCCACCCCAGCTCGGCCTTGGCCTTGGCGGGATTGCAGTAACAGGTGGCTATATCGCCCGCCCGGCGCGGCTTGATGCTGTATGGCACGTCGACACCATTGACCTTGACGAATGCCTTCACCATGTCGAGCACCGAATAGCCATGACCCGTACCCACATTATAAATGCCTATGCCGCACTTGCGGTCAATGGCTTGCAGGGCGCAGACATGCGCCGTGGCAAGGTCCACAACGTGGATGTAGTCGCGCACCCCGGTACCGTCGGGCGTGGGATAGTCGTTCCCGAAGACGCCCAGTTCCTTCCTCTTGCCCACGGCCACCTGCGTGATGTAGGGCATCAGGTTGTTCGGTATGCCGTTGGGGTTCTCCCCTATCTTGCCGCTCGCGTGGGCGCCCACGGGGTTGAAGTAGCGCAGCAGCACCACGTTCCACTCCGGGTCAGCCTTCTGTATGTCCGTCAGCACCTGCTCCAGCATGCTCTTCGTCCAGCCGTAGGGATTGGTGCACTGGCCCTTGGGACAATTCTCCGTTATCGGTATCTCCGCCGGGTCGCCATAGACGGTGGCACTCGAGCTGAAGATGATATTCTTGCAGCCGTGCTTGCGCATCACATCCACCAGCGTCAGCGTGCCCCCGATGTTGTTCTCGTAGTACTCCCACGGCTTCTCCACACTTTCCCCCACGGCCTTGAGCCCCGCGAAGTGGATACAGGCGTCCACCCTGTGCTCAGCAAACACCCTCTCCAACCCCTCTCGGTCACGGATGTCAACCTTGTAAAACGGTATCCCCGCCTTCGAGTAGTGGATTTCATCCCTCAAAATACCCTCCACCCGCTGCAAAGCCACGGGGTTGCTGTTGCTCAGGTTGTCCACTACCACGGCGGTGTGCCCGGCCTTGTAGAGCTCTATCAGTGTGTGGGAGCCGATGAAACCCACACCTCCGGTAACCAGTATATTCATATACAGATGCACTTATTAGTCGTTCTTGATAACGTCGTCATCCGATTTTTATTGCCTTCTTTATTATATACTCTGCCCCCTCGGCGGCGAAGCATAATATTCTGTCCGGCAAATAGGGTCCCCCTCTACCCCCTCTCTACCCCCTCCCTACCCCTTCAACCGTCAATTTTCAGTTCTCAACTTTCGATTTCCAACTAAAAAATCCGACCCGTCGGACAAATCTGACAGGTCGGATTTTCTTTTACAGGGAGTCTCTATTCCCTGGCGATTTCTTACCAGGCGAAGAGCGGACGGTTCTGCATCATCTCGTTGGCCTGGCCGGCAATCTTGGCGCGGACAGCCTCGTCGGTCGGAGCGCAGAGCACCTGGTCGATCATGTCGACGATGACACCCATGTCGCCTTCCTTCAGGCCACGGGTCGTGATGGCGGGCGTTCCGACGCGCAGACCGCTGGTCTTGAAGGCACTGCGGCTATCGAAGGGCACCATGTTCTTGTTGATGGTGATGTCGGCGGACACCAGGGCGTTCTCGGCTTCCTTACCGGTCAGCTCGGGGAACTTCGGACGCAGGTCGATGAGCATCAGGTGGTTGTCGGTACCGCCGCTGATGACCTTGTAGCCCTTGGCCATGAAGGCCTCGCTCATCACCTTGGCGTTCTTCATCACCTGCTGTATGTACTGGTCGTAGCTGTCGGTCAGGGCCTCGCCGAGGGCCACTGCCTTGGCGGCGATGACGTGCTCCAGCGGACCGCCCTGGGTGCCGGGGAACACGGCGCTGTCCAGCAGGGCGCTCATCTTCTTGATCTCACCCTTCGGCGTGGTCTTGCCCCACGGGTTGTCGAAGTCCTCGCCCATCAGGATCATACCGCCGCGCGGTCCGCGCAGGGTCTTGTGGGTCGTGGTGGTGACAATGTGGCAATACTTCAAGGCGTTGTTCAGGTAACCCTTGGCAATCAGGCCGCTGGGGTGGCTGATGTCGCCCATGAGGATGGCGCCGATCTTGTCGGCAATCTCGCGCATGCGGGCCCAATCCCAGTCGCGGCTGTAGGCCGAGCCACCGCCGATGATGAGTTTCGGACGGTGCTCCAGGGCCTTCTTCTCCATGTCGTCATAGTCGACAATGCCGGTCTCTTCCTTCACCTGGTAGCCAACCACATGGTAGTTGATACCGCTGAAGTTCACGGGGCTGCCGTGCGAAAGGTGACCGCCGTGGTTGAGGTCCATGCCCATGAAGGTGTCGCCGCTGTTCAGGCAGGCCAGGAACACGGCCATGTTGGCCTGTGCACCGCTGTGGGGCTGCACGTTGGCCCAGCAGGCACCGTAGAGCTTCTTGGCGCGCTCGATGGCGATGGTCTCGCTCTGGTCCACAATCTGGCAACCGCCGTAGTAGCGCTTGCCGGGATAGCC
>CAMVAA010000062.1 GCA_947165345.1 uncultured Bacteroidales bacterium
AGACCGTCGACCAGCGTAGCGATAAGCGGTGCCAATGCCGTAAGCGTCACGCTCACCAGTGTTAGCCGATAAGACTTGTCAATAAGATAGCTGTTACGAAATTTGGTAATATTCATAATTGTTTCGGTTTCATTAAACTGTTTAATAGAGGTTTCATAGTGATGAGTTTTTGCAAAAATACAATTTTTAATCTAATCAACACAAATTAAGTAGATAGTCAAAATTAAGCTGCATGCTTGAGCCATTTGCTCACGGTGTGCTGTTCCATCTCTGTCCTTTCGCCAACTTTCGCGGCGGACAGTCCCTCCGCTTTCAGGAGTATGGCCAAACACCTCATCCTGAAACAGTGTTTCTTTCCCAGACGGTATCCTCTTTCGAGTTCCATCCGCTGGGCTTCGTTTAGTTCTAATCGTCCTGCTTTTCTCATATCCAGTAAGGTTTGTATTGGAATAACGAGAATCGCTGCCTAATAGTATTAATAGAAAACTATTATTATTATTAGTTAAACTTCTGATACTACTTAAATTAATATAGTATCAAAGCCAAAAAAATTCAAAATATAATGACAGAAAAATGCTAAAATAGTTTTACCAATATGTATTTGGTGTTGTATTTTTACCATAGACTTAGCATATACTTACCATATACTTACCCCAGAGAGGCCCCAGAGAGGGCCCAGAGAGGGCATATACCTACCCTATACCTGCCATATACTTACCATATACCCATAATAGCCGTATTGTGTCCGTGGCGGCGGCGGGGAGGGGTGGAGGCGGCTTGACGGCGCGGGGTGCTATTGGCCTTGTACGGGGCTTTGGCCCATGCGCTGGCGGAGGTGGAGGATGGCGTCGATGTTGCGGGGGACCTGGAGGTCGAAGGTGCCGCTTTCGATGCCGATGACGTGTCCACGGCGTACGGCGTCGAGGGTGTTGTAGGGCTTCATGCCGCAGAAGGCGGCGCTGTCCTCGCGGCGCACGATGATGTAGTCGGGGTTTTCCTTCATCAGGGCTTCGAGGCTGTAGTTCCAGCCTTGTATGCTCTCGGCGATGTTGCGGCCGCCGGCCATGCGGATGATGTCGTTGATGAAGGTGTTGCCCCCGGCGGTGAAGTTGCCGCCAGGGCCGAAGCCCACGACATAATAGACTTTCGGCAATGTTTGATTGTTTGGATGGTTGACTGTGTCAGTGTCCAACGCACGGACACGTTCACGCATCAACGCGTTCAGCGAGTCGGCCTCATGCTCTTTGCCCACGAGGCGGCCTATGGCCGTGATGTTGTCGTAGAGAGCGTCGAAGCGAGGTTTTTCAATCACGCACACCATAGGCACCCCCATCTGGTCCATCTGGTCGGTAGCTTTCTTGCCCACCATGGAGCCGCTGACGACGAGGTCTGGGGAGAGGGAGAGGATACGTTCGATGTTGAGGTTGCTGATGCCACCTATAGAGGGTACCGCCTCGACCTCGGCGGGATAGGTGCAGAAATCGGTGCGCCCCACGAGGAGGTTGTCGGCCCCGAGGGCAAACATAATCTCCGTGACCGCCGGCGAGAGACTCACCACGCGCTGAGGGCATGACGGGATGACGACGACGCGGTCGTAGTCGTCGACGACGGTGTCGGTGGCAGGAGCCTGGCGCTGCGGACCGCCGCAGGCGGCGAAGAGCAGGACGAAGGCCAGAATGATTGGCTTAATGGGTTTGATGGGGTTAATGGGGTTAATGGGCAACGTGATTCTCAACTTTCAATTTTCAATTTTCAACTTTCAGGCGTCTTCCATGCCGCCGCACACGGGGAGGACGACGCTGGTGATGTAGGGGCACATGTCGCTGGCCAGGAACAGGCACGCCTGAGCCACCTCGTCGACGGTGCCGGGCCGTTTCATGGGGATGCGGCTGCACCATGTGTCCATAAGCTCACGGGGTATGTCGGCGGTCATCTCGGTCTCTACAAATCCAGGTGCGACGACGTTGACACGGATGTTGCGCGCCGCGAACTCCTTGGCGCAGCTCTTGCTGAAGCCTATGATGGCGGCCTTGGAGGCGGCGTAGTTGGCCTGGTTGTAGTTGCCGGCTATGCCTACGACGGAGCCGATATTGACGATGGCGCCGTGGCCCTGACGCCAGAGATGCGGCTGCACGGCCTTGGTCATACAGAAGACGCTGCGCACGTTGGTCCGCATCACGCGGTCGAACTGCTCCTCGGACATGCGCTTTACGGCGCTGTCGTCGGTGATGCCGGCGTTGTTCACCAGAATATCCACACGACCGAAGTCGGCGACGACCTGCTTGACGAAGTCCTGAGCCGCCTGGTAGTCGGCCACGTCGCATACGTAGCCTTTGGCCGTCACACCCAAGGCGTTCAGTTCCTGCTCGACCGCCACCATGGCGTCGCTACGGCTGCGGCCGCAGAAAGCTATGGAGGCGCCCTCCTTTGCGAACCGTACAGCAATAGCGTGACCGATGCCACGAGTGGCACCGGTCACGATTGCTACCTTATTTTCCAATATCATAATCAGAGGAGCTTGGCCAGTTTGGCGGCGAGGTCGCCGACGCGGGTGCTGTAGCCCTTCTCATTATCATACCAGCTGACGATCTTCACGAAGTTGCCGTCCATGACCTGGGTGAGGAGGCTGTCGAAGATGCTGCTGTGGGTGTTGTCGATGATGTCGATGCTGACGATGGGCTCTTCGACATACTGGAGGATGCCTTTCATGGGGCCTTCAGCGGCCTCTTTGATGGCGGCGTTGATCTGCTCCTTGGTGACGTTGCAGTTGAGCTCGGCGGTGAGGTCGACGACGCTGCCGTCGGGAGTGGGGACGCGCATGGCGAAGCCGTCCAGCTTGCCTTTCAGCTCGGGGATGACCAGGCCGACGGCCTTGGCGGCACCGCTGCTGGTGGGGATGATGGAGACGGCGGCGGCGCGGGCACGGCGCAGGTCGCTGTGCGGCTGGTCGAGGATCTTCTGGTCGTTGGTGTAGCTGTGGACGGTGTTCATAAGGCCGCGCTTGATACCGAACTTGTCGTTCAGCACCTTGGCGACGGGGGCGAGGCAGTTGGTGGTGCAGCTGGCGTTGCTGACGAGGACGGTGTCCTTGGTCAGCACGTTGTCGTTGACACCCATGACGACGGTGGCGTCGACGTCCTCGGCCTTGCTGGCGGGCACGGTGAGGATGACCTTCTTGGCGCCGGCGTTGATGTGCTTCATCATCTGCTCGCGTTTCTTGAAGAGACCGGTGCTCTCCACAACGATGTCCACTCCGAGGTCTTTCCAAGGCAGGTTCTGCGGGTCGCGCTCGGCATAGATTTTCACCTTCTTGCCGTTCACCACGAGGCAGTCGCCCTCGGCGTGCACTTCTCCGTCGAAGTTGTCGTGGACAGAGTCATATTTGAACAGATATGCCAGGGTGTTGGCATCGGTGAGGTCATTGACAGCGACCACCTCGAGTTCGGGGTGGGCAAGCATGGCGCGGAAGGACATTCTTCCGATACGGCCGAAGCCGTTGATGGCTACTTTTACCATATTATCTTGTTTTTTAGGTTTTTGTATGACTTTTCCGAATAATATCGGACTACAAAGATACGAAACTTTTCCAATATACCAATGACATTTTACATTATTTTCCGTCCGCCGGCCTACACTGCCAACCGTTTTTCGCGCAGTATGCCGTGGTACAAACGGTCCTGGCAGCGGCCACGCTCGCGGTAGCCGAGCGCCGAGTAGTAGCGCTCGAGGACCTCGTTGCCCACGGCCGAGTCGAGCCTCAGGGTAGTGACGCCATGGGCAGCGGCGTAGCGCTCCACATAGAGCATCATAGCCGCCCCGGCGCCTTTGGCGGAGAGGTCGGTGGTGAGATGATGGAGGTAGAAAGCCGGCCCGGTGGCGCCGGTGCCCTCCCAACGGATATCGCTCTCATACAAGGCTATGGCCACCACGACCGACGCGCCGCGCAGGCCGACGAGGAAACGGCCTATATTGTCCTGCCAGTAGCGCCGCGGATAGCGGCCGAAGTAGTCCGTCTCGTTCCACTGGTGGAGCCCTTGGGCGTCCATCCACTCTATGCGCCTCTGCACGAGCGACATGATGGCGTCGACATCGGAAGGCAGCGCGTTGCGGAAAAGGAGGTCAGCAGTCGGTTGTGTGCTCATAGAGGTCCATCTGGCCGCTCTGGGTGTCGAAACGGACACAGGTGCGGTGGGTCAGCCAGTCGCCGGTGTTGACATAGGTGCACCCCTCGCCGAGGGGCATGACGAGCGGAGTATGCCGGTGGCCGAAAACGCAGAAGTCGAAATGCTCGTGCTGCAAGCGCTCGCGGCAGTAGAGCACGATGCCTTCGCGGTCGTCGCCGAGATAGTGCTGTGCGTCCTCGCGCTCATGCTTACGCTTGTTGCTGTCGCTCCAGCGCCGTGCCACGGGGAAGGTGAGAGCCGCCGGGAGGAGGGCGAAGAGGTGCTGGTTGAACCTGTTGCGGAATACCGACCTGATGAAGTCGAAGCCGCGGTCCGTGTGGCCCAGCCCGTCGCCGTGGCCTATGAGGAAACGGCGGCCGCCGATGGCGAGGACTTCGGGCTCGCTGTGCATCACGGCGCCGCATTCGCCCTCGAGGTAGTCGAAGAGCCACATGTCGTGGTTGCCGATGAAGAAATGTACCTCGACGCCGGCGTCGGCCAGCTCGGCGAGCTTGCCCAGCAGCCGCACATGTCCGCGCGGCACCAGATGGCGGTATGTGAACCAGAAGTCGAACATATCGCCCAGCAGGAACAACTTGCTGCAGACCGGTTTTATGCTGTCGAGGAAGCCACACAGCTCCACCTCGCGGCGCCGGCTGTCGGCGCCGCTGCCCAAGTGGGCGTCGCTGACGAAGAACACGAACCGCCGCGTGGCGGCAGCCTGCTGCACGCCCGTTTGGGCTGCGCCACGGCACACAGCCGCTTCGTCGCCAAGGCTCATCGCAGCCATGTCCTGGGATTGAGCGACGCGGTGCCTTTCCACAGCTGGAAGCTGAATTCGGCACTCCCGTCGGAGTTGGTGTATACGGTGCCCAGGTTCTGCTTGGTCTTCACGACGCTGCCTTCGGCCACGGCCACAGAACCCATGTTGGCGTAGACCGACATGTACTCGCCGTGGCGGACGATGATGCCTTTGGTGCCGTTGGGGCATGTGAAGACGCGGCTCACCTTGCCATCGAAGACGCACTGCACGGCGGTCCCCGACTTGCACACGAGGTCGATGCCGTTGTTCATGTTCTGTCCACCCGACTCGTGGGTGTAGCGGCCGTATTCGCGGGCCACCTTGGAGTAGAATACCGGCCACGGCAGACGCCCTTTGTTCGACGCGAAGTCGTTGGAGAGAGCCACGTCGGCCGACGAAGCCTTGCCGCTGCCCGCGGAGGACTTCTGCTTGTTGGCCTTGGCAATCTCCTCGTTTATAATCTTTTGTATCTGCTGTTGCAGCTGACGTTTCTGCTTCTCCTTGCGGTTGATTTGGGCCTGCAGGTCTTTCTCCTGCTGTTTGGACTGCTTGAGGCTTTGCTGACGCTGACGCTGCTCGCGTGCGAGCTCGTCCTTCTGGCGCTTCTCCTGCACGAGCAGGGTGGTCTTCTCCTGCTGCTGACGTGCCAGCTCGACCCCCACGTCGCGCAGCTCGTCCTCCTTCTGCCGGATGAAGGCAGCCTGACGGCGGCGGTAGCGGCTATAGTCGCGGAAGTACTTGGTGCGCAGATAGGCGTAGTTGTAGCTCTTGGTGTCGAGCAGAAGCACGAGGCGGTCGAGGTTGCCGCGTTCGCCGTAGAGGGTCTTCACCACGTGGGCGTATTCCTGCTTGAGGCTGTCCACCTGGGTGCGCATGCGCGAGATGCTGTCCTGGGTCTGCTCCATCTGGATGCCGAGCAGGTTCATCTGTCCGTTGATGGTGTTTATCAGCCTGGTACGCTGGGCGATCTTCTGCTCCACGAGTTTCAGCTGCTGCTGCCCGCTCTTGCTGTTCTTCTTGGCCTTGGCCAGGTCGCCGTTCAGGCGTTTTATCTCCTGTTCCACCTTGGCCTTGTCTTTCTCCAGCTGTGCCTTGGACTGGCCATAGGAGGGCACGGCGAGGCAGCAAGCCGCCAAGACTACGAGACACGCGGCCAGGAGGGGCCCATGTCCCGTAGTCTTTTTGGCTGATTTGCTCCCGATTATGCTACCAACCGAGAATCTTCTTGAAGTCATACTCCTCGGGGTTGGGCAGGTACTTCTTGGCGGCCTCGTAGTCGGCCGGGGTGATATAATCCATGATGTCGTTGACGTACGACATCACCTTGTTGCTCTCGACGTTGACCTGGCGTGGCGGGATTTTGCCGGTCAGCGGGTCCTGCAGGTCTTTGAGGTACAGCGGGCTGACGTTGCCCTGCTGGTCGACGTAGACCATGCACCCTGTGCAGCCCTGTCCGAAGAGAGTGTGGACACCCATACCCATCAGCGAGCAGTAGGTGAGGTCGAAGGCGATGGGGGTGTGGCAGCGGATCTCGTAGCCGATTTCCACCGGGCGGCTCTTCACCTTCAGGTTGAGACTTTTCACCTTACGCTCCAGCAGGTCGTTGAATATGTGAGCCTTGGACACCTTGCCCAGCTCGGGATGGCCGTGTTCGTCGTAGCTGAAGTGGATGCCGCTGTTCTTAATCTCCTCGTCGGAGAGCGAGTGGAAGACACCTTCGGAGATCATGGCGGCGCCGTAGTTGATGCCCATCAGCTTGCGCTTCACGATGCAGCTGACCACCATGTTGATAATCTTGTCGACGGTGATTTCGGTCTTGTTGAAGAACTCGGGGATGATGACCATGGGGTAGTGGCAGGCGCCGGCGATGCCGAGAGCCAGATGGCCGGCGGAACGGCCCATGGCGCTGACCACGAACCAGTTCTCGCTGGTGCGGGCGTCTTCCATGACCGCCGTAGCCAGGACGCAGCCCTGTGCCTTGGCGCTGTTGTAGCCGAAGGTGGGGCTCGAGTTGGGGAGCGGCAGGTCGTTGTCGATGGTCTTGGGGACGTGGATGTTGGCTATGGGGTAATGCTTCTCGGCCAGGAACTTGGCCACGCGGTTGGCCGTAGAGGCGGTGTCGTCGCCGCCGACGGTGACAAGCAGCTTCACCTCGTTGTCGGTGAAGAACTTGAGGTTGAAACGCTGTGCGAAGTCCTCGTCGGTCGGTTTGAAACGGCTCATCTTCAGGATGCTGCCACCCTTGTTGAAGATTTCGTCGGCAGTCAGGAAGTCGAGGTCCTGCATGCGGGGCTTGTCGGTGAAGAGGGCGCTGTAGCCGCCATGCAGTCCTATGACGCGGAAGCCGTCGCGCAGGAAGGTCTTGGCCACCGAGGCCACCACGGTATTCATTCCGGGGGCGGGACCGCCGCCGGTGAGGATAGCTATACTTTTCATCTCGTCGTGTGTTGGTTAGACATTATAATATATGTTTCCATGTTAACGCAGCACCGGACGACTTATTGCACTATATAGTAAAAAAATATTCCTATATATCCCGATTGCTATCGCGGGCGGAACTCCTCGAAGGTGTTGTCGCTGTATATCAGCAACATACTCACGAGCTTCCGGTCCGTGTCCGCCTTCGGTGCCGCGGCCTGCGGCTGCGGCGGAGCCGACGGGGCCGGACTTTCGGACGGCTGCCCGGGCGCGGCGACGCTTGCGGGCGGCACGGCCACATAGGACGGCTCGTAGCGCGCCGCATCGGCGCCGGCCTCCGCGTCGGCGGTGGAGTAGGGAGACTCTGTCTGGGAGGCTATCTGCCTGATAGACTCCACGATATGCGGGTCCACCGACGGCTCGGCAGCGACAAGGCCGTGGGGCTCACTGTCCACGCCGTCGAACAGCGACGGCTCCGTCGCGGCGTCGGGGGCCGGCACCCGGTCGGCAGACGCCGGGGCGGCGCCCGCATACATCTCGCCACGTCCGAGCAGCAGCCAGTTGGCGTCGATCTCGGGGTAGCGGCGAATCACCTTGGTGACGAAATCGAGGCTGGGGTTGTTACGGCCACCCAGGATATGCGACATACCCGACGGCTGGATGCCGATCTCCTCCGCGAACTGTCTTGCAGTGATATTTTTGGCCCTTAAAATCAAATTTATCCTGTCAATCATAATCTTACATTTGTAACCAACAAACAATTCCGATTACAAAATTACACAATTTTTCAATACCACGAAAAATAAATTAACATGATTACATTTGTAAATACGCCAATAAACTAAACCATCACTTTATTACTAATACATTATATTACTCAAATAATGGTATTTATACATGAATACAAAACATCATACAGCCTCGAGCCATCTTACCTTTATATACCTTAATTATAACTTGAATTATCATTATTTATATAACAGGCATTCAGTGTATTTTATAAGACTATATACTATTTCATAGAGAATTTAACATATTATACACAAATCAACGTGATTACATTTGTAAGAATGCCAAAAACGGGCTAAATTACATTTGTAACGAGTGCTTTGCTTGACACCTATGTTTACAAAAGTAACCAATGAAAAATCGCCCCAAATCGACGTTCGCCAACCCGGCATAGATCCGACTCACAGAACGCCGAGAAAATCGATTAGACGGGAAATTTCCACTTCTCACCTTTCGCCATTCCGTTTACTGCTTCCACCATTCCACTCACACCTTACCCCTCTCCTACCCTGCTGCGGACGCTTTTTTTGCGCATTACACCTCCAATTCAGGAAAAATGCGTATTTTTGCAAACCGCACGAACATATATATAATAGTGTAATTCTTTAGTAAACAACATAATATGCAAAACATCCGCAACATAGCGATTATCGCCCACGTCGACCACGGCAAGACGACACTGGTCGACCGCATGCTACACCAGGCCAAACTCTTCCGCGACAACCAGGAGACCGGCGAGCTCATACTCGACAACAACGACCTCGAGCGCGAACGCGGCATCACCATCCTCTCGAAGAATGTCAGCGTCCGATATAAAGGATACAAAATCAACATCATAGACACCCCGGGCCACAGTGACTTCGGCGGCGAGGTGGAGCGTGTGCTCAACATGGCCGACGGCGTGCTGCTGGTGGTCGACGCCTTCGAAGGGCCGATGCCGCAGACCCGCTTCGTGCTGCAGAAAGCCATCGAGCTGGGCCTGAAGCCCATAGTTGTGGTGAACAAGGTCGACAAGCCCAACTGCGACCCCGAGGCCACGCAGGAGGCGGTGTTCGACCTGATGTTCAACCTTGGCGCCAACAACGACCAGCTGGAGTTCCCCACCGCCTACGGAAGTGCCAAGCAGGGCTGGATGGGCGAGGACTGGCAGACCCCAACAGAGGACATCTCGTACCTTATGGACCTCATTATCGAGCACATACCTGCGCCCGTCGTGCCCGAAGGCAACACGCAGATGATGATTTCGTCGCTCGACTACAGCTCCTATCTGGGCCGTATCGCCGTGGGCCGTCTGCACCGCGGCACCCTGCAGGCCGGCCAGACCGTCACGCTGGCCAAGCGGACGGAGAACGGAGAATTTATAAAGACCAAGATAAAAGAGCTTTACACCTTTGAAGGCCTCGGCAAAGAGCGCACCAAGAATGTCATAGAGGCCGGTGAGATATGCGCCGTGCTGCTGGAGCTGGACAAGAACGTGGCCTTCGAGATCGGCGACACCATCTGTGACGCCGACGCCCCCGAGGCCCTGCCGCCCATCAAAGTCGACGAGCCGACGATGTCTATGCTCTTCACAATCAACAACTCGCCCTTCTTCGGGAAAGAGGGCAAGTATGTCACCTCGCGCCACCTGCGCGACCGCCTCTATGCCGAGCTGGAGAAGAACCTGGCCATGCGCATCGAGGAGACCGGCTCGCCGGACCAGTTGCTGGTGTACGGCCGCGGCATCATGCACCTCAGCGTGCTGATAGAGACCATGCGCCGCGAGGGTTACGAACTGCAGGTTGGCCAGCCGAAGGTCATCATACGCGAGATAGACGGCCAGAAGTGCGAGCCCGTGGAGCAGCTCACCGTGTTGGTGCCTGAAGAGTTCAGTTCCAAGGTGATAGACATCGTCACCCGCCGCAAGGGCGAGGTAGGCACCATCGACACCAAGGGCGACCGTGTGCAGCTGGACTTCACCATTCCGAGCCGCGGCATCATAGGCCTGCGCAACACGCTGCTCACCGCCACCAACGGCGAAGCCATCATCGCGCACCGCTTCCTGGAGTTCCAGCCGTGGAAGGGCGACATGGACGACCACAAGTACGGCGCCCTTATCGCCAAGGAGACCGGCGAGGCTACGGCGTACAGCATCAGCAAGTTGCAGGACCGCGGCCCCTTCTTCATAGAGCCGGGCGACAAGGTCTATGCCGGTGAGGTGATAGGCGAAAGCCTGCGGCCGGGCAACGACATTGTCATCAACGTCGTCACCGCCAAGAACCTGACCAACATGCGTTCCAAGAGCGCCGACGACAAGTCGACCACCAGTCCCGCCATCAAGATGAGCCTCGAGGAGGCGATGGAGTACATCCGCGAGGACGAGTACCTCGAGATCACCCCGACCAACCTCCGCATACGCAAGATTATCCTCGACGAAATAGAGCGCAAACGCGCACGTATCGCCGCCGGCTACAAAGACGAGTGATTTGAGGAGGCGACGCCCTCTGCGGGCGCGCTTGGGGGCCACCTTGGGGTAGAGAGGGGGTAGAGGGGACCCAGAGAGGGGGTAGAGGGGACCCAGAGAG
>CAMVAA010000063.1 GCA_947165345.1 uncultured Bacteroidales bacterium
ACCCCCTCACTCCCCCACCCCACCCCAACACACATCCACCGCCGGCCTGCCCCGCTGGTTTTCCGCCCTTTCGGCCTCGCCGGCCCCGCAACCCGACGTATATTTTTTTGCCATATAAAAAATAATGTGTAATTTTGCACCCTGTTTAACCCGTCACAAGCAAACAAAAACACAACAATATGAAAGAACACATCGACCAGAACCCCGCCGGGGGTCTGAACACCGCCGACATCAAGAACTATATAGCGACGAACAAAGACCGTTTCCTCGAGGAACTCTTCTCGCTCATCCGCATCCCCTCCATCAGCTCCGAAGCCGAACACAAAGACGACATGGTGCGCTGTGCCAACCGCTGGCGCGAACTGCTGCTCGAGGCCGGGGCCGACCGCGCCGAAGTGATGCCCACCGAGGGCAACCCCGTTGTCTACGGCGAAAAAATCATCGACCCCGCCAAGCCCACCGTGCTCGTCTACGGCCACTACGACGTCATGCCCGTGGCTCCGCTCGAGCTGTGGCGCACCTCCCCCTTCGAGCCCGTCGTGAAAGACGGCCGCATCTGGGCCCGCGGCGCCGACGACGACAAGGGCCAGAGCTTCATGCAGGCCAAAGCCTTCGAATACATGGTCCGCACCGGCAACCTCCCCTGCAACGTCAAGTTCATGCTCGAAGGCGAAGAGGAAATCGGCTCCAACAGCCTCTACGGCTTCTGCGAGCAGAACAAAAAACTCCTCAAAGCCGACGTCATCCTGGTCTGCGACACCTCCATGATTGCCGCCGACGTCCCCTCCATCACCAGCGGCCTGCGCGGCCTCTGCTACTGGGAAGTCGAAGTCACCGGCGCCAACCACGACCTCCACAGCGGCATCTTCGGCGGCGCCGTCGCCAACCCCATCAACGTGCTCTGCCGCATGATCGCCGACCTCCACGACGCCGACGGCCACATCACCATCCCCGGCTTCTACGACGACGTCGTCGAGCTCTCGCCCGCCGACCGCGCCCTCATGGGCAAAGCACCCTTCGACGAAGAGGCCTACAAGCGCGAACTCGGCGTCCGCGCCCTCAAAGGCGAACGCGGCTACACCACCAAAGAGCGCACCGGCATCCGCCCCTGCCTCGACGTCTGCGGCATCTGGGGCGGCTACACCGGCGAAGGCACCAAGACCGTCCTCCCCTCCAAGGCCTACGCCAAGATAAGCACTCGCCTCGTCGCCAACCAGGACTTCGAGAAAGTGAGCCTCCAGTTCAAAGAATACTTCGAAAGCGTCGCCCCCGACTACGTGACCGTCAAGGTCACCCCCTGCCACGGCGGCGCCGCCTACGCCACCCCGCTCGACACCAAGGCCTACCGCGCCGCCGAGCGCGCCATGCAGGAAGTCTATGGCCGCCAGCCCATCCCCACACGCAGCGGCGGAAGCATCCCCATCGTCGCCGGATTCGAGCGCATCCTCGGCATCAAGAGCATCCTCATGGGCTTCGGCCTCGCCTCCGACGACATCCACGCCCCCAACGAGAACTACCCCCTCGAGCAGTTCTTCCACGGCATCGAGACCATCCCCCTCTTCTACAAGCACTTCGCCGAGTAACACACACACCGCATTATGTTGATGAGTCCGGTATACCTCGCCATCTTGGCAGCGCTGGCTGCCCTTTGCCTGTGGCTCAGCCGTCGACCCAAAAACAAAGACGACAACAACGAAGAACAATCATAGCATACAACCATGTACGAGATAATCAGCAAGCGGCTGCTCAACAGCCACGAGATTTACCGGATGGAAATCCACGCCCCGTGGATATCGCTCAGCGGCAAGCCTGGCCAGTTCGTGATTGTCATCCCCTCCGCCAAGGGCGAGCGCATCCCTCTCACCATCAGCGACATCGTCTACCAGCGACAGTCCATAGTCATCGTCTTCCAGGTGGTCGGCGACACCACACGCCAGCTCGCCGCCATGAACGAAGGCGACGACCTCTACACCATCGTGGGCCCCCTGGGCAGACCCAGCGAACTGATAGAGAAACACGAGAAAGGCGAGCTTAAGCGCCTCCTCTTCGTGGCCGGCGGCGTCGGCATCGCGCCCGTCTTCCCGCAGGTGAAGTGGGCTTTCCGGCATGGCATCCCCACCGACGTCATCATCGGCGCACGCTCAAAAGACCTCCTGTTCTATGAGGACGAGTTGCGCGCCGTGTGCCACAACCTGCACATCATGACCGACGACGGCTCCTATGGCGAGCAGGGACTGGTGACAGCCAAGGTCGACGAACTTTGCACCAAGGGCGTGGAATACAGCCACTGCGTCGCCATCGGACCACTCCCCATGATGAAGTTCGTCAGCCTCACCACCAAGAAATATAACCTGTCCACCATCGTCAGCCTCAACTGCATGATGGTCGACGGCACCGGCATGTGCGGCGCCTGTCGCGTGCGCGTAGGCGACGAGGTGAAGTTCTGCTGCGTCGACGGGCCCGAGTTCGACGGCCATCTGGTGGACTTCGACGAGGCAGCACGCAAGCTGAAGACCCCTGACGCACGGCGCTACCGCATAGCCACCTCGGAGAGCGGCCACCAGTGCAACCTGGCCCCTGCCGTGGAGGCCGCCGTGGCCGAAGCCAAGCAACGCCAGAAGCCACGCGAGCAAGACCCTGCCGTGCGCGCCCACAACTTCGACGAGGTCTCCTTCGGCCTCACCGAGCGACAGGCCATCGTCGAAGCCAACCGCTGCCTGCAGTGCAAGAAACCCCGCTGCGTCGAGGCTTGCCCCGTCGGCATCAACATCCCGCTCTTCATACAGAACATCCGTGAGGAGAACTTCAACCAGGCCTACGTCACCATCAGCCACGACTCCGCCCTGCCCGCCGTCTGCGGCCGCGTATGCCCGCAGGAGACGCAGTGCGAAGGCAGCTGCGTGATGGGCGTCAAAGGCGAGCCCATCGCCATCGGCGCCCTCGAGCGCTTCGTCGCCGACGACCACCGCGCCCGCTCCAAACCCCAGAGCCCCTGCTACCCCGCCGGCCGCAAAGTGGCCGTCATCGGCAGCGGCCCCAGCGGCCTCACCTGCGCCGGCGACCTCGCCAAACACGGCTACCAGGTCACCGTCTTCGAAGCCCTCCACCACGCCGGCGGCGTCCTCGTCTACGGCATACCCGAATTCCGTCTCCCCAAGCAGCGCGTCGTCGAACCCGAAATCGAGAACCTGCGCCGCCTCGGCGTCGAAATCCGCACCAACGTCATCATCGGCAAGAGCATCACCATCGACCAGCTCTTCTCCGAAATGGAATACGACGCCGTCTACATAGCCTCCGGCGCCGGTCTGCCCAAGTTCATGGGCGTCAAGGGCGAAACACTCATCGGCGTCATCAGCGCCAACGAACTGCTCACCCGCACCAACCTCATGCACGGCTACGACCAGGAGTACGACACCCCCATCTACCTCGGCCGCAAGGTCATCGTCGTCGGTGGCGGCAACGTCGCCATGGATGCCGCCCGCACCGCCCTCCGCCTCGGCAGCGAGGTCACCGTGGTCTACCGCCGCGGCCAGCAGGACATGCCCGCCCGTCGCGAGGAGGTCCACCACGCCATGGAAGAAGGCGTCCAGTTCCTCTTCCAGACCGCTCCGCTCGAAATCATCGGCAACGAGGACGGCACCGTCCGCGCCATGCGCTGTGTCAAGATGGAAATGGGCGCGCCCGACGCCAAAGGCCGCCGTTCGTTCAAGCCGGTTGATGGCAGCGAGTTCGACCTCGAAGCCGACACCATCGTCGCCGCCCTCGGCACCAGCCCCAACCCCCTCATCCGCACCACCACACCCGGCCTCGAGTGCGAACCCTGGGGCGGCATCAAGGCCGACGAGAACGGACAGACCTCACGCAAGCTCATCTTCGCCGGCGGCGACGCCGTCAGCGGCGCTGCCACCGTCATCCTCGCCATGGGCGCCGGCCGCAAAGCCGCACGCGCCATCATGCAGGCCCTCGAAGACTGAGCCCGCACCGCAAAAAGCAAGAGCCGCAACAGGTTTCCCCGTTGCGGCTCTTTCGTCTGTCCTGGACTGTTCTGTAAACAACCCCAGTAGAGGTTCTTCTGTTCGTTAGTCCACAAACTGTATCACCGTGCCATAGGCCGTGGCGCTCTTCTCGGTATAGACTCCGAGAACGGTGTATATCGACACCGTGGTGTTGATGTTGATAACAGCCTGGCCGTCCTTGAGGTCGGCGTTGCGGTACATCTGGTTCACGGCGTTGTCTTTCAGCGAGGTCTCCGAGTAGCCGCCGATACCGAACACATAGGTCGACGTCACCGTGCCCTCCACGGTCTTGACCACCTTGTAGTTGTTCTTCTGCAGAACCACCTCGGTCTGGTTGATGGAGTTGTGGTTGAGCATCGACACCCCGGTGCAGCCGGTCAGCGCGAATGCCACAGCGCAAAGCACTGCCAATAATGTTTTTTTCATGATCTTTGCAGCCTGTTTGTTACAGTTGGCCCCTCTGTTTTTATGGTTTGTATTGTTGTTGGTGGTGTCACCACACTGTGCTGCAGGCAGATACGCTCCCCTCGCACAATGTCGTTCCCGTCTGCAAAGATAGCAAATAAAAACCGACTCACAAAATAAATCTCTCTCGCCGCCGTTTTCCGATTATGGAAAAATTCAGCATGGACAGCGCGCCGCACTACAGTCAGCACTACGGCGAGTCCGGCTTCTGGCGCAAGGTGAAACACGTAGCGGCCCAGGTGGGGGCCAAGATCCTCTACCCTGCCCTCCAGCTCTACTAATACCTCACCCCCGACATCAACGCACGCGCCATCATGCAGGCCCTCGAAGACTGAGCCCTATTCACCCTTTACCGCGGCGGTATCAGCCTGGACTGGTGCCGCCGCTGGTTTTATCACATCGGGGAAAATGTCGTTCAGCAGCACATACCTCCCATTGCGTGTCTTCTTCGGGTCGAGATATATCGGAATGTATTTCGCCACCTCCGAAAGCGAACTGTTACGGAATCCCGCAGAGGCTTCGCGACATTCCATTTCCCAAGTGTAACGCATTCTGGGGTCATTGGGACTGGTGATAAGTTGTCCACTGTTCGACAGCATATTGCGTGGCGCCACAACATTGACTGGCACCAGATTCACATGTTTTACCGTGTCGACGGCCATCGAGAGGAGCGCGTCGCCATATAGGCCCAGATCCATCGTGTATAGTGCAAACTCACGCCTCACCTGCATCCTGTATTCGCCTGTGGAATGTCGCCCCATCATGAACTCGCCATTCTCATCAGTCCGTGCCACCGCCACGGTGTCGTCGCCACGCAGCAAACTGACCGTGCAGTACGGCATGGGCCGGCCGTTGTGCATATTGTACACCATGCCCATCACCCATGCGCTGTCCACCTCGTCCTGGCCGTGGACAGCCGGCATCAGGCAAAGCAGAAAGACTGACAACATAGATAAACATTGTGTCTTCATGGTTTATGATGTTTTAAGTATTGCATAAGCAGTCGGGCGGGAAGCGTGTCGAGGACAATGCTGTTGTATTGTCCCCAGAAGTCGGTGCTGTAATCGCTCTCGCCGAACACCGAGACTATCGTCCCTGGCTTCACTGCGATAGTGTCGACCCCGTCGGTCGGACGCTCGGTGGTGTAGTCGGTCATGGTCCATGCTATGCATCGCTCCCAGCGCTGACGCTCGCCGTCGTGGCCTCGTCCCTTGGAATTCAGCGTATAGATCTTGCGGTTGTAGTAGTGGGTCAGCGTGTAGCGCCCGTCGCGCACATCGTAGCGCCACGACGAGGAGTCCGTCTCCATCGTCATCCCGTTGTACCAGTGGGCTACCCACGCCTCGTCCGGCGCCGGACACGTGACGGTCCGTTGCTTCGTCGTGATACCCACTATAGCCAGGTCATCCTTGCGTATTATGTACTCATAGTCCACCTTGGCCTTGGATATGCGCCCATAGCCCAGCGCACGCAATCGGTAGTACCCCACTCCGTTGTCCACATACTCCTCTATCGGCCCGTATTTGAACTGCGGGGTGAAAAAGTCCGACAAGACATAGCTTGCCCGCGGGGCCTCAACAGGGTCGAAGAACACTTCGTTGTCGGCATATTCCAGCACATAGTCCACCCCTGCGGCCGAGGGCAGCGTTGCCACGAGCCTCTTGCGGTCGTAGGCCACCAGACGGTGGCGCAACAACGTCTTGTAGTCCGACGCCAGCTCACGCTTGGTCGGGTTATAAGCATAGGCCCGCTTGCCGTTGAACGAGCCATAGGGCTTGCGCTGCAATCGCATCACCGCCTCGTCGAAGAGATACAGCTCGCCATCCAGCGTACGCCAGTCGCGGTAGAAAAACGTAGGCCACGACGAGTGGTCAGCATAGTTCTCTTCTATCTTTTCCACGGCGCGGCGCAACAGGTGCAGCGCCGTCCTGTAGCCCTTCACCTGCACCTCTTTCAGCTCCATCCGCTCTTCCTCCAGTCTCACTCTGTTGTGCCTCGCCAAGTCGGCCACCGCCACCCGGCGCGTCTTGTACCCCACCGACCGCAACACCACGCTGTCGCCAGCATACGTATCCGGCACCCTCATCTCGTAGCGGCCCTCATCATTGCAGACCACCCCAATCGATGTGCCCTCCACCTGCAGCGTGGCATACGGCACTCCATGCCCCTCGCTCACCACACGCCCCACAATGCTCACATAGCCCCTCTGTCCCTGCACCGCGACGGCGCACAGCATCATTGCAACTATAAGCAAACGTTTCATTCCCATCATCTGAACGACAATGCAAAGATACTAAAAAAAAACGAAATGCAGCAAATATATTTCATTGCACAAAATAAATGCCTCCCCCCCATCGTTCCTTAGGATATGGAAAAATTCAGCATGGACAGCGCGCCGCACTACAGTCAGCACTACGGCGAGTCCGGCTTCTGGCGCAAGGTGAAACACGTAGCGGCCCAGGTGGGGGCCAAGATCCTCTACCCTGCCCTCCAGCTCTACTTCATGATGAAGAGCGACCAAGTGCCCGTCAAGGCCAAGACCCTCATCCTCGGTGCTCTCGGCTACCTCATCCTCCCCACCGACCTCGTGCCCGACTTCATCCCAGCCCTCGGCTTCACCGACGACCTCACAGCCCTCTTGGTGGCCCTGCGCACCCTCCACAAATACCTCACCCCCGACATCAACGCCCGCGCCAAAGACCAAGCCAACAAACTGCTCAAACAATGAAACGCATCCTTATCGTCCTCGCCACCCTGCTGCTCGGCGTTGCCGCCAGCGGCCAGGAGCCTCTCTTCCCCTCCAGCCAGCTGCCCAACATGCGACGCTTCCTGCCGCCGCCTCCCGACACCGCCAGCCCCGCCTTCCAGTACGACCGTGCCCAGTACCGCTGGGGCCTCGAGCAGCGCCGGGACAGCGTCCGCCGCACCCTCGCCACACAGGACGCCGAATGGAGCGTCGACTACATGTGCCGCATCATGGGCGGCGCCATGGGCGTCACACTCTCCAAGGAGGCCACTCCGGCCATCTACCGCATGCTCTCCGCCGGCATCTTCACCGCCGACCACGTCAGCGAGACCGCCAAATCCTACTACATGCGCGTCCGCCCCTACATGTTCTTCCACGAGCCCACCCTCGCCCCTTGGGACGAAGAGGAACTGAGCCGTAACGGCTCCTACCCCTCCGGCCACACCATCCTCGGGTGGACAACCGCCCTCCTCCTCTCCGAGCTGGCTCCCGAACATGCCGACACCATCCTCGCCCGCGGATACATGTACGGCCAGAGCCGCGTCATTGCCGGATTCCACTGGCAGAGCGACGTCGACGCCGGTCGCCTTGCCGCCAGTGCCGCCGTGGCACGTCTGCACGCCGACAAGCACTTCCGCCATCTCATGAAGAAGGCCCGCAAAGAGTACAAGAAGCTGTCGCGCACCCGTTAGCCGCAGTGCCGCCGACCGCACATATTGAATCACCAGCCCGCCACACAGCCCGCCTGGTGATTCCTTTTTTCTCTGCCGTTCCGCCCTACCTGCTTAGTCTGCTGCACACAGGCTCCGTTATCAACACATGTTGATAAAAAAGGTTTTGCCAGTCGTGGAAATGTATGTACCTTTGCATCGTCAAAAGGGACAGTGGTCCGCCAACGGCGGCCAAGAGGGAATCGCGTGAAAATCGCGAGCTGTCGCGCAACTGTAACCCCGGCACTGGGCCGACGTACGACGCCATTGGGCTCCAAAAAGCCTGAGAAGGCTCGTCGGCAAAAGCCGCTAAGCCAGGAGACCTGCCACCGTCCATGAGACAAATGCTTTCGCGTCAAAAGCCACTGTCCACTCTGCCCCTCACTCCGTGTAAGGTGTTATGTGTCAAGTGCCACGCTGACTGACGACAATCGAAAGCAAACGACTGCCAACGGTCAACAGGAATAAAGATAAACCAATATATATAATGGAGACAAGCACATTCACCATCACCAAACGCGACGGTACGCAAGAGCGCTTCTCGCTCGACAAGATCATGAACGCCATCATAAAGGCATTCAACGCCAAGGGCGAACCCATCGACCTCGGCCGGCTGTCCAAAATCCTCTCGCGTCTCGACATCCACAACGGCATCACCGTCGAGGAAATCCAGAACCAGGTCGAAGTGGCACTGATGAAGGAAGGCTACTACAACGTGGCCAAGAGCTTCATCATCTACCGCCAACAGCACACCGAGGACCGCGAGACAATGGAGAAGATGCGCTTCCTCTCCGACTACGTCGACGCCGCCAACGCCGCCACAGGCTCCAAATACGACGCCAACGCCAACGTCGAGCACAAAAACATCGCCACCCTCATCGGCGAACTGCCAAAGAGCGGCTTCATCCGCCTCAACCGACGTCTGCTGACCGACCGCATCAAGCAGATGTATGGCAAGGAGATGGCCGACCGCTACATCGACCTGCTCACCCACCACTTCATATACAAGAACGACGAGACCTCGCTCGCCAACTACTGCGCCTCCATCACCATGTACCCCTGGCTCCTCGGCGGCACGGTCTCCATCGGCGGCAACTCCACCGCTCCCACCAACCTCAAGTCGTTCTGCGGAGGCTTCATCAACATGGTCTTCATGGTCTCCAGCATGCTCAGCGGCGCCTGCGCCACTCCCGAGTTCCTCATGTACCTCAACTACTTCATCGCCCTCGACTACGGCAAGGACTACTGGAAAGAACCCGACCGCGTGGTCGACCTGAGCCTCAAACAGCGCACCGTGGACAAGGTCATCACCGACTGCTTCGAACAGATTGTCTACAGCCTCAACCAGCCCACCGGCGCTCGCAACTACCAGGCTGTCTTCTGGAACATCGCCTACTACGACGAGCCCTACTTCCGCTCCCTCTTCGGCGAGTTCCGCTTCCCCGACGGCAGCGAACCCGACTGGGACGGCCTCAAGTGGCTGCAGAAGCGCTTCATGCGCTGGTTCAACCAGGAACGCACCAAGGCTGTCCTCACCTTCCCCGTCGAGACCATGGCCCTGCTCTACGACAAGAACGGCCGCTTCGTGGACCAGGACATGGCTCAGTTCACTGCCGAGATGTATGCCGAGGGACACTCGTTCTTCACCTATATCTCCGACAACGCCGACTCGCTTAGCAGCTGCTGCCGTCTACGCAACGAAATCACCGACAACGGCTTCAGCTACACCCTCGGCGCCGGCGGCGTGTCCACAGGCTCCAAGAGCGTCCTCACCATCAACCTCAACCGCTGCATCCAGTACGCCGTCAACCATAAACTGGACTACCGTGAGTTCCTGACCGACATCATCGACCTCTGCCACAAGGTGCAGCTGGCCTACAACGAGAACCTCAAGGACCTGCAGGCCCACGGCATGCTCCCGCTCTTCGACGCCGGCTACATCAACATGAGCCGCCAGTACCTCACCATCGGCGTCAACGGCCTGGTCGAAGCGGCAGAGTTCATGGGCATCCCCATCACCGACAACCCTCAGTACCGCGAGTTTGTGCAGACTGTGCTCGGGCTGGTGGAGAAGAAGAACAAGGAGTACCGCACCAAGGAGGTGATGTTCAACTGCGAGATGATCCCGGCCGAAAACGTGGGTGTCAAGCATGCCAAGTGGGACCGCGAGGACGGCTACTTCGTGCCGCGCGACTGCTACAACTCCTACTTCTACATCGTCGAGGACAAGTCGCTCTCCGTGCTCGACAAGTTCCGCCTGCACGGCGCCCCCTACATCGAACACCTCACCGGTGGCTCGGCCCTGCACTGCAATCTCGAAGAGCACCTTACGCAACAGCAGTACATGCAGCTGCTCGAGGTGGCCGCCAAGGAAGGCTGCAACTACTTCACCTTCAACATCCCGAACACCATCTGCAACGACTGCGG
>CAMVAA010000064.1 GCA_947165345.1 uncultured Bacteroidales bacterium
CAGGCACTCGACTTCCGCCATCAGGAAGGCCTCAAGAGCAGCCCCGCCATCGAGAAGATGGTGGCCGACTATCGCAAGTGCGTGAACTTCGTCGACATCGACGAGGTGATGTACCGCCACATCCACGCCAGCGTGGACTACCTCCGCACGATGGCCATCTGACTGTCACTCCCTGCGACATAAAGAAAAGCCGTGGTCCTCATGACCACGGCTTTTCTTTTGCTTCTAAAATAACCCGGTTTTCACACAAATCCGGTTTATTGCGTTCGGCGTGTGCTACTCCTCGTCTCCCGACGTCTCGTCGTCGGGGGCATAGTCCACCTGCTGCGGAGGCTCGGGGTAAATATTGTCCTTGATGACATAGCCCTTGTAGACCTCCTTGATTTCCTGCATGAAAGCGTAGGCCTCGAGGCGGGTCCTGAAGTCGCCCACCTTGACCTTGAAGTTGGGCTCGTCAAAGACGATGTAGGCCTGCACCTCGGGATAGTCGGTCGTGAAGCGGTCCCGCAGAGCGAAAGCGTTGGCCTTGCTGTTGACCCCCGAGAAGGAGGCCACCTGGACGCGGTAGCCCGGTATGGTCTTCACCTTGCTGTTCAGCTCCACATGGCGCTCCACCATCCGGCCTACAGCCACATCGCCCACCACCGTCAGCCGGCCTTGGGCCGACAGCGGACTGCTGTGCACCGCCATGGCCGCCACGGCCGCCACGGCGAGCGTTCTGAACATAGAGTTGTATCTATTCGACATCTGTGACGTATCGCTTTGTAGCAAACAGAGTATCAGTAGTTGGCATTGTCGGTCATCACCTTCTTCGGCCGGATGCTGAGCACCGGTATCGTGCTCTGGTTGATCATCTGCTGGGCGTAGTTGCCGAGGATGAGGCTCGTGAGGTTCGACTCCTGCTCCGTCATGATGGCTATCATGTCGGCGTGTATCTCGTTGGCATAGTCGAGCGTCGCCTGGGTGACATTCTTCACATTGTCGATATACTTGACCACATACTTCACCTCCTGCTTCACGAGGTGGCGTTCCACCATCTTCATGTAGTTCTGCACTATGCGGCGTATGTCGTTGGTCTGCGACGTGTAGAGGCCGACAAGGTGGATGGTGGAGCCGAACGTCTTGGCAAACACCGCCGCCATGCCTATCTTCTGCCTCGTGTCGTCGCTGTTGTCGATGGGAACGACGATGTTCTCGAGAGCCTTGTTGAAGTTGAAGTCCTCGCGCACTATGATGACCGGCACCGGCGACTCCTCGATGGTCTTGTAGCTGTTGCGGCCCAGCAGTCCCTTCTTGGCGCCGCTCATGCCGTGCGTGCCCACCACCAGGAGCGACGCGTCGTCCTCGGCAGCCTGGCGGGTCAACTCCTCGGCCGGGTTGCCCTGACGGATGACGTATTCTAGCTTGATGCCGTTGAGCAGATGCGCCACGCCGGCGTTCCTGCGCTCAATCTCCGAACGGATAGGCCCCTCGTCCTCGTTTTTTTCCTTGACATAGACCAGTCTGATGTCGCTTCTCCAGCGGTTGGCAATGTCTATGGCGAGGTCGACGGCATAGGCCGAACCCGAGGAAAAGTCAAATCCTACTACTACTCTGTTCATATTGTTAACTATTTGTTTTTCGAGTGCAAATATACAAATAAAAATCGATATGGCAAAAAAAAATCTCCTCCAAAGAAAAAATAAGTCCGCCCGCGGCGCCACTCCCGACCGCAGACTGACAGGCTGAAAGGCAGTGCGCGACGGACGGAAACCAGGGAGCGGCATGCCTCAGAAAAACGTTATGCACACATGCGGAGGAAAAAAAAATTTGGCCATATTGCGGAAAAGATGTACTTTTGCAATCGCTTATAAATATAAAATACGCAGAAGAAATCCTAAAACAGTAACAACGATATGACTCAACAAATCCTGATTGCGGTGATAGTCTTAGGTGCGCTCGGCATCCTCTTCGCCGCGCTGCTTTACATTGTGGCACAGAAGTTCAAGGTGGTTGAAGACCCGCTCATCGACGAGGTGGCCGAGGTGCTTCCAGGCGCCAACTGCGGCGGTTGCGGCAAAGCCGGCTGCCGTGCCTTTGCCGAGGCCTGTGTCCAGCAGGGCAACATGGAAGGTCTGCGCTGCGCCCCTGGCGGCGACGCCGTGATGCAGAAAATCGGACAGCTCTTGGGCTGCTCCGTCGAGCAGGGCGAACCGATGGTGGCCGTTGTGCGCTGCAATCCGGCCAACTGTGGCGACAAACGGCGCTCCAACTACGACGGTCTGCGCTCCTGCGCCTTCGAGGCCACCGTCTACACCGGCGAGAGCGGATGCCCCTTCGGTTGCCTCGGCTGCGGCGACTGCGTGGCAGCGTGCCAGTTCGACGCCATCCACATGGGCCCCGACGGGGTGCCAGTGGTCGACGCCGACAAGTGCACCGCTTGCGGCGCCTGCGCCAAAGCATGCCCGCGCCGCGTGATAGAGCTGCGCAACAAAGGCCGCAAAGACCGCCGCGTCTACGTGAGCTGCGTGAACAAAGAGAAAGGCGCCGTCGCCATGAAGAGCTGCTCCAACGCATGTATCGGTTGCGGTAAGTGCGAGAAGGTCTGCCCCGTGAGCGCCATCACCGTGACCGACAACCTCTCGTATATCGACTACACCAAGTGCATCGCCTGCCGCAAGTGCGTGGTGGAATGCCCCACCAAAGCCATCAAGGACGTGGGCTTCCCAGCCCCAGCCGTGAAGCCGGCCCCCAAGCCCGAGGCTGTCGAAGCTACGGCTCAGCCCGTCGCCGAACCGGCCAAGGCATGACAGCACACAGCATATCAACTTTCCAACTTATCAACGAGAAGATATGAAGACTTTCAAAATGGGTGGTGTACACCCCGAAGAGAATAAGATATCGAACGATGCCGCCATCGAGGTCATGCCCGTCGGCAAACAGATGGTGGTACTGATGAACCAGCACCTCGGCGCACCTGCCACCCCCGTTGTGCAGAAAGGCGACAAGGTGAAGGTGGGCCAGCTGATCGGCGAAGCCCAGACCTTCATGTGCGCCAACGTACACTCGCCCGTGAGCGGCACGGTGCTGAAAGTGGACAGCTGCAAAGACGCCTTCGGCATCAGCAAGCCAGCCGTGTACATCAACGTCGAAGGCGACGAATGGATGGAGTCCATCGACCGCACACCCGACATCAAGCGCGAGTGCACCCTCGAGCCCAAAGAGATTGTGGCCAAACTGAAAGAGATGGGCATCGTCGGCCTCGGCGGCGCCACCTTCCCGGCACATATCAAATACAACATTCCCGAAGGCAAGAAAGCCGAATACCTCATCATCAACGCCGCCGAGTGCGAACCCTACCTCACGAGCGACTACCGCGTGATGATAGAGCACGCCGAAGAGTGCTGCATCGGCATCAGCATCCTGCGCAAAGCCCTCGGCGTCCCCAACGCCTACATCGGCATCGAAAGCAACAAGCCCCAGGCCATCGCACACATGACCGAGGTGGCACGGCAGTTCGAAGGCATCATCGTCGAACCCCTCAAGGTGAAATACCCTCAGGGCGCCGAGAAGCAGCTCATCAACGCCGTCACCGGCCGCAAAGTGCCCAGCGGCAAACTGCCTATCGACGTGGGCTGCGTGGTGAGCAACATGGGCACCACCTTTGCCGTGTACGAAGCCATCCAGAAAAACAAACCCCTGATCGAGAACATTCTCACCGTCACCGGCAAGAAACTCCCCTCGCAGCACAACTACATCGTGCGCATCGGAACCACATACAACGAGATTATAAACCACTCCATCGGCCACCTGCCCGAAACCACAGGCAAGGTGATCAGCGGCGGCACGATGATGGGCAAGGCCGTCGTGAACCTCGACGCACCCACGGTGAAAGGCAACTCGAGCGTGCTGGTGATGGACGAGGCCGAATCCCGCCGCGGCGCGGAGTCGAACTGCATCCGCTGCGGCAAGTGCATGAACGCCTGTCCCATGGGCCTCGAGCCTTACCTGTTCTCGGCATTGGTGAAGAACGGACGCACCGAAGAGGCCAAAGCACACAACATACTCGACTGCATAGAGTGCGGTTGCTGCTTCTTCAGCTGCCCTGCCAACAAGCCCCTGACCGACGAGATACGCCTCGGCAAAAACCGCGTGCGCGCCATGATGGCCGCCAAGAAGTAGACAGTCGACAGTTTAAGGTTTACAGTTTCACAGAAAAATAATATATTATGAATATACTAAATATATCGGGCTCGCCCCACGTACATAGCGACGAGTCGACAAAGAAAATCATGTGGCGCGTCAATATGGCGCTGATACCGGCCTTGCTGGTTGCCATTGCCTACTTCGGTCTTCCCGCTCTGCTGGTCAGCATCGTCTCCGTCCTTTCGTGCATGCTGTTCCAATGGCTGATCGAGAAATTCATCATGAAAGTGCCGAGCACAATATGCGACGGCTCCGCTGTCGTCACCGGCCTGCTGCTGGCGTTCAACGTGCCCGCCACCGCCGATATGCTGTGGATCGTCGTCATCGGTGCGCTCGTCGCCATCGGCATCGGCAAGATGAGCTTCGGCGGATTGGGCAAGAATCCCTTCAACCCCGCCCTCGTAGGACGCGTGTTCCTGCTCATCTCCTTCCCGGTCCAGATGACCACATGGCCCGTGGTGGACGGCTTCTTCCCGACCAACTTCGACCTGGCCACCGGCGCCACCCCACTCGGAGCCTTCAAAGAGGGTGCCCTGCCGGCCGACATCACACTGTGGGACGCCTTCCTGGGCCACATTGGCGGCTCTATGGGCGAAGTGTCGGCCATCGCCATTCTCCTCGGCGCCGCATTCCTGCTCTGGAAGAAAGTCATCACTTGGCACATCCCCGTCGCCTTCATCGGCACCGCCTTCCTGTTCAGCGGCATTCTGTGGCTGGTGGACCCCTCGGCATACATGGATCCCGTGATGACCATCCTCACCGGCGGCATCATGCTCGGTGCCTGCTTCATGGCCACCGACATGGTGACCTCGCCCATGGCCAAGAGCGGTCAGCTCCTGTTCGGCTTCGGATGCGGTCTGCTCACCATCATCATCCGCAACTGGGGCGCCTACCCCGAAGGCGTGAGCTTCGCCATCCTCATCATGAACAGCATCACCCCGCTCATCAACCGCTGGTGCAAGCCCAAACGATTCGCTGTTTGACACCTTACAAGCCTATAAGCCCTATTAGTAAACAGAAAACAACCTAAGAATCATGGCAAAGAAAGCACAATCCACTCTACCCAATATGTTGCTGTCGCTGACCGCCATCGCTCTCGTCGCGGCAGCTGCCCTGGCAGCCCTCAACGGTATCACCAAAGACCCTATCGCCAAAGCACAGCAAGCCAAGGTGGAGCAGGCCATCAGCGCCGTCCTCCCGGCCTTCGACCACCTGGAGGACCGCGACATCGACGGCAAGACATGCCACATCGGATTCGACGCCGAAGGCAACATCGTGGGAGCCGCCATCGAGGCCGGCAACGACAAGGGCTTCGGTGGCCGCATCCAGCTGATGGTAGGCTTCACTAAAGACGGTGCCGTAAGCGGCTACCAAATACTCGAGACCCACGAGACCCCGGGTCTCGGTGCCAAAGCGGGCGACTGGTTCCAGAAGGGAGCCAAAGGCGACATCATTGGCCGCACTCCCGCCGAGAAGAACCTCACCGTGGCCAAGGACGGCGGCGATGTGGACGCCATCACCGGCTCCACCATCACCTCGCGCGCCTTCCTCGACATCGTCAACGAGGCCTCGCAGACCTTTTCGAAAATCAACTCTTAAAACCGACGCATCATGAACGCAAAAGATATTATCAAGAACGGTCTCATCAAGGAGAACCCGACCTGGGTGCTGATTCTCGGCATGTGCCCCACCCTGGCCACCACCACATCGGCCATTAACGGCATGAGCATGGGTCTGGCCACCACCTTCGTGCTGGTGATGTCCAACATCGTCATCTCGCTCCTCAAGAGCGTCATCCCCGACAAGGTGCGCATTCCGGCATTCATCGTCATCATCGCCACCTTCGTAACCATGGTGGAGATGGTGATGAAAGCCTACCTCCCCTCCCTGTACGACAGCCTCGGCCTCTTCATCTCCCTGATTGTGGTGAACTGCATCGTCCTCGGCCGCGCCGAAGCCTTCGCCTCGAAGAACAACGTTGGACACTCCGCACTCGACGGCCTCTTCATGGGTCTCGGCTTCACATGGGCCCTGACGCTCCTCGGCATAGTCCGCGAACTGCTCGGCACCGGCTGCTTCTTCGGCCACTCGCTCATCGGCGGCGCCGACGGTATGCTCATGATGATTCTGCCCCCGGGCGGCTTCCTCGCCCTCGGCCTCCTGATGGCGGCTATCAACCAAATCAGAAGACGAAATGTTAAAAACTGAACACTTGACGCCTACCCGCCGTCATATATACAGACAAGCATAAAAAGCCACAAATATGAAAAGACTGATAATCACCGCCACGTTCCTTGTAGCAGCCCTCAGCCTGCGCGCCCAAGACTGCGAGAAGATCGTGCTCCCATTTTACAACGGCAATACGGAACGGATTGCCGAACTCCCCGCCGAGAAGCTGGAATACCGCTGCCGCTACGCACGCAGCGCCTTCTACGTCGCCGACGAGGTGCCTGTCGCCACAGACAATTACACGGTGGTTATCCGCCAGTTGAGCGAGGTAAAAGACAAAGTCAGCGGTGTCGCCCTCGACGAAAATCTCGTCGTCGACCTGGAGTCCCTGAACTACTACTCCTACACCTTCCGCGACCTGCAACTGAGCTATCCGCGTGGCAATGTGGTCCTCTGTTTCCCCACCCCAGCGTCCGAGCACAGCTACCTGGTGTTGCGCTCCATGTACGAAATCCACGACCGCGCAGAGCACCCGGAACTTTTCAAAGAATAAAACACGTCAACGTCTATGAAGAAGTATAGCCTATTATTGATTGTGGCAATGCTCGCCGGCGGCCTTCTGCGCGCCCAGAGCACAGGTATCGAGCTCCTCGTTTTGAACGACTCGATCCACAACACCGTACGCCCCGTCGGTCACGACGGAACCCGTATCACGGCCAAGGCTGAAACAGCCAACGTCTATCCCACAGGCGTGGACTACTGGGTCACCATTACCGGCAACTGTCCCTCGCCGTACGCCTTCTCGTTAACACTCGAGAATCTGAGCCTCCGCGTGAAGTCCAACGGCGTGCCCTGCGCCGACACCATCTTCATCTACGACGGCGTGGGCATCAACGCACCGCTGCTGTGGTACGCCACCGGCAACGACGTCAACCCGGCAACATACACCATCTTTGCCTCCCCGTCCAACACCGCACAGGCCCTGACCCTGCGCATGAAGACCTGCAGCGACTGCGGCTCGTGGAATCCCACCACCGGCAGCGGATTCACTTTCCTCGTCGGCTGCAAATACCCGTGCGAACTCATGACCCCGCACATCGACTCCATCTTCTACAAGACTCGCAACGGAGTCATTTACGAGTTCGGCCGCGTCAAGACACTCTTCGACCTCGACTCCACCAAAGTATGGGACGCCACCCTCTGGGACTCGGTCTGGGTATATGACACCCAGTACTTCCAAGGCGTGAACCTCTGCCTCGGCGACGGCGTCATCCTCACCGCACACTGCGACTACACCGACGTCACAGGCTGGTATAGACCCACCGACTCGACAACATGGTTCAGCTGGGACCTCGGCACAAGCGACACCATGGGCGGATTGGGCCTGACGAGCGTATACTATGACGAATATGTCAATCTGGCATGCTACGAGGTGTCCCTGAAAGCCACCGACGAACGCGGATGCACCCCGACCACATTCCCGCAAGTGCGTGTACGAACGGCCCAGAACCCACTGAAGACTCTCTTCACCCTTGCCGACATCTGCAACCGCGACTCGCTCTATGTCAACATGGGCTATGACGGCGACAACGCCACCCTGACCCTGCAAAAAATAAGCTACTTGGACATGAAGAGCCGCACCAACGACGTCAAGACATTCATCCCCGATGGACCTAACTGTCCCGTGCAGTGCTACAAAGCCCCGGTGCGCTTCGACGACTTCCCCAACGGGCGCAAAGTCGAGAGCGCCGAGGATATCTGCTCGGTGTGCGTCAACTTCGAACACTCCTTCATGGCCGACTACTCGCTGTCGCTGATATGCCCCAACTACGGTATGCCTGGCACAAACGGCAACGGAAAGGTGGTTCTGAAATACAAAGACACAGCACCCCCATCAAGCCCACAGAACACAGGCGGCGGCGGCGGTCTCTACACCGGCATCCCCTACGGCGGCGGCAACGACGACGCTTATGACGGACAGACCGGCGCCGAACACTGCGATACCATATACAACCCCTTTGGCATCGGCTGGAACTACTGCTTCTCGCGCAACGCCGACTATACACTCATCAACGGACAGCCGGCCGATACCCCCAACCCGCTGCTTGCCGGACTGGCCACCACATCGAACGCCGTCAACACGACCTATAGCTTCCCGCCGATACCAGCCGGTTACTCCCAGGCCGGACAGACCTGCGGCACGGTGACCGTTCAGACTCAGGACTCGTCAGACCACTTGAACAAACTCGACTACTATGTGCCAGCCGACAACTTCTCGAAACTCACAGGATGCCCGCTCAACGGCGAATGGAACATCGAGATTTGCGACAACTGGGGTTTTGACAACGGCTGGGTATTCAGCTGGAGCCTTGACATCTGCGGCGTCTCCATCGGCGGTTGCCAGTATCAGGTCGACATCGACTCTATCATCTGGTCCCCCGACACCGTCAGCACCGACACCGCCGGACGCTACCACTTCGACTACGAGCTCGGCCACTACCGCGGAGCCGAAATCCACCGTGCCAACGACATCGAGGCCTATATCCTCACCCCCGACACCGCCGGCACCTTCCCCATCAACGTCACCATCTACGACGCTTTCGGATGTGTATGGGACACCAACACCCGCATCACCTCCTACTGGACCCCCACTCCCAACATCGGCGACGACACCAACCTCTGCGGCATCAACCAGATCACCATCGACGCCACCGACCGCCACACTGCAACCCAGAACTACAGCTATGTCTGGGAGCCCTACGGCCAGAACACCCCGACCGTGCTCACCGAACCCGAGCCCAAAGGCGATGTGCGCTATGTCGTGGGCGTCACCAACAAGCAGAACAACACCCGCTGCATCACCCGCGACACCATCGACGTCCACCTGCGACAGCAGCCGCTGCCCAGCATCATACCAACACCCTACGAATTCGAAGGCTGCGACCCGCTGACCATCAACTTCGACAACCATAGCGTCTATGCCGTGTCGCACCTCTGGGACTTCGGCGACGGCATCACATCGCAGCTCGCCAGCCCCACCCACACCTACACCGCCGGCACCTACGACCTCCGCTACTACGTCACCTCCGGCGACGGATGCACCGACTCCATAGTCCTCAAGGACGGCATCGTGGTCTACTCCGCACCCAAAGCCTCGTTCGCTTGGGAACCCGCCTACCCCTCCGTCCTGAACCCCAAGGTGAAACTCAATAACATGACCGACCCGCAGACCTCAAGCAACAAATACTTCTGGGAGGTGCAGTACAACCGCGACAACCCGCTCTCCGTCGAGACACTCACCGACAAGAGCCCCGTCTACGACTTCTCGCGCTACACCGAGGTCGCCGACCTGCCCGGCAACTACGCCGTCCGTCTCATTGCTCGCACCGACAACCAAGCCCCCTCCGGCAACACCATCTACTGCCGCGACACGGCCGAGAACACCATCCTCCTCATCAACGACTACCTCCAGTTCCCCAACGTGGTCACCCCCAACGGCGACGGCATCAACGACAAGTTCATCATCGTCGGCCTCGTGGACGGTTTCGGCTACCCCATCAACTCCCTCGACGTCTACAACAAGTGGGGCACCCGCGTCTTCCACAAGGATAACATCGCCTCCGAAGACGACTTCTGGGACCCCGCCTCCGTGCCCGCCGGCACCTACTTCTACCGCTTCACCGCCAAAGGCTACACCGGCAATGTCGAACACAACGGAGCCGTCGAAGTGCTGAAATAACGAGCAATACTTTTCTTCATAACATTGACCGACAGCCTGCCGCTCCTTTTCGGCAGGCTGTCACTTTGTCCCCTCCTGCCTGTCGCTGACCACATTACGCCATGGCACCCGACGACAATGCAGCCCCCCACTCGGAAAGCCCCCACCCTCTCTACCCCCTCCCTACCCCTTTCACCTTTCACCTTTCACCTCTCACCTTTCACCTTTCACCTCTCACCTTTCACCTC
>CAMVAA010000065.1 GCA_947165345.1 uncultured Bacteroidales bacterium
CGGCGGCAACATCTTCGCCTTCACCGCCGCCGAGGCCGCCTTCGCCCACGGCGAGCCTTGGCAGCGCCAGATGCTGGACTACCTGAACGCCAACGTCCAAGCCCTCGACAACTACCTGAAGACCAAGCTCCCCAAAGTCAAAGCCGTGCTCCCCGCGGCCTCCTACCTCGCCTGGCTCGACTTCAGCGACTACGGCATCCCCCACAAGCAGCTCGCCTCCCTCTTCATCGACGAAGCCCACATCGTCATGAACGACGGAGTCACCTTTGGCCTGAGCGACCGCCGCGAAGAAAACGGCACCCTAACCGGCAACGAGACCTACGAAGGCTGCTTCCGCCTGAACATCGGCTGCCCCCGTACCCAGATGCTCGACGCGCTCGACCGCATCAGCGCCGCCCTGCCATCCCGCACCACCCCCTGCTGACCTCCCTCCCCCCGTCCTGTATGTTGCAACACCGTTGCAACCCACCCATTGCTGACCTCCCCCCTCGTCCTGTATGTTGCAACATCGTTGCAACCCACCCATACAAAAAAGGGGAAACACAGAATGTCACCATTCTGTGTTTCCCTTTTTCTCGCTTGGTTCAACCAATCGCGGCAAGCCTTAAGCCTCGGCGGGAGCCTCGGTCTCAGCGGCGGCTTCACCCTCGGCGTTCTCAGCTTCGGCGGCAGCCTTGGCGGCGGCTTCGGCCTCGGCGGCAGCCTGACGCTTGGCGGCCACGGCGGCGGCTTTCTGCTCGTTGGCCTTCTTCTCGGCCTCGAGGCGTGCCTTGCGGGTGTTGCGGTTGTTGTTCTCCTGCTCGCTGCGCACGCTGGCTATCTTGGCCTCTTTGGCCTGCAGCCACTCGTTGAAACGAACGTCGGCGGTCTCCTGGCTGATGGCGCCCTTCTCGACACCAATCTGCAGGTGACGGCGCAGCAGAACGCCCTTATAGGAAAGTATGCGACGGACAGTGTCGCTCGGCTGTGCACCATTCTTCACCCATTCGACGGCACGGTCGAAATTGAGGTCGATGGTGGCAGGGTTGGTCAGCGGATTGTAGGTGCCCAGCTTCTCGATAAATCTTCCATCGCGAGGTGCACGACCATCCGCAACAACGATGTGGTAGAACGGTTGGTTCTTCTTACCATGACGTTGCAGTCTAATTCTTGCTGGCATAATTGCTTGTTTTTAAGGTGTTTGTTACTATTTGTGAATTAACTTTCGGACTGCAAAAATACAACTTTTTTCTTATATACAAATATTTTTTTCTCAAAATCAGCACAAAATAGCCTCCCGCCCCTCCCCCGGACGCGGCCCCGACGGCCCGCGCCCCAGCCCCCTCTCGGACCGAAACAGATTTTTTGCCGCCGCGTACAATAATTAATATATAGGTCCGTTAAACCAGACATAAACATAGATATAAACCCAACAACAAGACCAATGAAAAAAACCATTACCATTGCGCTGAGCCTTCTGATGTGGATAGTGTCGACCGACAGCATTCTGGCACAGCCCGAGCTGCAGAAAGGCATGGAAACCAAGGAAGTGGAGCCTGAGTTCATATCTACGGCACACTATATCGGCGAATACCAGGGGCTGACCTGCTGGGTCGGCAACGGACGTCGCCACAACAAGCAGGTGGTGCTGATGGACAACAACCTGAATGTCAAACGCGCCGTCACACTGAAATACGACGACGAATACAACGTCCTCGCCACCGCGCTCGACAGCAACCGCGCCGCCATCGTACTCATGTTCCGCGATGGCAAACGGCTCACCAAGCTCTACGGCTCCGTGGTCGACCTCGACACCATGCGCTCCGTCCACGGCGACCGCGACTACATGCTGCTCGACTCCATGGCCTACGGCCGCAAAGACCGCTGCCACGTCTGGGCCGCCACGTCCCCCGACCGCACCAAGCTGGGCCTGGTGACCGTCGTGGAATACACCGAGAACAAGCAGTACTCGGCACGCGCTCGCCTCTTCGACGCCAAGCTGGACGAGCAGTGGGTGAAAAACTACGCCCTCGGCACCACAGACGAAATCTGCGTCTCCGACGACGGCATGGTCGTCACCCTCGGTCGCGAGACAATGCCCGACAAGACCATCCTCGTGGTCAACGTGATGAGCGCCCACAAGTCCGACACCTACGAAGCCACCGTGAAGTGCGAACCGCTGATCGAGATGCGCCTCGCGGGCATGTCGGGCCACAACATGATGGCCATCGGCACCTTCAGCACCCCGGGCAGCGACCTGCGCGACGAGATGTGCAGCGGCGTGGCCGGCCTCTCGTTCAACGTCGACTCCGGCATCGTCAACAACTTCGTCCTCCGCGCCTTCACCAGCGAAGACATCAACATCCTGCTCAACAAGAAGACCAAGAAAATCCAGCGCCACCTCGAGACGGACCTCGTCTCCATCGCCGCCCTCACCACCACCCCCTACGGCGCCGTGGCATGCCTGGGCCGCAACTACCTCCTCAACAAGCCCGAAAACGACGGCACCACATCCGACATCTTCTACCGCACCGGCCTCCACATGTTCGCCCTCAACGCCGACGGCACCGTCCGCTGGGTACGCAACCTGCGCCGCAACGACATGCAGAAGAAATACGACGACCTCCTCAACATTGCCCTCACCACCGTCGACGACGACGTGCTCCTGCTGAAAAACGAGCACTCCAAGTACCCCTCCGGCTACGACATCTCCGACGACGCCAAGGAAATGGAGGCCGGCGACAAGTCCAACATGGTCTTCTACACCATCGGTCCCGACGGCGAGACCCACAAGGTAATCGTCGAGCAGAAAACAAAACAGACACTCCTGCGGGCCGAGAAAGGCAGCGACAACCGCCTGATCTACCTGACCCGCCGTGGAAGCCGCTCGCGTGCCGCAAGCCTGAAGTTCCACAAACCCTGAATCCCCCGCGTGGCCCGCGGGCCTCACTCACTCCAAAAAAAGAACCAACCCAAGTGGATATTGAGATAAAAGGCGCTCGCGCCAACAACCTGAAGAACATAAACCTCACCCTTCCGCAACGCAAGCTGATTGTGATCACCGGCCTCAGCGGAAGCGGCAAGTCAAGCCTGGCTTTCGACACACTCTTTGCCGAAGGCCAGCGTCGCTATGTGGAGAGCATGAGTTCCTATGCGCGCCAGTTTCTCGGCCGCATGAGCAAACCCGACGTCGACTACATCCACGGCCTGGCGCCGGCCGTGGCCATCGAACAGAAAGTGAACACCGGCAACCCACGCTCCACCGTGGGCACTCAGACCGAAATCTACGAATACCTCAAGCTGATGTACGCCCGCATCGGGCGGACCTTCTCGCCGGTGAGCGGCGTCGAAGTGAAGCGCCACTCCGTGAGCGACGTGGTGGACTACATCCTCGGCCTGAAGGACGCCGACGGGAAGCCTGGCGCCAACACCCGCGTCCTGATCCTGGCTCCGCTCGAAGACTCCAAGGAGCGCCCCCTGCGCTCTCAGCTTGACATCCTCCACCAGGAAGGCTACCAGCGCGTGATGGTGAAAGGAACCATCGTGCGCATCGACGACCTGGACGGCGTGGAGCTGCCACCCGAGGCCTATCTCGTGGTGGACCGAGTGGAGATCCACCCCGACGACGACGCCCAGGCGGCCCGCATTGCCGAGAGCGTCCAGAGCGCCTTCTTCGAGGGACGCGGCACCTGTTCTGTGATGAGCGAGCAGCGTCCAAGTGCCAGCGATAGCAAGCCGAACACTAAACACTCGACACTTGCCACTTTCTCCAACCGCTTCGAAGCCGACGGCATCACCTTCGAGAAGCCCAACCCCAACTTCTTCTCGTTCAACAACCCCTACGGCGCGTGCCCCACTTGTCAGGGCTACGGCCACGTGATCGGCATCGACGAGAACCTCGTGGTGCCCAACCGCAGCCGCTCGGTCTACGAAGGCGCCGTCGTCTGCTGGAACGGCGACAAGATGCGCGAATGGAAGACGGCGTTCATACGCCATGCCGCCGTGGTGGACTTCCCCATCCACAAGCCCTACTACGAGCTCTCCCCCAGCCAGCTGGACCTCCTGTGGCACGGCGACGGGGTCTGGGAAGGCATCGACGGCTTTTTCCGTTGGGTCGAAAGCCAAGCCTACAAGATACAGTACCGTGTGATGCTGTCGCGCTACCGCGGCCGGACCGTCTGCCCCGAATGCCACGGCCATCGGCTGCGCAAAGACGCCGAGTACGTGAAAGTCTGCGGCAAGAGCATCTGCGAACTGACCGAAATGCCGGTGTCCGAACTGGCCCCGTGGATCGACGGGCTCGAAAGCGGCCTCAACGCCACCGAGCTGAAGACCACCGAGCGCATCCGCACCGAGCTGCAACACCGCGTGGGCTACCTGCTCCAGGTGGGCCTCGGCTACCTCACCCTCAGCCGCATGAGCAACAGCCTCAGCGGCGGCGAGAGTCAGCGCATAAACCTGGCCACCTCGCTCGGAAGCTCGCTGGTGGGGTCCATGTATATCCTCGACGAGCCCTCCATCGGCCTCCACAGCCGCGACACACAGCAGCTGATCGGCGTCCTCCGCCAGCTGCGCGACCTGGGCAACACGGTCATCGTGGTGGAACACGACGAGGACATCATACGCGCCGCCGACTGGCTGGTGGACATCGGACCCGAAGCCGGCCGTCTGGGCGGCGAGGTGGTCTATAGCGGCCTGCCTGACAACCTGAAAAGCGCCAAGCGCTCGCTCACCGCGCAGTACCTGCTTGGAAAACAGTCCATCCCCGTGCCCGCCCACCGCCGCTCCTGGCGCGACCGCATAAGCCTCCACGGCGTCTACGCCAACAACCTGAAACACATCGACGTCGACATCCCCCTCGGGGTCTTCACGGTCGTCACCGGCGTCTCGGGCTCCGGCAAGAGCACCCTCATTCGCGGCGTGCTGTACGACGTGCTGGCTCACCGCCTCGACGGCAACGCCGACTACGTGGGACGCTGCGCCTCGGTCGACGGCGACCTGCGGCGCATTTCCGCCGTCGAAATGGTGGACCAGACCCCCATCGGCCGCTCCACCCGTTCCAACCCCGCCACCTACATGAAGGTCTTCGACGAGGTGCGCCAACTCTACGCTCAGCAGCCGCTGGCCAAGAGCCGGGGCTACAAGAGCGGCTTCTTCTCCTTCAACGTGGAAGGCGGCCGCTGCGAGAACTGCCAGGGCGAGGGCTACGTGACCGTCTCCATGCAGTTCATGAGCGACGTGCACCTCCTCTGCGACGAGTGCCACGGAAGCCGATACAAGGACGAAGCCCTCGATGTCCAGTACCGCGGCAAGAACATCAGCGAGATCCTCGACATGACCGTGGACCAGGCCTGTGAGTTCTTCGACACCGACGAGACCCGCAGCATCCACACCCGCCTCAAGCCCCTGCAGGACGTGGGCCTTGGCTACCTGAAGCTGGGACAGAGCAGCTCGTCGCTCAGCGGCGGCGAGGCGCAGCGCATAAAGCTGGCCTCCTACCTCGTCCACGGCGAGGCGACCGAGAACCCCACCCTCTTCATCTTCGACGAGCCCTCCACGGGGTTGCATTTCCACGACATCCGCAAGCTGCTGGCAGCCTTCGACCGTCTCATCGAACGCGGCCACAGCATCGTTGTCATTGAACACCACCACGACATCATCAAGTGCGCCGACTGGGTGATCGACCTCGGTCCCGAAGGGGGCGAAGGGGGCGGCAACGTAGTCTTCACCGGCACCCCCGAACAGCTGACATCCTGCAAAGACTCCTACACCGCCAAATACCTGAAACTCTAAAACCACCACACACTTAACACCCATTATGGAACAATACACCAAGAAAATACAACGTACAGCCGCCATCGGCCTCTGGGGCTCGGCCGCGATAGTGATTGTAACGGCCTTCTTCTCGATGGTCAGCCCCTGGCATTTCATACAGAACGAATACACCGCGAAGTGGATGCTCGTGGCCGGCACCGTACTGGCCGTGCTGGCTGTGAGCATGGCCCTGCTGGGCACGCGCCGCACCATGCCGCGTCTGCGCCAGACCGACGGCCTTGAGGCCAAACTGAAAGGCTACGTCGACTACGTGCGACAGACCTACATCAACCTGATGGTCGTCGTGTTGCTGCTGTGCCTCTTCACCCTGCTCAGCGGCCGCAACGTGCTGCTGATGCTGGCCATGGTGACCACCCTCGTGCTCGTCCTCGGCTACCCCAACATCTACAAGGTCAAAGTGGACCTAGGCCTCACCGACGGCGAAATGCGCACCCTCTACGGCGACCGTTACATCTCTGACCGGCACGATGAACAAGAATGACACCATAGCCGCCATCGCTACCGCACCGGGTGTGGGCGGCATCGCCGTGGTGCGCTTGAGCGGCGACGAGGCCCTGCCCATCGCGCTGCGCCACCTGGCCGTCGACCACCTTCGCCCGCGCCACGCCACCTACTGCCGCTTCGACGAGCTGGACGACGTCGTGGCCACCTACTTCCCCTGCGGATACACCGGCGAACCGACGGTGGAACTCTCCTGCCACGGTTCGCTCTTTGTCCAGCAAGCCCTGCTGCAGTGCCTGCTCGACGACGGAGCCCGTCTCGCCGACCCTGGCGAGTACACCATGCGAGCCTTCCTGAACGGCCGGCTCGACCTGTCGCAGGCCGAAGCCGTCGCCGACCTCGTCGACGCCGTCACCCCAGCACAGCACCGCCTGGCCGTAAGCCAGCTGCGCGGCGGCTACGCCTCCAGGCTCAAAGAGCTCCGTCAGCAGCTGCTCGACCTCACGGCGCTCCTCGAACTGGAACTGGACTTCAGCCAGGAGGACGTAGAGTTCGCCGACCGCACACAGCTGCGCCGGCTTCTCTCCACCCTCCGCTCCCACCTCTCCTCACTCATCGGCTCCTTCCAGCTCGGCAACGCCCTCAAGCAGGGTGTCCCCGTCGCCATCACCGGCAGCCCTAACGTGGGCAAGTCGACACTGCTCAACGCCCTTCTGCAGGACGACCGCGCCATCGTGAGCAGCATCCCCGGCACCACCCGCGACACCGTGGAGGGCATGCTGAACATCGGCGGCATCACCTTCCGGCTCATCGACACTGCCGGCCTCAGGGAGTCCTCCGACGAGGTGGAGCTGCAGGGCATCGAGCGCAGCAAGAAAGCCGTCGCCGAAGCCACCGTCGTCGTCGACGTGCGCGACGCCTCCCTCGACGCCGACCCCCTGTCCGGCACCGACCATCACGACGGCAAGCAGCACATCCGCGTCCTCAACAAGTGCGACCTCATGCCGTCCGCCCTCTCGCTCGACGGACGTCAGTGCGGCGACACCCGCTTCGTCGTCCTCTCCGCCAAAACCGGCATGGGGGTGGAAAACCTGAAGCAAGCCCTCGTCCATTCCGTCGACTCCCGCGACGCCGACCGCGTCCTGCTCTCCAACGTGCGCCACCGCGACGCCCTCCTCCGTGTCGACGAAGCCCTCAGCCACGTCAGCCAGGGACTGGACTCCGACATCCCCGCCGACCTCGTCGCCGTCGACCTGCGCGACGCGCTCTACCACCTCGGCACCATCACCGGCGACGTCACCTCGGACGACCTGCTGCACAACATCTTCAGCCGCTTCTGCATCGGCAAATGAACCTCACAGATAAAGAATGTTAAAATAAGAACACATCACCCACCCCCGCCGTCATCTTAACACTCAACCCTCAACACCCAACACCAAATGAAGAGAATCGTCATCGTCGCTCTCCTGGCCATCGCCGCCACCGTCGCCGCCAAGCCGACCTACAAGATAACCCTCAAAGTCGAAGGCAACAACGACTCCATCATGCTCCTCGGCTACAACTACGCCCAGCACACCTACCTCCTCGACAGCGCCCGCAACAACGGGCACGGCAAATTCGTCTTCGAAGGCGACCGCGAAATGCACCCCGGCCTCTACTTCATCACCAACAACGGCAACCGCTACATCGAATTCGTCATCTACCACGAGCAGCCCTTCTTCACCCTCTCCACACAGCAGAGCGACTGGGTGGAACACATGAAAGTGAAAGGCTCCAAGCAGAACGAAATCATGTTCGACTACCAGCGCGCCAACGCCGCCCTCTACGACGAACTCTCGCGAGCCGAGAAGAGCCTCGACAGCGCCGCCCTCGCCGCCTTCCGCGCCAACCAGTACCGGCGGCTCGACAGCCTCAAGCTCGCCCTCGTTGAGCAACACCCCAACGCCATGATCGGCAAGATGATCTTTGCCACCAAAGATGTCGACGTGCCTCGCACCAACGCCGACGGCACGCCCATGACCGACCGCCAGCGCTACGACTGGTTCATGGCTCACTACTTCGACAACATGCCCGTCGACGACGACTTCATCGTCCGCACCCCGAAGGCCATCTTCTACCAGCGCGTCATGGACTACATGGACCGCTACATGCGCGGCATGCCGCCCTCCGCCATCATCCCCCTCCTCGACAGCCTCATCGACCGCGCCGAGCCCGCCCCCGAAGTCTACAAATGGCTCGTCCACACCACCACCGAACACTTCCTCCAGTCACCCGTCATGGTCTACGACGAAGTCTACGTCCACCTCGCCAAGCGCTACTATGCCTCCGGCAAAGCCTTCTGGGCCTCCCCCACCGTCATCGACGAGCAGATAGAGCGCGCCACCAAGTGGGAACGCCTCCTGGTGGGGCGCGAGGCACCCGAACTCATCCTCTTCGACACCCTGCGCCGCGCCCACTCCCTCCACCACATGCCCGGCCGCTACACACTCCTCCTCTTCTGGAGCCCCACCTGCGGCCACTGCCGCGACATCATTCCCGCCCTCTACAACAGCTTCAACGCACTCGCCGACAGCCTCGACATGACCGCCTTCTCCATCCTCACCGAACCCGACGAAAGCACCCTCGCCAAGTGGAAAGCCTTCCTCGTCGAACACCACATGGACAACCCCCGCTGGGTACACCTCAGCGGCGCCGAAGCCAACGTCGACTGGCGCGAAGTCTACGACGTCACCTCCACCCCCCAGGTCTACCTCATCGACAACCGCGACCACACCTTCATAGCCAAAAAACTAAACGCCGACCTCTTCGACCAGATATGCCGCACCCTGAACAGAAATTGATAAACACCATACAATGAAAAAGAAAACACTCATAGCCTGTGCCGCTGCTCTCCTGCTCCTGGCCGGCTGCAAAAACAACGACGACAACATGCAAAACCCCTTCTTCAGCGAGTGGAACACTCCCTATGACATCCCCGACTTCGGCCGCATCAAGCTCGAACACTACATGCCCGCCTTCCGCGAAGGCATGAAACAGCAGAAGGAATTGATTGACGACATAGCCAACAACAGCGAGGAGCCCACCTTCGGCAACACCATCATCCCCTACGAATACAGCGGACAGCTGCTGCAGGAGGTCAGCGCCGTCTTCTTCAACCTCAGCGAGTGCGAGAACAGCCCCGAGATGGAAGCCATCGCCGAAGAGGTGACGCCCCTGCTCTCGGCCCACGAAGACGACATAGCCCTCAACCAGAAGCTCTTCGCCCGCATCAAAGCCGTCTACGACCAGCGCGAGAGCCTCGACCTCAACCCCGAGCAGCGCCGACTGCTGGAAGAGACCTACAAAGGCTTCGTGCGCGGCGGCGCCAACGTGCCCGAGGCGCAGCAGGCCCGCTTCCGCAAGCTGAACGAGCAGATAGCCTCGCTCACCCTCCGCTTCGCACAGAACGTGCTGAAGGCCACCAACGCCTACAAGAAAGCACTCCCCAACGGCGACACCGTCACCCTCGACGTGCCCACCTGGGAGCCCTTCATGCAGACCTGCCCCGACCGCAAGCTGCGCGAGGAGGTGTGGCATGCCTACGCCGACCGCTGCCGCGAGGGTGAATACGACAACACCAAGATCATCGACACCCTCGTCAACCTGCGCCTGGAGCGCGCCAACATCCTCGGCTTCCCCACCCACGCCGACTACGTCCTCGACGACTGCCTCGCCAAGACCCCCCAGGCCGTCA
>CAMVAA010000066.1 GCA_947165345.1 uncultured Bacteroidales bacterium
CACCAGGCGCACGTCGGTGAAGACCTCGTTGATGTACATGAAGTACTGGTTGCCGTAGTAGAAGGGCTTGACGATGGCTTTGTAGTGGGTGCCCTGGACGGCTTGCTCGGTGACGGTCTTGATGTTGTTCTCGACGACCGTCTCGCGCTCCTGCTCGCTCATGCCGTCGGTGACGCCGTCAAGGACGCGTGCGGTGACGTCCTCCATGCGGACGAGGCGGGTCACCGTAAGGCCGGGACAGGGGATTTCCTGCGCGCGGGTCATGGCCCAGAAGCCGTTGGTGAGGTAGTCGTGCTCGACGGTGGAGTGCTGGACGATGTAGGAGTAGCCGCAGTGGTGGTTGGTGAGGACGAGGCCTTCGTCGCTCACAAACTCGCCGGTGCAGCCGCCGCCGAAGAGGAGGACGGCGTCTTTGAGGGAGGCGTTGTTGATGTCGTAGATGTCGCGGGCCGAGATACGCATGCCGGCTTTCTGCATGGCGGCCTCGTTGCGGCCGAGGAGCATGGGAATCCACATGCCTTCGTCGGCGCTGGCGGTTGTGGGCAGGGCAAGGAGAGCCGCTGCAAGGAGTGAGAATAATTTCTTCATTTCTTTGTTGTGTTTGCGGGTGCAAAGATACAAAAAAATTCGGACATGCAACTATTAACCGTAAATTGGTCAGGCGCCATAGGAGTGCATGCCGCCGAGGATGAGGTTGACACCGAAATAGGTGATGGCCACGCTGAGCAGTGCCAGCAGGCAGTAGAGGTGGAACCACAGGCGACGGCGTTGCAGGCCGCTGCCGGGGTGGAGGGGGATGACGTACACAATCAGGGTGATCAGCGCCCAGACCTCCTTCGGGTCCCAGGACCAGTAGTTGCCCCACGAGATGTTGGCCCACACGGCCCCAATCACGATGCCGAGCGCGAGGAGTGTGATGGCGGGGTAGAGCATGGTGAGGCTCATGCGCTGGAGACGGTCGGTCACGTCGGCGTGGCGCAGGGTGGCCAGGCCGCCCAGGCCGCAGATGGCCACGGCGAAGAAGAGCGCGTAGGCGAACATGATGACCGTCACGTGCAGAGTGAGCAGCGGCGAGTTGAGCACCGGCATGAGGTTGGTCACCGGCGGGTTGCTGCCTGACATCATGGCCACCAGCTGGCAGAAGCCGACGGTGAGCATGCCGACGGGCAGTGCTATCGGGTGTCGGCGGGCCATGGCGAGGCTTACCAGTCCGATGGCGATAGACATGAGGTTCATGCTGTCGAATCCGCCGGCCATAGGCACGTGGCCGCCGGCTATCCAGCGCAGCACGAAGATGAGCAGGAGGAAGGCCGTGAGGACGGCCATGTACACAACCTCGGCCACGCGTGCGGCGCGAGGCAGTTCTTTGTTGCGAGCCATCAGCACCAAGGTGCCGGCAAAGGCCAGGAGGCCCATGGCGATGCACATCATGGCCAGCCAGCGGCCTGTGGTGAGTCCGTTGTAGAGGCGCTCGGCGGCGGTGCGCACGCCCGACGGCAGCACGTCGGCGGCCTTGTTGCGCTGGTATTTCAGGGTCTTCTCGAACACCTTGTCCAGGGCCGGCATGTCGCCTTTCACCACCAGCTCCTGGCAGTAGCCGATGCTGTTGCGCACGAAGAGGTATTCGTCGTCGGCCACGGTGGGGGGCAGCACGTCGTTCTGGGCATACCAGGATATGGTGCCGGCGGTGTCGGCTATGGGGTAGAGTTTCAGCATCTTGCCGCTGCTTATCATGCGCACGAGGTTGTACTTCTCCTGTGCGGCGCGCTGGTTCTTGTCGGCCGAGGGTGGCAGCTTCACCCCTTCGAGGAAGGCCAGCTGGCGGACGGAGGAGCGGCTGTCCACGCTGTGGTCGCCGTCGTCGAGGTGCCAGGTGCCGGCCTTCTTGACCTTGATGAGCGGTTCGGAGGCCCACTCGTCGTAGTAGAAGAGGAATCCCGCGAGGACCTGCTCGGAGGAGAGGCCGCGATAGGTGGCCTTGCCGGTGAGCTTGGTGGTGAAGTCTTTGGCGAAGGTCTGGACCGGACACACGCGCCCTTTGTAGAGCATGTACATCTGGCCCAGCTTGTCGGCCGACTGGCGGGGGAGGGTGGTGGGCTGAGCCGAAGCGGCGAGGGAGACGGCAAGGAGGGCCGGGAGAGCGAGGGAGGCGACTTTAGACCCCAACAGGTGCCGGAACGGGCCGTCGCGCCTGGCCAGGAGCCAGCCGAGGCCCAGCAGCAGCATGAGGTAGCCGAGGTAGGTGAAGACGATGCCCCAGGGGTCGTGAGCCACGCTGAGGATCGAGTTGCCGTCGGGGTCGTAGTCGCTTTGGTAGAAGCGGTATCCGCGGTGGCGGTAGATGTGGTTCATCGAGATGTCGTACTGCTCGCCCTCGCAGACGATGTGGCTCACGAAGTCCATGGGGGTGCGTGTGCCGGGGTAGGAGACCACCTCGAAGGAGCGCAGTGTGACGTCGAACGGCAGCTGCCACTCCGAGCCGTCGTCGTTGGCGACGGAGCGAGAGGGCTGGTCGGGGTGCAGGAGCATCTCGCCGCTGCGTCCGACCCACGTGGTGAGGGCGCCGCCGAGGAGGATGGCCACGACGGAGGCGTGGATGAGCAGCAGCTCGGGGCGCCGCCACATCTTGGCCTGCACGATGCTCACGATGGCTGCGAGAGCCACCAGTGCCATGAGGGCCACGAACCACCAGGAGGTGTAGATGTGCACCTCCGGATTCACTCTTTCCAAAATGGTGCCGGCGGCGAGCACTGCCGCCACCAGCACCATCAATGCTGTCCTTGCTTTGTTCATCAGGTTGTTTCTATGAATAGGATTTGTATGACATTCCTAAAAGGGGGGATAATGTCAGATGGCGTCGATGAATTTGACGACGGCGTCGCGGTCGGCCTTTGAGAGTTTGCGGAACTGCTCGAGGGAGTAGCGAGCGTCGCTGCCCTGGCATCCGTGCCACATGATGGCTTCGAGGGTGTTGCGGGCGCGGCAGTCGTGGAGACGGTCGCTGTGGCCGGAGCATATCTGCGCCAGGCCGCGCCCCCAGAGGGGAGTGGTGCGGCACCATCCGGTGCGGATGTCGTTGGGCATGTTCAGGCGGTGCTGGACGAAGTCGCTGTAGGGCCAGATGGTCTGGTAGGGGAAGCGAGGCAGACGTGAGTCGCCGTCCTGGAAGAAGTTGGTGGGGTCTGTGAAGAGGTCGTTGCCGGTGGTCCAGCTTGGACGGTGGCAGTAGGCGCAGCCGAGCTCGCGGAAGAGCTTGCGTCCGCGCTGGACTGTGGGGTCGGCCAGGTTGCGGGCGGCGGGCACGGCGAGGCCGCGGTGCCAGACCATGAAGTTGACGTAGTCGTCGTCGCTCATTTCGGCGGGCAGGTTGGTGCTCATCAGGTAGTTGTAGATGTCGTGCTCCACATCGGTGGTGTCGCTGCGCCACTCGGGGAAGTAGTCGTAGAAGCGTGCCTGGACGGCGGGGTCTTGCGACGACTTGAGTGCGTAGGCCCGTGTGATGTAGTGTGCGCGCTTGTTGCTGCGGGTTACGTTGGTGATGTTCCAGATGGCGTTGCTGCCGGGGGCATCCTGCAGCGGGCCGCGGGTGAGGGCGTAGGTGTAGCGCTTGGGGTGGCCGCTACCGGTGGGTTTGGTCTCGCTGCCGCCGTAGTAGCCGCTCCCCGGCGTCCAGTCGCTGCCGCTCCAGATGGCGGGGTTCAGGTCGAAGTAGCCGTCGGCACTCTCTTTCTGGTACTGCGCCTTGAGCGAGTCGTCGGGTATGGCGTCGATGAGGCCGGTGCCGTAGATGCCTATGGTGCTCTCGAGGCGGAAGGCCAGGTTGCCGTAGGGCACGCCCAGCGGGGCGTAGAAGGCGTCCTCGTCGATGGTCAGCTCGGGGTAGATGAGCTCGTAGGTCTCGCCGTCGGGGAAGCGGTTGCCCCACTCGTCGACGTAGGGCAGCCAAGAGAGGTGGATGCCGCTTTCTTCGATGGGGTTGGCGAAGGGCGCCACGGCGCGAGTCTGCGGCATGCCGGTGACGGAGGTTTCGTACTTGTCGTTGGTGCGGTCGTAGACGACGAGGAGGTATCCGTTGCCCCAGTCGTCGGCGTTGTAGCGCTCCATGCGGCGGCCGTGGCCGTAGCCTGGGTGGCAGCCCTCGCAGGAGTTGCGGACGTAGACGGGGCCGAGGCCGTTGAAGGGTTTGTTGTTCTGGGTGACGGTGTGTTCGAAGAAGAACTCGCCGTACTTGAAGGCGTTCACCATGCCGGCCTGGACGACGGCGGGGGCGGGGTCTTCGTAGGCTGAGGCGCTCTGGTTGAAGGTGGTGCCGAGCTCGCCGCCGGCGAGGGTTTCGGTCTGGAGCCAGGCGAGGGTGTCGGAGGGGTCGGGTTGTGGGGAGGGTTGTTTCTCCTCAGGGTCGTTGTTGCAGGCAGCCAGGAGGGCGGCGGCCAGCAGTGCAAGGGTGGTCAGTTTTGTCTTCATGATAGAGGGTATGTGTTGAGTGTTAGAGTTTTCCGAGGGTTTCGACCACTTCGTCGAGGGTTTCGCTCAGGGCGGAGCAGGCCTCGACGGCGGTGCCGTTTTCGGAGGCGTGGATGTTGTTGACGAAGGGGTGCGGCATGGCGTCGATGGCGCTGATGGCGGCGTTGATGGCGTCGACGACGCGTGCGTCGAGGTCGGCGTTGGCGGAGCGTACGAGGTTGTGGAGGGAGAGGGATTCGTCGCGCTGTCCTTCGACGCCGCCGAAGTAGACGTTCTGGATGCTGACGATGTTGTTGTGGAAGTCGGTGATGGACATCTGGCTGTAGGGGCTTTCGATGTAGGTTTCGTCGCCTTGAGCGTAGGCGGAGTTGATTTTGCTGGAGCCCACCTCGTCGGCGATGTCGACGCAGCCGCTTGCGATGGCCATGAGGCCCGCGATGCGGCTGGCGTAGGTGCTGCCTGGCTGTCCGGCGAGTTTCATGTTGTCGCCGTAGCTTTGGTCGCCGCTGCCGACGGTGTAGGACCACTCGAGGTCGTCGAGTTTCTGGATGTGAGCTGCGGGAGCGGCGTCGCCGAGCCAGCTGACTTCGAGGCGGTAGCAGTTGTTGCGGAGGTCGCCGGCGACGGCGACGGCGTAGATCCACTCGTCGGCGGAGATGGCGGACACTTCTTTGGGGTGTCCGTTGGCGAACATGATGTATTCGAGGCTGTGGAATCCGAGGTTGGAGTTGCTGAGGGTGTTGTAGGCTTCCTCGTCGCCGTTGTCGGCGTCGAGTTTGGCGATCATGGAGGGGCTGGCCATGAGGGCGTCGAAGTAGCTCTCGTCGAAGGGCCAGGAGTCGATGTGCGGGTCGATGCCGAAGTCGCCAGCGGCGCCGAAGAGGAAGGCTTCGCTCTTTTCCCACTCGGCGCGTGCGTCGAGGAAGGTCTGGCAGGCTTCGTCGAGTGCTGTCTGAGAGGGGTTGGCTTTGAGGTCGGCCAGTTGGTCGGCCAGCTGTTCGGTCTTGGCGGCGAGGGCGCTATAGGTGGGAGCGACGGTGTGGTCGACGAACTGAGCCGCGATGGCTGCGGCCTGCCGGTCGGTGGCGTCGGAGGAGGTGTTGTTTTGAGGGGTTTGGGGTTCGTCTTTGCCGCAGGCGGCGAGGGCGACGCACAGGGCGGCGACGGTCGCCATGTGCAGCACGGGTTTGAGAAGTTGTTTCATTTTGTTTATTAGTTTTTTAGTGTTTGAAATATCCAGTCCAGGTGATGCCTACGGCGATGTAGGGTTCGTTGTTGTACTGAGAGTCCAGCAGACGGACGCCGGCTTCGGCCTTGAGAGCCACTTCGGGCACGGGGAAGTAGTTGAGGCCGGCGGCGACGAGCTGTCGCTCGCACCAGAGTTTGTCGACCATGCCGGAGAAGGGGACGTAGCTGTCGTAGTGCTCATAGTGAGCGAAGAGGACGAGGCGGCGGAGGGAGCGGCCGTGAGAGGCGAGGGCCAGCACGTCGACACCGGCTTCGATGCCGGCGGCCCATGCGGCGGCGCCGACTTCGGTGTGGGAGTAGGGGTTGCCGGTCATGGTGGTTTGGTTCTTGTTGAAGCGAGAGATGCTGTCGGCGTCGGAGAGGGCGCCGTAGTCGGCGTTGGCGCGGATGGTGAGCCATCGGTTGCGGTAGGAGAGGTCGAAGGCGGCGATGGCGACGGTGCCGCGCAGGGTGCTGTAGCGAGCGCCCGGGCGGTAGTTGCTGTTGATGAAGTCGTTGTTGAAGGAGTTGCCGAGAAATCCGCTGAGGCCCAGTCGTAGGCCGGGGACGCCGTTCCAGTCGACGCGAGCGGCGCCGGCGAGGCGGGAGCCCGGTCGGAACTCGTAGGGGGAGGCGGAGCCGTTGTGGATCCAGCCGGCGTCGTTGAACATGTTGCTGTTCAGGCTTGGCAGGAGCTGGAGTTCGTAGCGCCAGGAGCCGGCGCGCCCCCAGAGGCTGAGGCCGGTTTCGTGCCAGGTGCAGGGGAAGATGGTGTTCTCGCCTTCGGGGCGGAAGACGGTGAAGAAGGTGTTGGGGGTGTGGCTGTTGTTGGTCATGCCGACGGGGACGACGATGTGTCCGGCGCGGATGTTGAAGGCTGTGGAGAAGGTTTTCTGGACCCAGAACTGCTCGAGAGCCACTTCGCCGCCGCGTTCGATTTCCTGCTCCACTTCGGCGGCTTCGTCGGTTTCACGCTCGATGGCGGCCTCGATGCCGCCGTGTTCGAACTCCACTTCGGATCCGAAGGACCAGCCGTGGCCGAAGTCGTAGGCGAGCATGAAGACGGCGTGAGGGAGGTCGAAGCGGCCGAAGCCGGGGTCGTCTTTGTACTGTGCGGCGCGGGAGTAGCGGAAGACGTTGTTGGAGTGGAAGTGGTGGCTGTAGACGGCTTCGCCGTAGCCGCCGACGGTGAGGCGCGAGGGGGCCGCGGTGGCCGCGGAGTCGGGCTGGTGGGCGGCCGCGGGGAGGGCGCAGGAGAGTGCTGCGGTGATGCAGAGTGCTGACAGATAGTGTGATAGTTTCATTACGGTAAATTATTATTGTGATGCAAAGATAGAGATACCGAAGGAAACCGGGGATAACTAAAAGTGGTGAAAATCCAAATACAGGCCCTGTTTTGAGCTGATGAGGAGGGACGGGTTTTGATGGTACAATAATAATGTATACATCTATTATGGTGAAAGACACTGAGTAAAAAAAGAAACGACAGCTGCGGTGTAGATTGGAGCTGCGGCGCCGGCGATGAACGTATGCTGACAGGAGGCAGGAACCTGACCGTTGAAGAAGGAAGGCCGATGTGTGAGCATCGGCCTTCTTTTGTTGTCGTTTTCTGTCGGTGAGGTCAGTCGCGCAATACGGTCTGGGAGCCGTCGGGGGCAATCTTCACGATGCGGCTGCCGCGGCTTTCGCCGCTCAGCCACTCGGCCAGGGGCGGCACACAGAAGTCGACCCGCTGGCGGAGTTCCTCTTCGATGTCCTCGTAGCGCTGTGGCGAGGGGTGGCCGGAGAGGTTGGCCGAGGTGCTCACAATGGGGGCGCCCAGTCGGCGTATCAGCTCCTGGCAGAAGCGGTGGTGAGGGAGCCGAATGCCCAGCGAGCCGTCGGCGGCCGGCAGGTTGTCCGCGACGCTGTCGCCCAATGCCGGGCGCCAGACGGCCTCCGGGAGGATAAAGGTGGTGGGGCGGGAGGTGGGAGAGGCGGGGACAAGCCGTCCGATAAGGCTTTCGGAAGCCAAGAGGAGCATGCTCTTGGAGTGGTCGCGTTGCTTGATGTCGTAGAGGCGCTGCACGGCGTCGGCGTTGCGGGCGTCGCAGCCGATGCCCCAGATGGTGTCGGTGGGGTAGAGGATGGTGTCGCCGCGAAGCAGCGCATCCACCGTCTGTCTGATTATCTCTTCCATAACGGCTGCAAAAATACAAAAAAAAACGCTCCCTTTTACGGCATGTTAACTTTTTTTTGTACCTTTGCACATCAATAATAATATACCTTGGTACATCATAATAATTAAATAAATTATAAACCAAAAAATTACAGCTTATGTTCAAAGGACATCCAAAAGGACTTATTGCGGCTGCGTTGAGTAATATGGGTGAGCGATTCGGCTACTATATTATGAACGCTGTGCTGCTGCTTTTCCTGTGCTCGAAGTTCGGAATCAGCGACCAGGTGGCAGGTGTCATCTACGGCATCTTCTACTTCGGCATCTACATCATGGCACTGCCTGGTGGTATCATAGCCGACAAGTTGCAGAACTACAAGGGCACCATCATTGCGGGCCTCATCACGATGGCCGTGGGCTACATAGTGCTTTCCATCCCGCTGACGGTCGACATGGGCACGAAGACCATGGTGCTGGTGGTCACCTGCCTGGCCCTGTTTGTCATTGCCTTCGGTAACGGTCTGTTCAAGGGCAACCTGCAGGCCATTGTGGGCCAGATGTACGACAACCTCGAGGCCGAGGCTGCCAAGAAGGGCCCCGAGGCCCTGGCCTACGCGCAGAGCAAGCGCGACCCGGGCTTCCAGATTTTCTACGTCTTCATCAACATCGGCGGCGTTATCGCTCCCTTCGTGGCTCCTTCGCTGCGCCAGTGGTGGCTCGGCCAGAACGGCATGACCTACAATTCGAACCTGCCCGCCCTGTGCCACCAGTACATCAACGACGCTACGGGAATGGACGCCACCCAGATGGCCAACCTCACCACCTGGATGAGCGAGAACAACCAGAACTTTGACCCCGCCAACCTCCAGGCCGCCTGCGAGAGCTATCTGCAGGTGTTCAACACCGGTATCCACTACTCGTTCATAGCCTCTGTGTGCGCCATGCTCATTTCGCTGTGCATCTTCCTTGCCTTTAAGAAGATATTCCCGGCACCCGCCAAGAAGGCGGCCAAGGCCGAGGTGGCCGAGTACACCGCCGAGGAGAAAGCCGCTATGGCCAAGGAGATCAAGCAGCGTATGGCCGGTCTGTATGCCGTGCTGGGTATCTGCGTGTTCTTCTGGATGTCGTTCCACCAGAACGGCCAGTCGCTTTCGCTCTTCGCCCGCGACTTCGTCAACTCTGACAGCGTTGCCCCCGAGGTGTGGCAGTTCCTCAACCCCGCCCTTGTTATTCTGCTGACGCCGGTCATCATGTGGCTCTTCGGCACCACTTGGGGCCGCAAGTTCTCCGCTCCGCGCAAGATTGTCATCGGCATGCTCTTCGCTGCCTGTGCCTACGTCTTCCTGACCATTTTCAGTATGAACATGGGCTATCCGTCGGGCAAGGCTTTCCTGGCACAGGATGCCGCCACCATCGCTGGCATGAAAGCAGACGCTTGGGTGCTCATCGTTACCTACTTCTTCCTGACGGTGGCCGAGCTCTTCATCAGCCCGATGGGCTTGAGCTTTGTGTCCAAGATTGCTCCAAAACACCTGCAGGGTATCTGCCAGGGTCTGTGGCTTGGCGCCACTGCCATCGGCAACCTGCTCATCATGATTGGACCTATCCTCTTCAACTCGCTGCCGAAGCTGTGGATGACCTGGGCCTTCTTCATGGCCGTGTGCCTCATCGCCATGGGTGTGATGTTCGGCATGCTGAAGTGGCTGGAGAAGATTACGGCGCAGCAGCAGTAATCGGAAGACACGACAAAAAGACACCGCCTCGGTAACGAGGCGGTGTCTTTTTGTTCAATGGCGTCGCTCCTGTGGGGAGCTCTGGCCCTTTACTTGTCGAGCTCTTGCTGGCGCAGGCCCTGCACGTAGATGGCTTTGAGGCGTTTCTCGCGATTGATGACGCTGGGCTTCGTGAACTGCTGACGACGACGCATCTCTTTCACAACGCCGGTTTTGTCGAATTTGCGTTTCAGCTTCTTCAGAGCTCTCTCGAGGTTTTCACCTTCTT
>CAMVAA010000067.1 GCA_947165345.1 uncultured Bacteroidales bacterium
GCATCAATGGCGTCAGCCTGACGGTGGTGGACAGCGAACCCGGCATGTTCTCCGTAGCTATCATCCCCTACACCTACCAGGTGACCAACTTCCACAACTTCCGCGAAGGCACGGTGGTCAACATTGAGTTCGACGTCTTCGGCAAGTACGTACAGCGCTTGCTGGAACAATATGTGCAGGCTAATGCGTTAGTGCGTTAATGTGTAATTGTGTATATGTAAGCGTCAGTCACTAACGCAATAACACAATGACGCAATTAGTCATATTGGACTTTGACGGCACCCTGGCCGACACGCAGCCCATCATCATCGCCTCCATTCAGGCGACGCTACGCGAGTTGGGGCTGCCGGAACGTACCGCCGCCGAGTGCAAGAGTATCATTGGCCTGCCGTTGAAGGAATGTTTCAACACGCTCTGCGGTGTCGACGACGACCTTGCCGAGCGCTGTGCCGATGTCTACCGACGTGTGTTCGACGAGCTGAACACCGACGGCACCGTCCGCCTCTTCCCCCATGTGCTGGAGACCATCAAAGCCTTGCATGACCGCGGTCTACAGCTGGCCATCTGCAGCAGCCGTGGGCGCCCCACGCTGGAGGGCTTCGTGAAGACCTTCCACCTGGAGCACTACGTCAGCATGGTGGTCAGCGCCAACGACGTGGAGCACCACAAGCCTCATCCAGAGCCGGTACATAAGATTCTCGCCGCCCTCGGCATTGCCCCCTCCGAAGCACTCGTAGTCGGCGACGCCGACTACGACATCCTCATGGGTCGCGCCGCCGGTTGTCGCACAGTCGGCGTCACCTATGGCAACCAGTCCGCCGCGCAACTCCGCGCCGCGGGCGCCCAGCAACTCATAGACCGGTTCGACGCCCTCCCGGACCTTCTGTAGCGCGCCCGCGTCGACACTTCGTCCGCCGTCTGCACCACATCCGCTCTGACACCTACGGCTGCGCCCGAGAACGTCGGCCGCGACAAAGAAATAAGATATGAACCATTAACCTCTTGGAAATGAAGAAACCAACCATTTTTGTTAGCATCATGGCACTCTTCGCGTTTGCAGGATGCACTATCGATGCGGGTGACCCCATCACGCAGTTATTCTCCGTCAGCGGCGCCTACACCGACCTCAGTGTCGAGGATGCCTTCGATGTGACCGTCAGCGACAGCGTCAATCAGGTCGTCATCACTGCCGGTGACAATATTATGCCGTACGTCATAGTCAAAGAAAGCGGCCAGTCGTTGCAAATCTATATTAAAGGCTGGCGCTCCAGCTCTGGAACAAAACTGAAAGCCGTCCTGCCATACAACGCCGCCCTCGCCAAGGTGGACCTCTCTGGTGCCTCCTCTTTCTGCACCGCCTATGGCCTCTCGGCAGCGGACGTCGAACTCGATATCTCGGGCGCTTCCGATTTCGTGGGCGACATCAAGGCTACCGAGGCCGAGTTGGACCTCTCGGGAGCTTCGAGCTTCAATGGGCAGGTGACGGCCACGGAACTGCACCTCGATATGAGCGGCTCGTCTGATGCTACCGTCGCTGGTCAGGTTGCCGGCTTGGACCTCGAAGTCTCCGGTGCCAGCACCATGGTGCAGAATGTTTTGGACGGAAAGTATGCACTGTCCTGCGATGTCTGCACCGGATCCCTGTCGGGCGCAAGCACAGCCTGTCTCCATAGCGACGGAAGTATACGGGTCAGCCTCTCCGGCGGCAGCAAACTCCACTACACTGGCAACGCAGCCACAAGTGGATGCAGTACCTCTGGGTCGTCCAACGTCGTCCACGACGTCTTTTAGCATTCAGAACGCCATGCCTGACATCATTATGCACCACTATGTTGAGCGTGGCTCCGGCTTCCCGCTGCTCTTGTTGCACGGCAACGGTGAGCAGTGCGGCTACTTCGAGCACCAGATGGAGCCTTTCGCCAGCCACTTCCATGTCCTGGCCCTCGACACCCGTGGCCACGGCCAGACGCCGCGCGGCACCGCCCCGTTCACCATACGCCAGTTTGCCGATGACCTGCTGGCCTTCATGGACCGTTTGGGCATAGAGAAAGCCCACCTGCTGGGCTTCTCCGACGGCGGCAACATCGCGATGGTCTTCGCTTTGCGGCACCCCGAGCGAGTGGAAAGGCTCATCCTCAACGGCGCCAACCTTGACGCCCGCGGGGTGAAAATAGGCGTCCAACTGCCCATTGAGGTGGGCTACCGCATAGCGCGTCTCTTCGCCCGTCGCAGCGCGAAAGCCCTCCGTAACGCCGAGATGCTGGGTCTGATGGTCAACGACCCCAACGTGCGCCCCGAGGAACTGGCGCACATCACCTGTCCCACGCTGGTCGTGGCTGGCGACAAAGATATGATCAAGAACAGCCACACGCGCCTTATTGCCAGCGCCATCCCCGGTGCGCAGCTGGCCATCCTGCGCGGCGACCACTTCATAGCAAACCGCAACCCCGAGGCGTTCAACGCCGCGGTGCTGCGGTTTCTGTGCGATTAGAGGTATCGTTATTGTTGCTTAGCCATATCAGCCAGGCGGCGACCCAGGTCGTGGGCGTTCTGCAGGTCGGTGGCGAAGTGTTTTATAAGATTTATAGATTTCTGCCCGCAGGGCAAGGAGTTTATGGATTTATAGAAGTGTCCTTTAGTAGTTCTGCTTGTTGATTTCGAAGTAGGACTGCGGATGGTTGCACACGGGACATACTTCCGGGGCCTGGGTGCCCACCACGATGTGGCCGCAGTTGCGGCACTCCCACACCTTCACCTCGCTCTTTGCGAAGACCTCCTTGGCCTCCACGTTGTGGAGCAGGGCGCGGTAGCGCTCCTCGTGGTGCTTCTCGATGGCGGCCACGCCACGGAAACGGGCGGCCAGCTCCGGGAAGCCCTCGGCCTCGGCGGTGCGGGCGAAGCCCTCGTACATGTCCGTCCACTCGTGGTTCTCACCTTCGGCGGCGGCCAGCAGGTTCTCGGCGGTGGTGCCGATGCCGTTCAGCTCCTTGAACCACAACTTGGCATGCTCCTTCTCGTTCTCGGCGGTCTGCAGGAAAAGGGCGGCAATCTGCTCGTAGCCTTCCTTCTTGGCTTTCGAGGCGAAGTAGGTGTACTTGTTGCGGGCCTGGCTCTCGCCGGCGAAGGCCTCCATGAGGTTCTTCTCGGTTTGCGTGCCGGCATAGGGATTGGCCTTTGGAGCCTCCTCGACGGGGGCGAACTTTTCCTTGCCCTGCTTGCAACGGGGGCACTTCCAGTCGGCGGGTAGCGCCTCGAAAGGCGTGCCGGGGGCTATACCCTGCGTCGGGTCACCCATGGCCGGGTCATACTCATACTTGCATACGGTGCATTGGTACTTCTTCATGTCTCTATATGTTTTAGGGTTAATAATCATTTATTCGTTACGTCTGACGAAAATGCAAAAATACAAAAAAAGAATGAAATGACAGCCTGTTTATAAAAAAAATGTGTATCTTTGCAGCGTGAAAATGATGTTAAAATGAAGTAAGAAGCAGAAAAGAAATAAACAATACATAGTAATAGCGTTTGCTGTTTGTTCCGACCAGGCTGGAACGTAGGAAACTTCAATCTGGTGTAAAAGGGTTACAAAGGCAGATGCTCGCATTGAGGCGGGCTTTTTGACTTTCCCTTTTACCGGTACTTCCTACGACCGCAGCCTGGAGACGAGATTGGCTCGCCTCCTTTTTGTATGCGGTCGGGGATGAAGTAGAAGGGATGGATGGCAAGCCATAACAACAGCAAGCCCTATGCCCATCAAGAGCCTTATTAACGAGTTGCCGGATATCGTGCGCGACGGCAACCGCGAGGCGGCAGCCATACTCGACCGCCTCTCCTCAGCCAACCGTATCACCCTACAGACCAATGAGGTAGTGCTGCCTGCCAAGGCCAGCAGCAATATTCGCTTTCAAAGCAATCAGATTGCTCCAAACAATCTGGCCGACCTCAATCGCCTCATCTATGGCGACAACCTGCTGGCCATGCAGGCATTGCTGGCGGGCGACCCGGCCACGGGGCTGCCCTCGCTGCGCGGCAAGGTGGACCTCATCTATATCGACCCGCCCTTCGACAGCAAGGCCGACTACCGAACCAAGCTGACGCTTCCCGGTGGCGACATCAGCCAGAAGCCCACCACCATCGAGCAGTTCGCCTACGCCGATACCTGGAAGGACGGTACCGTAAGCTACCTGCGTATGCTCTACCCCCGCCTCGTCTTGATGCGTGAACTCCTCTCCGACCATGGCAGCATCTACGTCCATATCGACTGGCACGTCGGCCATTACGTCAAGGTGCTGATGGATGAGATATTCGGGAAGAGTAATTTCGTAAATGAAATTGTTTGGCAAAGAGTTTATGCACACAATGATACCAATAAATACGGAACAATTCATGATTGCATATTCTATTATGCAAAGGATATGAATAATAGGGAGTGGAATGTACAATACACTCCATACGATGAGAAATATTTGAAAATGTACTCAATGGATGATGGTGATGGGAGGAAATATAAAGTTGAAAATACATTAGGGCCAGGAGGACGGGGCGTTTATTACAATTGGAATGGCCATTACAGGGCCTGGAGATATTCTGAAGAGAATATGAAATCACTTGATGAACAAGGGCTTCTTTATTACACCTCATCCGGATTCCCTAAGAAGAAAATATATCTCGATGAGATGCCAGGGAAACCAATACAGTCCATTTGGACAGACATTAATCTCATTGCAGGTCAGGCAAAAGAACTAACGAATTATGCTACCCAAAAGCCCGAGGCGCTCCTCGAGCGCATCATCAAAGCTTCCAGCAACGAGGGCGACCTTGTCTGCGATTTCTTTGGTGGCAGCGGCACCACTGCAGCGGTGGCGGAGCGTCTGGGGCGCAGGTGGATAACCACTGATATCGGCAAGCCAGCCACACTCGTGATGCGCAAGCGCCTCATCGACCAGGAGGTGAAGCCGTTCCTCTACCAAGCCATCGGCGACTACCAGAAGGAGATGATGCATAGCACCAAACTCTTCAAAAGCATAGGCGACCTCAGCCAGCAGGTGATGCAGCTCTACGGTGCCCTGCCGTTCACGCCCGACCAGGTGAGCGACCGGAATTTTGGTTTCATCAAGGATGAGCGCACGCTGGTCTACGTGGACAGTCCCAACAAGCTGACGGGCCGCGCCACCCTGCGTCGCGCTAGCGAGTCGACACAGAGTCTGCTCGGCGGCGGCTGGAAGAAGTGCGTCGTGCTGGCATGGAACTTCAGCTTCGATATCAGCACCGCCATCGAGGAGTACAAGCAGACCGTCGAGGTGCTGGTCATTCCGCCCGACCTGATGGAACGCCTGAAAAAACAAGGATTCTCAAAACTCGTCCAAAACGGCACAATACGTTTCAGCGGCCTGCAGTACCTTGCGCTTTATCCTATCGAAAAGCAGACCCTCGGCGAGAACGACGTTCTGTCCATACGCCTACGTGACTATGTGCAGCTGTCGCCTGACAATATCCCGCTGGACGACAAGGACCGCGAGGCAGTGCGCCGCGTGATGGCCGAAGACCCTCTGGCCCTCATCGAGTACTGGAGCATTGACCCCGACTACGACGGGCAGACCTTCCGCTCCACGTGGCAGGACTACCGCGAAAATACGGCGCAGGACCACGACGCGCTGCACTGCGTCTACCGCGCCGACCTCACCGTGCCGCACAAGGAGAGCCGTGCCGTCTGCGTTAAGGCAGTGGACGTGTTCGGTTTTGAAAGCGTTGTGGTGGAAAGGGTGTAAAGGTTATAGGTTATCGGTTATAGATTTATGGGTTATGATAGAATACAACCAAGACAACATATCGCTGCTGCTGGCACAGCGGCTGAGAGACAAGGTAAGCGAGGCCTGGGAGAGCGGCGAGATGATGGAGATGGTGACGCCGGTTACACGCGAACTGCTGCAATACTGGTTCTGTGAGCCGTTCACCACAGAACGCACATTCAACTTCCACGCAGGGCAACGGCAAGCCATACTGAACACCATCTACCTGCACGAAGTAGCTGGAGTGCAAACCGTGGAGGACAACTACGTCAGCGTGATGGCCGACGAGATGGGGATGGTGGATATGAACAACCTGCAGCAGGAGAAGTACCGTCTGCCCAAATATGCTGTCAAGATGGCCACCGGCACTGGCAAGACATGGGTGATGCATGCCTTGGTGCTGTGGCAGATGCTCAACGCACGGCACACGGGGGGCGACCGCTACACACAGCGCTTCCTGCTTATCGCCCCCGGCATCATCGTCTATGAGCGGCTGCTCGACGCCTACCTTGGGAAAGTGGAAAGTGGAGAGCGGAGAGTGGAAAGCTCGGACTTGCAAAAATACAAGGAGCTGTTTCTGCCGCCACAATACCGAGAAGAGGTGTTCAACTTTGTGCAGACCAACACTGTCAGCAAAGAGCAAGGCATAGGTCGCAAGGCAACCGGCGAGGGGTTGATAGCCATCACCAACTGGCACCTGTTCCTGCAAAAAGAGGACGACGAGAAAGAGCTGGTGGACGAGCTGTTGCCGTTGCGGCCGGGCATTGCCAGCGGCAACGCCCTCGACGTGCTCGACCGACGCTACCTGCGCGGCACCGAGGCGGAATACCTGCACGACCTGCCGGATCTAATGGTCATCAACGATGAGGCACACCACGTGCACGAGAACGGCGGCGACGAGGACGACGTGCAATGGCAACAGGCGCTGGACTATATGCTGCAAGGCAAGCGTTGCAGGGTGCAGGTGGACTTCAGCGCCACGCCCTACGAACAGCGGGGCAGCGGTCGCCGGGCAAGAAAGATATACTTCCCGCACATTGTGGTGGACTTCGACCTGAAGGAGGCCATGCAGCACGGGTTGGTGAAGACCCTGTCGCTCGACCAGCGACAGAGCCTCACCGAACTGGAAGGTCTCGACTATAGCGCCATCCGCGAAGGCCGTTCGGTGATAGCCCTCAGCGACGGACAGAAGCTGATGCTGCGGGCCGGCATGGAGCGCTTGAACCGGCTGCAAGAAGACTTCGGAGAACAGAAATACGCCAAGATGCTGGTGGTGTGCGAGGATACGAAAGTTACGCCGCTGGTGGAGAACTACCTGTTGACACAAGGACTGGCACCGGAGGAGGTGTTGCGAGTAGACAGCGATGCCAAAGGCAATATGAAAGACGACGAGTGGCACCGCGTCAGCGAGAGGCTGAGCAATGTGGACCACTATGCGGAGCCGCGTGTGATAGTGAGCGTGATGATGCTGCGCGAGGGCTTCGATGTGAACAATATTTGCGTCATAGTGCCGCTGCGAAGCAGCGAATCATCCATCCTGCTGGAGCAGGTGGTGGGGCGCGGCCTGCGCCTGATGTGGCGCGAGCCGGAATACGCTGATTCCAAGTTGGAAAACCGCCATAGGCTGCTGGTAGAGAAACGGGAGCCGCTGAACTATATGGATATACTGTTCATTGTGGAGCATCCACGCTTCCGCGAGTTCTACGACGACCTGATCAACGGCGGACTGGCGGCTGTTGACACTGGAGACAGCACGGCAAATGCCATGGGCGACATGGTGACGGCCAAGTTGAAGGAGGACTACGAAAGGTACGATATAGCATGGATCAACATACTGCGCGAAAGCGAAGAACTGCTGGAGTTGCCGATGCCAGAGGTGGCTCGCATGGAGACTTTCACGGCCTACACCCTCGACCAACTGCGGAGATACCTGGCAACGGACGGCGAGACATTCGTCAGCCAGGCGGTGGCCATGAAGACCACCTTTGGCAAGTTCACCGTGAAGGCCGACCTTTTCACTGCCGACAGTTATCGTGAGTATTTGCAGAAGTTGCTGCGGACGGTGACGCACATGCAGAACCACAATATGCCGGTGCTGCAAGTTGGTGAAGCTATGGTTATGCAAACGCTCGACAAGTATATAAGGCAGCGGCTTTTTGGACAGGAGTTCGACCCCTTCGGTGGTAACGACTGGAAGATATTGTTAGCACAGAACGGTGTGGTGACGCAGCACATTATAAAGGTAATGTCTGCCGAGCTGTTCCGTCTGCAGCAGCAGGTGCAGTCGACGGAGGCCGAGGTGGTGCAGACCTGGTTCTCAAGTGTGGAGACGTTGCCGATGCGTGAGCAGTTCTCGCAGGAATACCAGAAGACCATCTACACCCGCACAGCCTTCCCGTCGCATGGGGGCGGGTTGGAGCATGCCTTTATGGACTTTGTCGATAGCGACAGCGATGTGGAGCGATGGATAAAAATAAGTGAGACACGCCACCGGTTTGCTACGATTGCCTATATGAGGACGGACGGGCTGCTGGCGACGTACCACCCCGATTTCATTGTGGAAACAAACGACAGGCTGTATCTTGTGGAGACGAAGGGCACAGACAAGGTGAGAGACCGGAACGTGCAGCAGAAGCGCAGGGCGGCAACAGAATGGTGCGAGAAGATAAATCAGTTGCCGGAACAATCTCGGAATGGAAAAGACTGGGAGTATATATTGTTAGGCGAGGATGTTTTTTACGGGCTTTCCACGAATGGAGCAACGGTGACAGATATCTTCAACCGGTGCAAGGTTAGTTCGGCGATGGTTCAGGGGGTGTTGTCTTTTGAATAAGCAAAAGGGGGGGGTATCGGGAGAGGTATGGTGCACTGGAATGACCATGGAGTTACCATATAGTTACCCCAGAGTTTCTCAAAAGATGATTAAAGTTTGAGTAAAAGGGGAGTAAAAGCTAAAGATGTTTTAACGGGTGTCAGACGTTATAGGTTAATTCTGTGTAATACTATGTAATGGTCGAGATATCCGGGAGATATTGATGTTATGAACAACACGCATTTGTTAGGCATCTGTTGCAAAAATGCACAAGTTGCTAAATTGCTCACATGAAGAGAATTTGGTAGTTGTCGCATATTTAGCTACAACCACTATAAGGTCATTTGTGCAAATAATGCACATGACAGTCCGAATAACGTGCATAAAACACACGTTATTAGATGCCGCCACGGGATAAATATGTGTGATATGCGGATTATTTTGTATCTTTGCATCCGGAAAAACAAGGAATAGACGACAGTTACTATACCAATGAATGACTTTGCGGCGATAGATTTTGAGACGGCCAACGGGGAGAGGAGCAGTGTGTGCAGCGTGGGGGTGGTCGTGGTGCGCGGGGGCGAGGTGGTGGATACGTTCTACAGCCTCATTCAGCCGGAGCCGAACTACTACGCCTGGTTCTGCCAGCGGGTGCACGGGCTCTGCCACAAGGACACCGACGGCGCCGAGGTGTTCCCGACGGTGTGGCACAAGATAGAACCGCTCATCGAGGGGCTGCCGCTGGTGGCCCACAACGCCATGTTCGACGAGGGCTGCCTGCGGGCGGTGATGCAGGTGTACCGGATGGACTGGCCGGGCTATGTCTTCCACGACACCCTGCGGGCCTCGCGCCGCAAGCTCAAAGGCCTGCCCAACCACCAGCTGCACACCGTCAGCGAGGCCTGCGGCTACTGCCTGGAGAACCACCACCACGCCCTGGCCGACGCCGAGGCCTGCGTGGCGATAGCGCTGAAGATCCTGTAGATATTTATTCGCCTGCTCGCACTGCGTGCATTGCGAGATCTTGTAAATCTTGTAGATTAATTCCGCGTGTGACGGGAATACTAATTATTTATTCGCCTGCTCGCACTGCGTGTATCGCGAGATCTTGTAAATCTTGTAAATTATTCAACTTTCGGAGGGAATACTACATTGGGCTGCTTCAAAATGCCTTGCCCTGCGGGCAGAAATCTATAAATCTTATAAATTATCTGCTGACGCAACAACCTGCGTGGCAACATAGAAG
>CAMVAA010000068.1 GCA_947165345.1 uncultured Bacteroidales bacterium
AGGACCCAGAGAGGGGGTAGAGGGGACCCAGAGAGGGGGTAGAGAGGGGGTAGAGGGGGACATGGGGTGGGATTAATGCTCCTCGTGCGGGTGGTGGACAGTGGTTAAGTTTTTTTCGGCAAGGGTGCAATAAAAGGGGCGGAGGCATCGTTTAAGAGGTGCTAATTTATGGCTGACAAATATTCGGACCGAGGCCATGTGGTGAAGCTTATCTTCATCGTGGTGGGCATCCTGTTTGCGGGACGCCTGGCTATGCTGCAGCTTTTCGACCCGAAGTACCGCAAGCTGGCCGACCAGCAGTCGCTGCGCAACGTGACGCAGTATCCGGCGCGCGGCTTCATCTACGACCGCAACGGCAAGTTGCTGGTTCACAACGAGGCGGTGTACGACCTGATGGTGATACCGCGCATGGTGAAGGACCTGGACACGGCCTATTTCTGCCAGAGTGTGGGCATCACGCGGGACGACTTCGACGAGCGGATGCGGAAGGCGCGCAAGTACTCTTCGTACTCGGCGTCGATTTTCATGAAGCAGGTGTCGAAGGAGGAGTATGCGCGGTTCGAGAACAAGATGTACCGCTTCAAGGGGTTCTACATCTCGCAGCGCACGCTGCGCATCTACGACCGGCCGATAGCGGCGCAGGTGCTGGGCTATGTCGGCGAGGTGGACCAGGGGGATTTGGACCGGGACCCGTACTACAAGCAGGGTGACTATATAGGGAAGAGCGGGTTGGAGAAGAGCTACGAGGAGGTGCTGCGCGGGGTGAAAGGGCGGAGGGTGATGCACGTCGACGTCCACAACCGCGAGGTGGGGCCCTACGCCGGCGGAATGTACGACACGCTGCCCGTGGAGGGCTACAACCTGCATACCACCCTCGACGCCGACCTGCAGCAGTATGCCGAGGAGCTGATGGCGAACAAGCGCGGCTGTGTGGTGGCCTTGGAGCCCTCGACGGGCGAGGTGCTGGCCATGGTGAGCGCACCGACCTACGACCCCAACCTGCTGGTGGGCCGCATACGCGGCGAGAACTACCGCAAGTTGAACGCCGACATCTCCAAGCCGATGCTCAACCGAGCGCTTATGGGGCAGTATCCGCCGGGCAGTATCTTCAAGGTTGCCCAGGCCGTGACTGCGCTGGACCTCGGGGTCATCGCACCCGGCAGCGGCTTTGTGTGCGACAAGAGCCTCGTGGGCTGCCACAACCATCCGTCGGCCGCCAGCGTACGCGAGGCCATCAAGATGAGCTGCAACCCCTACTTCTACCAAGTCTACCGGCGTGTGATACAGCAGGGCAAATACAAGAGCATCTACAAGGACTCGCAGTACGGCCTGACGGTGTGGCACGACTACATGATGCGCTTCGGCTTCGGGCAGAAGCTGGACATCGACCTGCCGAAGGCCGGCCTATCGAAGGGCAACATACCCGACACGGCCTACTACAACCGGTGGTACGGCAAAGAGCGTTGGGCCTTCTCGACCATTTACAGCAACTCGATAGGCCAGGGCGAGGTGACGGTGGTGCCGATCCAGATGGCCAACCTTGCCGCCATCGTGGCCAACCGCGGCTACTACATCACGCCCCACATGGTGCGCTTCTACGGTCCGGACTCGCTGCGCAACGAGAAGTACCTGGAGCGCCACGAGACGGGCATCGACAGGCGCTACTTCGACATAGCGGCCGAAGGCATGTACGACGTGGTCCACGTGGCCGGCGGCACAGCCCGTAGGGCCCGAGTGGATGGCCTTGACGTGTGCGGCAAGACAGGCACGGCGCAGAACTACGGCGAGGACCACTCCGTATTCATCTGCTTCGCACCGAAGGACAACCCGAAGATAGCCATAGCGGTGTATGTGGAGAACGCGCGAGGCGGCGGCGGCACCTGGGCAGCACCCATAGCGGGCTTGCTGGTCGAGAAATACTGTAACGGCGAGGTGAAGCGCAAGGACGTGGAGAAGTACTACAAGGAGGTGGAGCCCTGCCAGAAGCTGCCGCTCTACAGGGTGACCAAAAAGAAGAAGAAATGAGAGCGGGGAGTGCAGGGAGAGAGGTGACAAACAAAACGATAGGACTCAGGGAATCCTGGAGTAACACGAAGCAGACAAACGATGTACCAAGAGAAACTTAAGATAGACTGGATTACGGTGGGATTGTGGGCCTTCCTGGTGCTGTTCGGCTGGGCAAACATCTACTCGTCCACCTACAGCGAGAGCCAGGCGGCGGTCTTCGACTTCGACACCTTCCACGGCAAGCAGCTGATATGGACCATTGCCGCTGCCGTCATCGCGCTGGTGGTGGTGCTCACCGAGCCGCGTTTCTTCTCCAACACAGCATATATCATCTACGGTGCCGTGCTGGCCCTGCTGGTGGTGACGCTTTTCATAGCCACCGTGACCAAGGGCGCCACGTCGTGGATCAACCTGGGCCCGTTCAAGCTCCAGCCGTCGGAGTTCGCCAAGTTCGCCACGGCGCTTGCCCTGGCCAAATACATGAGTGCCATCGACGTGGAGTGGAAGCAGACGCGGACCAAGGTGGCGTCGCTGATAATCATAGGCATACCTGCCGCGCTGGTGTTTCTGCAGCACGACACGGGGTCGGCGCTGGTGTTCACGGCCTTTGTGCTGCCGCTGTTCCGCGAAGGCCTTTCGGGCCTGATACTGATAATCGGGCTGGTGGCCATAGCGCTCTTCGTGCTGGCGCTGCTGGTGAACAAATACATACTGCTGGGAGTGCTGCTTTTGATTGCCGTGCTGTACCTCTTTGTGTGGCTCAACAAGCGGACGACGCGCGACTACTGGCGAGTGGCCGCGGTGCTGGCCTGCTGTGCGATGTTTGTCTTCTCGGTCGACTTCGTCTTCAACAACGTCCTCGAGGCGCACCAGCGCGAGCGCATCGACGTGCTCCTGGGCAAAAACGCCGACCTTCAGGGGTCGGGCTACAACGTGCACCAGTCGAAGATAGCCATCGGCAGCGGCGGTCTGGTGGGCAAGGGGTTCCTGCAAGGCACCGTCACGAAGGCCGACTTCGTGCCGGAGCAGCACACGGACTTCATCTTCTGCACCGTGGGCGAAGAGTGGGGCTGGCTGGGCTCGACGCTGCTCGTGGCAGCGTACGTGTGGCTGCTTGTGAGGCTGGTGAACATGGCCGAGCGACAGAGGAGCCGTTTTTCGCGCTTCTACGGCTATTCGGTAGCCAGCATCCTGTTCATGCACCTTTTCGTCAACATAGGCATGGTGCTGGGGCTGGTGCCCGTCATCGGCATCCCGCTGCCATTCTTCAGCTACGGCGGTTCGTCGCTGATAGCCTTCACGATACTCCTCTTCATCTTCATCCGCCAGGATGCATCCAAGAACCAACTACTATAAGACAGATACAACCATATTAACGCCACAACGCAATCAAGCAAGATATGCCCAAGAAACCCAACCAACCTGAAGAGCACTGCTCCTTCTGCGGCCGACCGGCGTCGCAAGCCGGCATGCTGGCCGCCGGACTGACCGGATACATCTGCGCCGACTGTGCCCACCAGGCAGACCACATCTTCCGCGACCAGCGGCCGACGACGCCGTCGCCCGTCTTCGACGAGCCGATACCGCAGCCCCACGAGATAAAAGAATTCCTGGACCAGTACGTCATAGGGCAAGAGGCCGCCAAGCGAGTGCTTTCGGTGGCCGTATACAACCACTACAAGCGCCTGCGCTACAACGCACAGCACAAAGACACCAACGATGTCGAGATTGAGAAGTCGAACATCGTCATGGTGGGCGAGACCGGAACCGGCAAGACCCTGCTGGCCCGCACGATCGCGAAGCTGCTGAAGGTGCCGTTCTGCATAGCCGACGCCACGACGCTGACCGAGGCCGGCTATGTGGGCGACGACGTGGAGAACGTCCTGGTCCGGCTGTTGCAGGCCGCCGACTACGACGTTGCCGCCGCCGAACGCGGCATTGTCTTCATCGACGAGATCGACAAGATAGCGCGCAAGAGCGAGAACCCGAGCATCACGCGCGACGTGAGCGGCGAGGGCGTACAGCAGGCCCTGCTGAAGCTGCTGGAGGGAGCCGACGTCAACGTGCCGCCCGAAGGAGGCCGTAAGCATCCGGAGCAGAAACTGATAAAAATCAACACCCGCAACATACTGTTCATCTGCGGCGGAGCTTTCGACGGAGTGGAGCGTGCCATAGCGGCCAGGCTCAACTCCAACCTCATAGGCTTCAAAGGTGACGAACGGCGGCAGGAGCTGGACCGCACAAACATGCTGCAGTATGTCCAACCCATGGACCTCAAGAAGTTCGGTCTGATCCCCGAGCTCGTGGGCCGCTTCCCGGTGCTCACCCACCTGGAGCCCCTCGACCGCGAGGCGCTGCGCCGCATTCTGACGGAGCCGCGCAACGCCCTCGTGAAACAGTACACCGAGCTCTTCAAGATGGACGGGGTAGAGCTGCGTTTCGCCCCCGAGACCCTCGACCTTGTCGTGGACCGCGCTGTGGAGTACCACCTTGGAGCCCGCGGCCTGAGGTCGATTATGGAGGGCATCATGACTGACATCATGTTCGACCTGCCGCAGACGGCCAAAGGGACGACCTACACCATCACCGCCGACATGGCCAAAGCAAAGCTGAAACTATGAAGATGCTCCTCACGAAGAAGTTCGCCTTCGAGATGGCCCACGCGCTGCCGGGCTATGAAGGCAAGTGCGCCAACCTGCACGGCCACTCCTACCACCTCGACGTCACGGTTGAGGGGACGGTCATGCACGCCGACGGTATGACGGTGGACTTCCACCGGCTGAAAGAGCTGGTGGAGCACACCGTGGTGGAGCGGTTCGACCACGCCCTTGTGCTTCCGCGCGGAGCGGGGATAGAGGCGCCCAACCTCGTGGAGGTGGACTTCCAGCCCACGACGGAGAACCTGCTTCTGCACTTCGCCCGGCTGCTGGAGCCCGTCATGCCCGAGGGAGCGAGGCTATACAGCCTGCGGCTGGCCGAGACGGACACGTCGGTGGCGGAGTTGGTGATGTGAGGAAGTCTTTTTTCTTCGCACATTTGAGAAAAAATGTATATTTGCATTGCCCCAATTTATTAATAGATTGGGGTAATGTTTTTTTAATCAGGAATATACGATATAGACACAATGGCAAAAGAGATAAAATTCAGCCTCGTGTACCGCGACATGTGGCAGAGCAGCGGGAAATACCAGCCCCGAGTGGACCAGCTGGAGCGCATAGCGCCCGTCATCGTAGAGATGGGCTGTTTCGACCGCATAGAGACCAACGGAGGCGCCTTCGAGCAGGTGAACCTCATGTACGGCGAGAACCCGAACCGTGCTGTTAGGGCATGGACGGCTCCCTTCAACAAAGCCGGCATCCAGACGCACATGCTCGAGCGAGCCCTCAACGGGCTGCGCATGTACGGTGTGCCGAAGGACGTGCGGCGGCTCATGGCCAAGGTGAAGAAAGCCCAGGGTGTGGACATCATGCGTTCCTTCTGCGGGCTCAACGACCCCCGCAACCTTGAGCTCTCGGTGAAATACGCCAAGGAGGCTGGGATGGTGAGCCAGGCGGCCCTGTCGATCACCCACTCGCCGGTGCACACGGTGGAGTACTACATGGGCATCGTGGACAAGCTGGTGGAGTTCGGAGCCGACGAGATCTGCCTGAAAGACATGGCCGGCGTCGGACGTCCCGCCACGCTCGGACGCCTCGTGCACGAAATCAAGACCAAATACCCACACATCGTGGTCCAGTACCACGGCCACACGGGCCCGGGCCTCTCGATGGCCTCGACCCTGATGGTGGCCCAGGCGGGTGCCGACGTGATAGACTGCGCCATGGAGCCCCTGTCGTGGGGCATGGTGCATCCCGACGTGATCAGCGTGCAGGCCATGCTGAAAGACGCCGGCTTCAAGGTGAAAGACATCAACATGGACGCCTACATGGAGGCGCGCCGTCTGACGCAGGAGTTCATAGACGACTTCCTGGGCCTGTACATCAACCCGGCGAACCGCATCAGCACCTCGCTGCTGGTGGGCTGCGGGCTGCCCGGCGGCATGATGGGTAGCATGATGACCGACCTGCGGGGCGTACACGGCGCCATCAACATGGCCCTGAAGAAGAGCGGCAAGGCCGAGGTGAGCTTCGAGGAGCTCACAGTGCAGCTCTTCCAGGAGGTGGAGCACATCTGGCCGATGCTGGGCTATCCGCCGCTGGTGACGCCCTTCAGCCAGTACACCAAGAACATCGCCGTGATGAACCTCCTCTCGATGGCGCAGGGCAAGCCGCGCTTCAGCCAAATCGACAAAGACTCGTGGAGCATGATTCTGGGCCGCGCCGGGCGGCTGCCGGGCCAGCTGGCCCCGGAGATAGTGGAGCTGGCCAAGCAGCAAGGCATGGAGTTCTACACCGGAGTGCCGCAGGACGCCTATCCCGACGCGCTGCCGGAATACATCAAAGAGATGGAGCAGAACGGATGGGACCGCGGCCAGGACGACGAGGAACTCTTCGAGCTGGCCATGCACGACCGCCAGTATCGCGACTACAAGTCGGGTCTGGCCAAGGAGCGCTTCAACAAAGAGGTGGCGCAGCTGAGAGGCGAGAAGCTGAAGGTGAAAGGCGAAGCGGCCGAAGACACGGGCGCGGCGGCCTTGAACTATATCTCGCAGAAGCACCCGGGAGCCACACCGCTGGTGGCCACGGCGACGGGCCGCATGCTGTGGGAGGTGCGCTTCGACGACCGTAGCACCGCCCCCGCCCCCGGCACGGAGGTGAAGGAAGGGTCGACGGTGGCCAACATCGAGGCTTCGTACGCGATAGTGCCGCTGGTGGCGCTGAAAGGCGGGAAGGTGGTCGACACGTGCGTCAAACAAGGCCAGATGGTGAAGAAAGGCGACGTGGTGGGATGGACGGAGTGAGAGCCTGACAGCGTGAGATTGAAGCACTAAGAGAAAATAATTTGGTCAGTTTGAAAAAAGTGCGTACTTTTGCAAATTGAATCCTAAAACAAAAGAACTATGGGAATCACGATACCTGCCCTAATAATCGGGGCCATATTAGTCAACAACGTAGTACTTGCGCAGTTCCTCGGCATCTGCCCGTTCCTGGGAGTGAGCAAGGACGTCAAGTCGTCGGTAGGCATGAGCGGAGCCGTGCTGTTCGTGATGCTGCTGGCCACCATGGTGACCTGGCTCATCATGACCTACGTGCTGGTGCCGCTGCACCTGGAGTACCTCCAGACGATAGCGTACATTCTGGTTATAGCCGGGCTGGTGCAGATGGTTGAGATTGTGCTGAAGAAGATTGCGCCGTCGCTCTATCAGGCGCTGGGCGTCTTCCTGCCGCTGATTACCACCAACTGCGCCGTGCTGGGTGTGGCCATACTGGTGATACAGAAGAACATGAACTTCCTTGAGAGCGTGGTGTACTCGGCCTCGATTGCCATAGGCTTCGCGCTGGCGCTGGTCATCTTCGCGGGCATCCGCGAGCAGCTGGAGCTCACCGGCACGCCGCGCGGGATGAAGGGAGTGCCGATAGCTCTCGTGACGGCCGGCATCCTGGCCATGGCCTTCATGGGCTTCAACAACCTGGTGCCCCTGCCCTGACGACAGTCCAAAGCACAGAGACAAGAGACAAGCGGAAAGAGCCCGAAAAGGCCTTTCCGCTTCTTTTTTTGCCCTGTTTTGCGGCGGCGGCGAGGGTGGCAGCGGCTCAAATCGCCGAGAGGCGAGCGCTACAGCACAGTGGGTTACGAAGCTTTTAGGAATTATTTGCAATTTATTTTTTAACATTTCCGGCCTTTTGTGGTACTTTTGCAAACTCAATTGGAAAGGAAATAACGTATAACACAACCAATAAAAAAGAAACAACGATGAAGAAAGTATTATTCATGATGGCCATTGCCGGTATGTTCGGCTTCGCCGCCTGCAACAACAACACCACCGCCGAGCCCGCCGCTGAGGAGGCTGCCCCTATCGAGGCCGTCGCCGAGGAGAGCACCGAGCCCGTCGAGAACGCTGTTGAAGAGGTCGTCGAGGGCGCCGAGGAGGCTGTCGAAGAGACCGTCGCCGAGTAAGGCCACGCCGTGAGCAACGGCACCAAAGACAAAGAGGAGAGGCCGTCGTACTGCGAAGTGCGGCGGCCTCTTCCTGTTGTGCTGTCAGCCTGGCAGGGGGCGCGTCAGTTGCGGTAGCCTATGACGCGGCGCACCTCGGCGAGGGTGCGAGCGGCGCTCTGGTGGGCTTTGTCGCGGCCGCGGTCCATGATGCGCCGCAGGGCCTGGTCGTCGGCTCCAATCTCGAGGATGCGCTGTCGGAGGGGCTCGACGAAGGCGACCATGTCTTCGGCGAGCTGCTTTTTCAGGTCGCCGTAGCGAATCTGGCAGTTGTTGTAGAGGTCGTCGAAGTACTGGACGGTGTCGGGCGCGGAGACGGCGCGGAGGAGGCTGAAGAGGTTCTCGATTTCTTCGGGTTTCTGCTGGTTCATCTGGGTGGGGCCGCTGTCGCTCTTGGCTTTCATTATCTTCTTGCGGATGACGGAGGGTTCGTCGGTGAGGAAGATGGTGCTGGCTTCGCCTTCACTTTTGCCCATCTTGCCGCTGCCGTTGAGAGCGGGGATCTTCACGAGGCCGGTCTTGGAGCCTATGGCCTGGGGGAGCGGGAAGACGTCGGCGCCGTACATGGTGTTGAAGCGCTGTGCGAAGGTGCGCGTCATTTCGAGGTGCTGCTCCTGGTCTTTGCCGACGGGGACGCGTGTGGCCTTGTGGATGAGGATGTCGGCGGCCATGAGGGTGGGGTAAGTGAGCAGGCCGGCGTTGACGTTGTTGGGGTTTTGGCGCACTTTGTCCTTGAAGGAGGTGACGCGCTCGAGCTCGCCGAGGTAGGCGTTCATGTTCAGGAAGAGGTAGAGCTCGATGGTCTCGGGGAGGTCGCTCTGGAGGTAGATGGTGGCCTTCTCGGGGTCGAGGCCGGCGGCGAGGTACTGGACGAGGATGGTGCGAGCGTCCTGGTAGATGCTGCCGGGTGTGGGGTGGGTTGTGAGGGAGTGGTAGTCGGCCACGAAGAAGTAGCAGTCGTAGACGTCCTGCATGGCGACGAAGTTGCGCAAGGCGCCGAAATAATTGCCGAGGTGCAGGTTGCCGGTGGGGCGTATACCGCTACATACTATATCTTTAGCCATAGGTGTGTTGTATTGTGTATGGGTGCAAAGATACACATTTTTCACGAATACGGCGGCGGGGTGCGAAAAATAATGCTATAGAAAGCCGTCGGGGCGGCAGCGTGGCTGCCGCCCCGACGGGCTCTTGTTGTCATGCCTTTACGTCGGCTATTCAGCCGAGGCGGCGGAACTGGCAGGTGAAGTGGCGCATGAGCTCGGCCTCCCAGGTGATTTCCAGACCGCGCTTGATGGTGTCGCGGCGGTCGTAGACGTTCTTGAGGGCGGCGGCGATGACGTCCATGTGGTTGTTGGTGTAGACGCGGCGGGGGATGCAGAGGCGGACGAAGTCGTTGCCGCCAAAGCGGTTCTGGCGCGTCACGGGGTCGCGGTCGGCGAGGACGTAGCCGATCTCGCAGGCGCGGATGCCGGCCTCGAGGTAGAGCTCGCAGGTGAGGGTCTGTGCGGGGAACTCCTCTTTGGGGACGTTGGAGAGGACCTTGTCGCCGTCGACGAAGATGGCGTGGCCACCGGCGGGACGCTGGTAGGGGA
>CAMVAA010000069.1 GCA_947165345.1 uncultured Bacteroidales bacterium
TGGGCATGTTGCATCCGCGGGCGTTCTGGATGAGCAGACGCAGACGGGGGTTGCTGTCGGGGTCGGCGCCGCCTTCGCGGACGGCGATGGTGACCTGTTTCAGAATGTTGCTCCACTGTTTCGAGCGCTTGGCATCGGCGGCGCCTTTGGCGCGTTTGATCTTAGACCATTTGTTGTGTCCTGACATAATGATTAATGTTTATTTGTTTATTTATTGTTTTGTTTATTTATTTGATTTTCCACTGGATGTAGGTGATGGGCTTGCCTTCGGCGAGGAACATGCGCTCGTAGAAGGTCTGGGCGAGACGGGCTTCGCCCAGGGTTGACAGGTTGGCAGGTTGTATGTTTTCGCTGTAGAGGTCGGGGGTGGCGGCGAGGACCTCGACGTCGCGGGCTGGCAGCACCTCGTTGAGGGTGTAGTCGTAGAGCTCCTGGCTGTCGGTCTTGAGGTGCATGACGCTGCGGGGAGCGAGGAAGCGGGCGTAGGTGTCGAGGAAGCGCGGTGAGGAGAGCCGCTTGTTGGGTTTCTTGGGCTGTGGGTCGCTGAAGGTGAGCCATATCTCGCTGACCTCGCCTGGGGCGAAGAAGCGGTCGATGAGCTCGATGCGGGTGCGGATGAAGGCCACGTTGGGCAGAGGCTCTTCGACGGCGGTCTTGGCGCCACGCCAGAGGCGGGCTCCTTTGATGTCGACGCCGATGTAGTTGCGCTCGGGGTGGATGCGGGCGAGGGCCAGGGTGTAGTCGCCCTTGCCGCAGCCCAGCTCCAGCGTGATGGGGTTGGAGTTGCCGAAATGGTCGGCCCAACGCCCCTTCAGGGCGAAGCCATCCTTTTCCAGCTGTTCGAAGCCCACCTGGAAGAGGTTCGGGAAGGTCAGGTTCTCGGCGAAGCGCTCTAATTTATGATGCCCCATGTTGTTATTGGTATGAAACCCCTACGGGGTTTTGTATTACGGTTATCGGCTCTTTTCTATTGGTATGGAACAACTATGGGGTTACCATTTCTTGATGGCCACGTCGCCGTCGTACCAGCTCTTGACGTGCTTGTAGAGCGCGTCGGCGGCGGTCTGGCTGCTGGCGCTGCCCATGCTGACGTAGTAGAGGTCGTTGAACTCGATGATGTAGGCGTCGCAGCCCATGGCGTGGAGGCGTCCGGTCATGCGAGCGGCGGTGTTCTTGTCGAGGTAGAAGCCGGCGATGAGGTCGAAGCCCTGCTTGCTGCCTTTCTCGACGTTGACGTTCAGGGGCTCGTCGGAGGTGCTCTTGGGTGCGACGGCGGCCCGCTCGGACTGCTTGACCTCCTTGACGACGGCGGCGGTGCGCGGAGCGCCGGCGTCGGGCTGGAGGCCCAGCTCGTCGACCAGACGCTGGAGTATGCCTTCGAGGACGCCGCCCTCCATCAGCTCGCGCTGGACGGCGACGCGAGCGCGACGGCCGTTCTGCTCTTTGAGGAAGGGCTCGTTGTAACGATAGATATAGTCGGTGTAGGGTATGAGGCGCTGGACGGCGAAGCGGGGACCGAGCAGCTCGGAGAGGCGGTCGGCGCTGTAGCTGCGGACGCGGTCCATCATGGGGGCGCGGGCGCTGCGGTAGCCGTGGTCGGCGAGGAAGAGGTCGATGTATTCGGCCATGAAGCGGTTGACGAGTTCGCCGTGGCGCATGATGTCGCGCTGGCTGTAGTCGATCAGGTCGCAGTTGTAGGTGAGGCTGTTCACGGCTCCGACGCCTTCGAGGTGCTTGACTGGGAGAGCCACGACGGGTTCGGGCTCGGCGGCGGAGGTGTTGGGGCGCATGACGAACCACCAGTAGGCCGCTGCGCCGGCGGCGAGGAGGAGGAGCAGGAGGAGCAGCCAGAGCCAGCCGCGGCGCTTCTTCTCCTTCTTTTCCTTCTTCTCTATCTTTTCTTTCTTCTCCTTCTTTGCCTTCTCTTTCTTTTCTTTCTTCACTTTGGCGGGTTTCTCGGAGGCGGGCTTTTCGGAGGCGGTGGCGGGACGGTCGAACTCTGCCGGGAAAGGCAGGGGGTCGGGGGTGGGGTCGGGTTCGGGGGCCGGCTCCGAGATCGGCGTCGGGGTGGGTTCGGGGTCGGGGGCCGGCTCCGAGATCGGCGCCGGTGTGGGGTGGGGGGGCGGCGGCCGGGGGGGGGGGGGGGGGGGGGGGGGGTGGGGGTGGGGGTGCGGGTGGGGGGCCGGGGGGGGGGGCCGGGGTGGGTTCGGCGTCGAAGCGGGCGAAGGGGTCTTCTTCGCCGGCGTGGCTGTAGGTGGTTATGTTTTCGAGGGGTGTCTCCTCTTTGTTGCCGGCGTCGAGCCGCAGGCCTTGAGCCACTTCGAAGCCGTAGCCGCGGGCGGCGTCGTAGGTGAGGTCGCCCAGCGGGCCGAAGGTGTGGCGTCCGGTGCGCTGCATCTTCTCGGTGAGTGCGTCGACGTAGTTGCGCCACATCTGGCGTGCGACCTCGTTGCTCACGCACTCGCGGGCGGCGAGGAGCTCGACGATGTCGGTGCTGTCGGCGTCGGCGCGGCCGACGAAGGCGACGGTGCGGGAGGCGGGGTAGTAGGTGCGGGAGGCGGCGTCGTGGTGGGCGCTCTGCAGCACACTGTCGAGGGTGCCGATGCCGGCGATCTCGACCCGTTTTCCTTGTTCTATAAGCTCTACGATAAGGTCTGTTATGCTCATGGTATATTATTTGCTTTCTTTGGTTCTGTCGTTCGTTGATTGCCGTCTGGCGGCGAGGGAGCGCTCGGCGGCGGCGAGGTCGGCCGGGGTGTCGATGCCGATGTTGGCGTGGGCGGTGTCGACCACGTCGATGCGGTAGCCGGCGGCGAGCCAGCGCAGCTGTTCCAGCTTCTCGCACTCTTCGAGGAGGCCCTGAGGCAGGCGGCAGACGGCCTCGAGCACCGGGGTGCGGAAGGCGTAGATGCCGACGTGCTTGTAGTAGGGGGTGCCGTCGAGCCAGCGCTCGGGCTGGACGCCGCGTCTGTAGGGCAGCGGCTGGCGGCTGAAGTAGAGAGCCTGTCCGCTGTCGGCGCAGACCACCTTGACGTTGTCGGGCGAGAGGAGCTCGGCGAGGGAGGTGATGGGGGTGCGGAGGGTGGCTATGTCGGTGAGGCCGAGGGCCATGCGCTGGACGAGGGCCTGGATTTGGGCGGGTTCGGCGAAGGGCTCGTCGCCCTGTAGGTTGACGACGGCGTCGAAGTGCTGGCCGCGCTCGGCGAGGCGGCGGACCACCTCGCCGCACCGGTCGGTGCCGCTGCGGTGGCTGTCGGAGGTCATCATGACGCTGTCGGGGCCGAAGGCGAGTTCCATGTGTTCGCGGATGCGCTCGTCGTCGGTGGCCACGACGGCGCGGGCGACGCGGGCGTCGAGGGCGACGGAGTAGGCGTAGTCGACGATGGGCTTGCCGGCCAGGAGGGCCAGGGGCTTGCCGGGGAAGCGCGAGGAGGCGTAGCGCGCGGGGATGACCACCAGTGTTTTCATAGCCGTCTCGTTCATAGGTCAGAAGGGTGGTTGTCGGGGTGGCCGAAGAGGCTGTTGAACTCGGCGTCGATGCGGTTTATGACGGTGCCGAGGTCTTCGCGGTTTTCGACGAAGTCGAGCTCTTCGGTGTCGACGACGAGGAGTTTGCCCTCGTAGGTCGACGCCCAGTTGTCGTAGCGGTTGTTGAGGTTGGTGAGGTAGTCGAGGCGGATGCTGCTTTCGAGCTGACGGCCGCGCTTCTGGATATGGCGGATGAGTGTGGGGACGTCGCTGCGGAGGTAGATGAGGAGGTCGGGCTGCGGGAGGAGCGGGTAGGTCATCTCGAAGAGGCGGGTGTAGGTGGCGAGGTCGCGTGTGGTCATGAGGCCCATGCTCTGGAGGTTGGGAGCGAAGACGTAGACGTCGTCGAAGAGCGAGCGGTCGCGCACGAAGCTCTCGCCGGTTTTTTTCAGTTCGGCCAGCTGGCCGATGTTGGAGCAGAGGGAGTGGACCATCATGTTGAACGACCACCGCCTCATGTCCTCGTAGAAACTGCTCAGGTAGGGGTTCTCGTCGGTGGGCCCGTACACGGCGCGGTAGCCGTAGTGCTTAGCCAACAGCCGAGTGAGCTCTGTCTTGCCCGATCCTATATTGCCCGATACTGCTATCTGCATATCCTTTTTCTCTCTTTGTGTCGCCTTTGGCGCATTTCTACAGGCTACGCCTTTTCCCTTTCGCACTGAGAGAGAAAAGCATAGCCGTGTTTGACTATATCCTTCAAGAAGGCAAATATACGCAAATTTTTGTAATTGCACGAAATTATTTTGGAAAGTGGAAAGTGGGGAGTGGAAAGTGGAAAGTGGAAAGTGGAAAGTGGAAAAATGGGTAGAGGGGACCCAGAGGGGACCCAGAGGGGACCCAGAGAGGACCCAGAGAGGGGGTAGAGAGGGTGGGGTAAATTTGGGGGTGAAAACGGAGGGGCGGGAGGTGGGATGGACGGGTGGCGGGAGCGGGGGTGGGCAACTTTTTTTCACGGCGTGGGTGCAATACAGCTTTTTTTCGTATATTTGCAGTCGCGAGCAGGGTGCCGGAAGGTGGCCTGTTGGTGGTATAGTAACCATAAAACGAGACGCTTATGATGAAGATAGACAATCTGGACGAGTTGATAAAAACGGCTCTTGCCGAGGACATTGGCGACGGTGACCACTCGACGCTGGCCTGTATTCCGCCCGACGCCATGGGTGCGGCCCGGATGGTGGCCAAACAGGCGGGCATAGTGTGCGGCACCGAGGTGGGCGAGCGGGTCTTCGCCCTGGTGGACGGGAGCTTGAAGGTGAAGGTGATGAAGCACGACGGCGAGCCTGTTGCCGTGGGCGACACGGTGATGACCGTAGAAGGGCACAGCGGCTCTATCCTCACCGCCGAGCGGACGGTGCTGAACTTCATGCAGCGCCTATCGGGTATAGCCACCGAGACGAGCCGGATGGTGCAGATGCTTGACGGGCTGGACACCAAGCTTTTGGACACCCGCAAGACGACGCCCAACATGCGAATGCTGGAGAAGTACGCCGTGCATTGCGGCGGCGGCACGAACCACCGTATAGGCCTCTACGACATGGTGATGCTCAAAGACAACCACATAGACTTTGCAGGTGGCATAGAGCAGGCCATAGACCGCACACGGCAGTACCTGAAAGAGAAGGGGAAAGCGCTGAAGATAGAGATTGAGGTGCGGTCGCTCGACGAGCTGCAGCGCGTGCTCGACCACGGCGGAGTGGACCGCATCATGCTCGACAACTTCGACCTTGCGACGCTGCGCGAGGCGGTACGCCGCATCAAGGCCTGGCCTGTGCGCTACGAGACCGAGGCCAGCGGCGGCATCAACGACAGCACCCTGCGCCCCTACGCCGAGACCGGGGTCGACTATATCTCCGTCGGCGCACTGACGCACCACATCAAGAGCCTCGACCTCTCGCTGGTGAGCATCAAGTGATTAAGACACAGAGTGACAGACATTAAGGCATATATCCGGTTGTGGGCGCAGAGGGGCAAGCAGTGGCGTCGGAAGGCGCTGTACTGGCGGCCTGTGCGGACGTCGCTCTACTTCCTGCAGCATTTCTCGCTGCCGGGCAACCACGGGGTGCCGATATACGACGTGTTGCGCTACTTCCTGGTGGGCCTGTTCGACGGGAGCATCAACCAGAGGGCCAAAGGACTGGCCTACAGCTTCCTCACGGCCCTGCCGCCGCTGATGATTTTCTTCTTCACCTTGGTGGCCTACTTCCCGGTGGACGGGTTGCAGGACGAACTGCTCTCGCAGCTGGGCGGCATAGTGCCGGCCAAGATCATGGACCCGCTGACGGAGACGGTGAACGACGTCATGGGGCACCGCCACAGCACGCTGCTATCCATCGGTTTCATATCGTCCATCCTGCTGGCAGCCAACGGCATGAACGGTGTCATCATGTCGCTCAACTTCGCCAACCGGTCGGTCGAGAAGAGGCCCTTCATGCAGCGCTACCTGCTGTGTCTGATGATGGTGTTTGTGATGTATGTGGTCATCGTGCTGGTGCTCTGCCTGCTCATAGGCCACAAGCTGCTGCTGCAGCTCATCTTCAGTCAGGGCTGGCTGACGGCCTCGGCGGCCAACACGGCGATGTTCAACATAGGCCGCTGGCTGCTGCTTTCCCTTGCCACCCTCTTTGCCGTGTCCTTCATATACTATTGGGCCCCCGTCAAGCGGCAGAGGGTGGGCTTTTTCTCGGCGGGCAGCGTGCTGGCCACGGCCATGTTCTTCGTGCTCAGCTGGGGCCTCGGGGTGTACCTGAACAACTTCAGCCGCTACAACCTGCTCTACGGTTCCATCGGGACCTTGCTGATGCTCATGTTCTGGGTATATTTCAACTGCATAGTGCTTCTGTTGGGCTACGAGCTGAACATAAGCATATACAACGGCACGACACAGCGGGCCAACCGCGAAAGCCGCAAACAGATAAGACAGAAAATACAAAACCTACGCAATGATAATACAGAAAGAAAGAGGTAAGGTGGTGACCGATAGCGGCACGCCGCGCGAGAAGTTCAAGATGGTTGCCAAGACGATGGTGAGCCTCGAAGAGGTGCTGGCCGACGAGTTGCGCGCCCTCGGGGCCGAGAACGTAGAGGTGCTCACACGTGCCGTCGAGTTCGAAGGCGACATGCGGCTGCTGTACCGCGCCAACTACTGCTGCCGCACCGCATTGGCCATACTGAAACCCTTTGCCGAATTCGACGCCAATGACGACCAGGAACTCTACGACCAGGTCTACCGTCTGCGCTGGGAGAAAATACTGGACTGCGACGGCACCTTCATGATTGACAGTACCACGAGCGGCGAGGTCTTCACACACAGCTACTACGCCGCCCTCAAAACCAAGGACGCCATTGTCGACCGCTTCCGCCGCAACTTCGGCAAGCGTCCCTCGATAGACACCGAGAATCCGCAGTACAAGTTCAACCTGCACATACGCGACAACCATGTCACCCTGCTGCTCAACAGCAGCGGCGACTCGCTTCACAAGCGCGGATACCGCCAAGGTGTAGGCGTGGCCCCCATCAACGAAGTCCTCGCCGCCGGACTGCTGAAGCTGGCGGGATGGGACAAATCCGTCAACTCCGACCTCCCGACCCTCAACTTCTACGACCCCATGTGCGGTTCGGGCACCTTGCTCATCGAGGCCGCCATGATGGCCAACAACATACCGGCACAATACTACCGTGGCGACCGCTTCGGCTTCATGCGGTGGAAAGAGTTCAACCTCGGCGAGTGGAAGAGCGTGAAGAACGAGGAAAACCGCAAAATAGGATGCTACGACTTCGAGGGCGAGATCTGGGGCAACGACATTGACGAGCACGTCATAGAACAGTGCGAGAAGAACCTCGAATACGCCAAATTGCACCACGACGTCATGCTCCACATAGGCGACTTCGCCGACCAGAACCCTCCCGAGGGGAAGACCCTGATAGTCACAAACCCACCCTATGGCGAACGTATCAAAGTCGAAGACCTTAACGCCATGTACGAACGGCTCGGCGACACCTTCAAGCAGCGCTACGGCAAAGACTGCCAGGTGTGGCTCGTCACCAGCGACTTCGAGGCAATGAAACACATCGGCCTGCACCCGTCCAAGAAAATACCCGTGCAGAACGGCTCGCTCGACTGCCGCTTCCTCAAGTTCGAACTCTACGAAGGCTCGAAGAAACACAAAGACACCGCTGACCTTAAACCTTAAACCTTAAACCTTAAACCTTACCCCCTAAACCTTAAACCGTAAACCTTACCACCGCTGACCGCTCCCCTTAAACCTTAAACCTTAAACCTTAAACCTTAAACCTTAAACCTTAAACCTTAAACCGTAAACCTTACCACCGCTAACCGCTGAATGCTACACCTGGCAGAGATAAAACGAATCGCCTGCGAAGTGGGCTTCGACGCCTGTGGAGTTGCGCAAGCCGACGCATTGACAGACAGCGAGTATCCCCTGCGCGAGTGGCTGTCGCGTGGCTGGCACGGCGGGCTTGCATACATGGAACGCAACGTCGAAAAGCGGATGGACCCCCGCCTCCTCTTGCCCGGCGCACAGAGCGTCATCTGCTGCGTCAGCGCCTACCCCCCGCCGTCCGAAGCCGAAAACACCGAAAACCCGGGCAGGATTGCAGCCTACGCCCGCGGGCGCGACTACCACACAGTCGTCAAACACATGCTCTTCGAATTGAGGCAGCGGCTCGGCATCCAGGCCAAAGCCTGCTGCGACACCGTCCCCGTCAGCGACAAACGCTGGGCCGCTCGCGCCGGCTTGGGATGGATTGGCCGCCACACCCTCCTCGTAACACCCCTCTGGGGCTCCTGGGTCAACCTCGGCGAACTCCTCACCGTCGAGCCCTGCGACGCCTACGACCACCCCCTCCCCTCCCGCTGCTCCGCCTGCAACCTCTGCGTCGACGCTTGCCCTAACCACGCCCTCGCTCCACTCGCCCACCCCCACAGCTTTGCGCTCGACGTCCGGCGCTGCACAGCCTACTACACCACCCACAACCCCACTCCCCTCCCGCCCCACCTCGACCCTCACGGCTACTCCCTCGGCTGCGACATCTGCCAGTCAGCATGCCCCTACAACCAACAGCAGCACTAAACACTCAACGCTCTACATCACCTCCTGTCTCTCGCCCTCACTTATCATAAAGTGGTGGCGGCCGCTGCCGAGGATTTGTTTTTCGGCATAGCCGTCGGCGGTGGGCAGGTAGACTTCGGCGGTGGTGTTGGGCGGGATGACGACGGTCCACTCGATGCCCTTGCCAGTGCGGCGCCAGTGGCTCTCGATGGTGCCGCTGACGGAGCGGTAGGTGCAGTCGACGCGGTTCAGGCCATCGGGCATCGTGGGGCGCAGTTCTATCGTGGAGTATCCGGGTGCGAGGGGGCGGATGCCGGCGAGGTATTCGTATTCCCAAAGGAGGAGGTCGCCGAGGAGCATGACGTGGTTGGCGCTATTCATCGAGGGGTCGCCCGTGTCGCCGTTCCAGAGTTCCCAGATGGTGGTGGCGCCGCGCTGGGCCATGTAACCCCAGGAGGGGTAGGTGGTGTCGGTGGCCAGGCGAAGGGCCAGGTCGGTGCGGCCGTAGTGGGTCAGGGTGCGCATCAGCTGCTGTATGCCGACCACGCCTGTGCTGACGTGGCCGCCGAAGTCGTCCATCGTTTTGTTGATAATGTTGGCAAACACCTTGTCCTCAAGTTTGCCGGGAACCATACCAAACCATAGCGGCAAGATGTTGGCCGTGACGGTACCGTTGGCGTAGTTGCCCGTCGTGGTGTCGAGGTAGCGACTGTTGTAGACAGCTGTTATGGTGTCGAATTCTTGCTGGAAGAAGTCGGCATCCTCGTCCTTGTCAAGCCAGATGGCAAAGCCTCTCATGATGTTGCAAAGATAGGCATAGAAGGGTGTGCTGATGGCGGCGGCCTCTGTGATGAGGCTGGGGGCCTTGGAGTGGATCATCTCTGGACTTTCAGGCGGCATACACCAGTCGCCGTAACAGTCGCGCGTCATGATGCCGTCTTTGCAGTACCACAGGCGCATGTGCAACATCCACTTTTTCATAGCATCGTAGTGTTTCCGCATCGGTTCGATGTCGCCGAAGCGGGTGTAGAGCATGTCGGCCACGGTGACGAAGGCGCCG
>CAMVAA010000070.1 GCA_947165345.1 uncultured Bacteroidales bacterium
GGGTGCCGTTGAGGAGGGCGAGGCCTTCTTTGCTCTGCAGCTCGATGGGCTGCCATCCTTTGGCCTTATAGACCTCCTTCACGTCGCAGCGGCGGCCGTGCCAGTAGACGTCGCCCATGCCGAGGATGGCGGGGAGCATCAGGTTGGCCAGGGGGCAGAGGTCGCCGCTGGCGCCGAGGGAGCCCTGCTGGTAGACGACGGGCAGGATGTCGTCGTTGTAGCAGTCGACGAGGCGCTGGACGGTCTGCAGCTGTGCGCCGCTGTAGCCGAAGGTGAAGTTCTGTGCTTTGAGGAGGAGCATGAGTCGGACGACCTCGGCGGGCACCTCGTCGCCGACGCCGCAGGCGTGGCTCATGACGAGGTTTTTCTGCAGCTGAGAGAGCTGCTCTTTGGAGATGGAGATGTTGCAGAGGGAGCCGAAGCCGGTGGTGACGCCGTAGATGGGCTCTTTCTGGCTTTCCATCTTGTGGTTGAGGTAGGCGCGGCATTTCTCGATGCGGCGTTTGGCCTCGTCGCCGAGGACGAGGGTCATTTTCTTGTCTATTATCTCCTGGATTTTGTCCAGGGTGAGTTTTTCTTCGGGGTTAAAAGTATACTGCATGGTTATTTGGTATTTTTATGGCGAATTACTTTAATTACACGAAGCTACGCTGATGTTCTTCTTGCGTAGCTTCGAGTAATTCCTCTTTGCTTGTAGTCTTCATCTGCGTTGCTTCGAGAAAATAGAGTGATTCGCTGTCAGATTAGTTATTTTTCCAGTTGGGCTTTGGCTTTGGCGGCGATGTCGTCGTCGACGAGGATGCGGCCGCAGTTTTCGCAGACGATGACTTTCTTGTGCATCTTGATTTCCATCTGGCGCTGAGGGGGTATGTTGCTGAAGCAACCGCCGCAGGAGTCGCGGTCGATCTGGACGACGGCGAGGCCGTTGCGGGCGGCGCCGCGGATGCGCTTGTAGCCGCTGAGGTAGCGCTCGTCGCTTCCGGTGAAGTACTGCTCCTGCTCTTTCGACTTGGCCAGCAGCCGCTTCTCGTCCTTCTCGGTCTCGGCGATGATGCTTGTGAGCTCTTCGCGCTTGGCGTCGAGGTCTTTCTGGCGGTTTTCGAGCAGCACCTTGGCGGCATCGATGTGTTGTTTCAGCTCGCTGATTTTGGCCTTGCCCTCTTTGCTCTTGCGTTCGCAGAGCTGGATTTCGAGGTTTTGGAATTCAATCTCTTTGTTGAGCGATTCGAATTCGCGGTTGTTGCGTACGTTGTCCTGCTGCTTCTGGTACTTCTTGATCTGCTCCTCGTGTTCGGCCACCTCGCTGACGCGGGCTTTGTTGGCGGCTTCGGTCTCCTTGATTTCGGAGGTGAGGTTTTCGATGCGCGTGTGCAGTCCGGCAATCTCGTCCTCGAGGTCCTGCACAGCCTGCGGCAGTTCGCCGCGGATGATCTTAATCTTGTCGATCTCGCTGTCCACACTCTGGAGGGTGTAGAGAGCCACAAGGCGCTTCTCTACAGCCTGGTCGACGTCGGGACGCAGTACAACGGGGGCTTCCACCTCGGCCGCTTCTGCTTTTTTGGTGCTGACTTTCTTTGCCATATTATATTATATATATTTGTTTTTCAGTTAAATGTAACTAACTATTCCGTGCTGGCGCTCGGAAATACGGCATGCAAAGTTACTAAACTTTTCCGATATGGCGCGGAAAATTATTTCTTTTGCAAATTGTTCGCTTTCGTAGTGGCCGATGTCGGCGAGGAGCATGTGTCCGTCGGTGTGCTGGAAGTCGTGGTATTTGAGGTCGGCGGTGAGGTAGATGTCGGCGCCGGCGGCGAGGGCGGCGTCCGTGAATTCGGCGCCGCTGCCTCCGCAGAGCGCCACACGGCGCACGATGGCTTCGGCGGCGCGAGGGCCGAGGTGGGAGGTGCGGATGACGGGGATGGAGAGTATCTCTTTCACCTTCAGCAGGAAAGCTTCGGCCGTCATGGCTTCGGGCAGTGTGCCGACCATTCCGGCCCCGATGCGGCCTTCGTTGTCGGCGAGGGGCTTGGCGCTCAGCACCTTGCAGTCGCTCAGGCCGAGGCGTGCCGCCAGCTCGCCGCTTACGCCCCACGGCAGGTTGTCGAGGTTGGTGTGGGCGGCGTAGACGCTTACGCCGGATTGCACGATGTCCAGCAGCAGCCGGCCGTCGGCGCTTGCGTCGGTCATGCGCTTTACGCCGCGGAAAATCAGCGGGTGGTGTGTGACGACCATGTTGTAGCCGAGCTCCTGTGCCTCGCGCAGCACCTCGGAGGTCATGTCCAGGGCCACGAGGGCGCCGCTGCACTCGTCGGAGCGACGGCCGACGAGGAATCCGCTGTTGTCGTAATCTTCCTGATATTCAGGATGGAAGATGCTATCTAAATAGTCTGTCAGTTCGCCTGTTTTCATGCTGCAAAAGTACACTTTTTTTTCGATTGCGGTCAGTGCGGACACAAAATATTTTTGGGCCTGAAAAACGGCGAGGGGGGGTAGAGTTACCCCAGAGAGGCCCCAGAGAGGCCCCAGAGAGGGTGGCGTCGGAATGGTGGTTGGACGACGAGGGGGATAATTTTTTTTTACCCTGGTTGTAGTGATTTTGATATTAGTTGCGTTTATATATGTGATGACTCGCGAAGAACCATTCGAAGCATTGCTCCGCCGTTATCGCGGGCTGCTTTTCTCCCTGTGCCGTCGCTATACGCGGCGAGGCACGACGGTGGAGGATTTGATGCAGGACGCTTCGGTGGCCCTCTTCCGATCGAGCGAGAGACTGCTGGCCATGGCGACGGGAGTGCAACAGGCGGCATTGGTGTGGAAGATAGCCCGTAACGCGATGGTGGACACCATAAGGAGGACGCCGGAGATGGATGCGATAGCCGAGGGATGGGAGGCGGAGGCCGAGGAGAGGCGCGAGCACGACGAGCTGTATGAGCGGATAGCCCTACTTCCCGAGCCAGACCGGACGGTGGTGACGATGCACCTGGAGGGGTACAGCTACGAGGAGATAGGCCAGGCCACGCAGATGAGCGAGAAGAATGTGAGTGTGAGGCTGGTGCGAATTAGAGAGAAACTGAGAAAAAACTATATATAATGGAAAGCAAGAAGATGAACGCAGTCGATTTCGACCGGATTTGGGACGAGGCCGAGGCAGCAGCGCAGGGACGCCGAATGGCGGCCGAGTATCCGGGCTGGCTGCATCGCCGTCGCCGCAACGGCGGGCTGGCTATGATGGCCGTGGTGCTCATGGTGGCCGCGGTGCCGATGCTGACGATGCGGTCCGACGTGCGCGGCTACGACCGAGTGGTCTGCAACCGGGACGGGATGAGCGATGCGCAGTGGGCCGACCTGGCCGCCGAGATGCTCACCATAGGGTGAGGTCGGCAGAGAACAATACAACGAAGAGACGATGAAAACAATGAGACATATAATAATGATAATGCTGCTGGTGGCTTGGCTGCCGACGGCCGCCAGGGGGCAGGAGCAGCTCTACGAGCGCTTAGCCTCGCGCAGCGACCTGGCGGTGGCCCGTGTAGAGGGGCTGCGGCTGGACGAGACGGCCAAGGTCGACGTGGTGCTGGTGGTGGCCGACAACGCCGATGCCTGGCGGACCCTCATGGCCGAACTCGGCGTCGAGGTTGCCGACGGGGTCACCTCGTGGCTCGGCGACGTGAAGCAGCCCGAACGCCGCACACGCTGGAGCGGCGGCCCCTGCTGCCGAGTGGTGGTGTGGCACGAGCGGCACACCGTGGGCTTCTACCACATCAACGACGAGGCGCAGTATGACGCGCTGATTGACTACCAGCTCAATAGGCAGAGTTCGGACACCAGAGAAAAAACAACAGGCGGCAAGTAATAAAAGGCCGTCTGTGCACGTTATCAGAAAAGTATAGAACAATAAAGACCAAGGAGAAACAACGATATGAAAAAGATAAAGACCCTCGCCCTGCTGCTGGCCGCAGTGCTTTCTTTTGCGGCCTGCAAACCTGACCCTGTGGAGCAGGAACCGTCAGGTGTCGAGACCAAACGCACCATCGTATATTCGGTTGACGACGACGAGAGCCGCAAGGCGTTAGAGACCGATGCCGAGTGGGATGCCATGCTTGACCGCTTCTGTGACTATGCTCAGAGCGGCAGCACGGTGGCATTCTACACCATAGGCAGCCACCACTCGACGAAGGCCAAGGCACAGAACGACAACTTGACCATTGCCACGACCGACCGTGCCGAGCTGAAAGAGTGGATGAAGAGGATGGAGGGAGACGGGCGCACGGTGACCGTCACTTACGACAAGGAGACAGGCACTTGGAACGGCAAGGCCTGCGTCACCCTCGGGCAGCAGCCCGACAGGCGCGGCAACGAGTACACCGGCGTGTTGTGCGCCGTGCCCAATCCGGCATTGTCGGATCCTGTGATGCCCGGTATGGTGTGGGCCCTGCGCACCGACGACACGCTGTTCTATATCGCCATCGGCGGTTACCTTGTGTGGTCGGATGCCGAGATTGTCACCGGCAACGAAGGCAATACGGTGACGCTCTACGGTGTGACGAGTGTCGAACATGACATCAACGACGAGGAGTTCTACGTCCTCGAACTTTCGCTCGTCGATGAGAGCAACGTGGTGGGCCGTTGGCAGTTCATGAGCGTTTCGAACACGCAGGTGAGCGAAGGGACGTCCGGAGTGGTGGTGAGCTATACCATCACAGAGTGGGATGGTGACCCGGCGACGGCATTGTGGTACGACTTTGAGGCCGACGGCACGCTCCGTATAGAGGGAAGCGCCGAACACGAAGGCACATGGAGCCTCTCGCAGGAGGGCGACATCTGCAGCGAACTCTTCACCGCCGGAGGCGGATGCTGGAGCATCAACTGGCTTTCGGAGTCGACAATGATACTTTCGCGCCTCAGTCCTGGCACCGAGCTGGGCGACATTTACCTGCAGCTTGAGTTCACCCGCTAAGCGGGACTTTTATTCCAGCGTCAGCTCGCCGAAGAATTGCGGGCAGTGGAAGTCGGGGCGTGGTAGGTTTATGGGCTGCCAGCTCAGATAGTGAGGCTTCTTGGTCATGTCGGCGCACTTGTAGAAGTTGGCCCGCAAGGTGGCCGGGAAGCGAGGTGCGCCCTCGCGGAATATGAGCGACAGGGGGATGGTCAGCTCCACCTCCCATGCAAACATGCCGTCGCGCTCTTCGAACGCCGCGCGGGGCAGTGTGCAGCGGCGTCCGATAAGTGACATCTCTTCGGCCGAAAGAGGCACCACATCTTTATTTCTACCCAGCCGCCGCGAGGCTACCATGGCCCCGATGCAGTTGGCTTCGAAGTTGTAGTAGTGGGGGGCTCCCGGCACCTGGCAGAAGAATTCCACACACGAGTCTTCCCATACCGGTCCGCCGTCGCGGTCGGTCACGGCACGCAGTTGTTCCCCCTCTACATAGTAATGAAGATACAGGCTGGTGTGGTCGTTGGTCACCTCCACGCGGGTGCGGGGGCGATACGGAAATTCCTTGGGCCAGTTGACGTTGTCGATAGTCAGTTCCATATCATTAGCTCAGTTTCTCTATTATGTCCGACATGCGGTCCGCCACTTTCTCCTGCTCTTCGAGCAGACGCAGCTGTGACTTTGTGCGGACCAGGTTGTGTTCGGGGTATCCGATTTTGTAGTAGGTGTCGCCGTTCAGCCAGTCGGTGAAGAAGCGCACCGTCTGCATGTAGCTCAGCAGGCGGCAGCCGAAGGGGAGCATCTGTTTCTCGACGTCGGTGAGGAAAGAGGCCTCGTGCAGGTAGCCGCGGGCATATGCTTCGAAGATGGCGAGGTCGACGTGGATGTTGTCCAGATTGGGGTCGTCTTCGAGGCCGGTGTTGGCGGCGGTGCGCATAAAGTCGCCGAAGTCGCTCAGGACAAATCCCGGCATGACGGTGTCGAGGTCGACGATGCACATGGGACGGCCTGCTTCGTCGAAGAGTATGTTGTTGACCTTCGTATCGCAGTGGTTTATGCGTTTGGGCAGTGTGCCTTCGCGGAACATACGCTCCGCCATGCACATCTCGTCGCGGCGACGGTCGATGGCCTCTATGATGTCCGGGCATGAGGCTTTGCGCCCCGCCGTGTCGGCCGACAGCGCGTCGTCGAGTTGCCCGAGGCGGTACTCCATGTTGTGGAAGTCGGGGATGGACTCGGTCAGCGCGTCGAACGGGAGGTCGGCCAGCTGGCACTGGAAGCGGCCGAAAGCCTCGCCCGCCAGCTCGGCCGAGCGTGGGGTGACGCGCTCCTGCGATGTGGCACCTTCGATGAGGATGTAGACGCGCCAGTAGTCGCCCTCCGCGGTACGGTGGTAGAGCTTGCCCTCGCGGGTCGGCACAAGCCGCAGCACCTTGCGGTCCACATCGGGCTCGCCGGCGGCAAGCAGCTTGTGGCGGATGTGCTCCGTCACCTTCTCGATGTTACGCTGCAGCCCATCCACATTCTGGAAGATGTGGTGGTTGATGCGCTGGAGGAAATAGGATTTCTCGCCGGTATGGACGGCCCGTACGACATACGAGTCGTTGATGTGGCCGACTTTCAACGGCTGCGGCTCCGCTACCTCGTTGGCGATGGCGAAATGCTTGATGAGATCTTTCATGTTCGGTCCCTTTATTTGTTGTCTGTTAACGATATATTGCCGCAGATATTGTGTGGAGATACATCGGAGTGTCTATCTTTTGGGACAGGGTGTCAGGTGGTTATGTATGAGGTGGGGCGTTTTTGTGGCGCGGACTGATGGCTGTATCGGGAAATGTTCGTATATTTGCATGCCGTTTCGCAGAGCGGACAAGGAGACTGCGCGACGGAGAACGATATGAGAAACCAGGATACGACGAAACATGACTACGGACATGCCCTGCTTGTGGCCGGTGCATACGGGCGGATGGGGTGTGCCATACTTGCTGCACGGGCGGCGCTGCGTAGCGGATGCGGACTGCTGACCGTGCACCTGCCGGGCCGTTGTGTGGACCCTATGCAGACGGCCTTCCCGGAGGCGATGGTTGACATAGACCCCTCGGCGACAATGTTTACCGCTGTGCCGGACCATCTGGAGCGCTACTCGTCCATAGCCATAGGACCCGGGCTTGGCACCGACCCGGCGACGCGGGAGGCCCTGCACGCCCTGCTGGCTGCCGTTCCTGAAACGACACCCGTTGTGCTGGATGCCGATGCTTTGAACATGCTCGCCACGGACCATACGCTGCCTGCAATCCATCCGCCGCTCGTCCTTACGCCCCATGCCGGCGAGTACCGGCGGCTCTTCGGCGATGCCGACCCGGCTGAGATGGCGGCCAGACATGGTGTCGTCATTGTAAAGAAGAGCCACCGCACCCATGTCTACAGCCCCGACGGACGGGTCTGCGAGAACAGCACCGGCAACGCCGGCATGGCGACCGCCGGCAGCGGCGACGTGCTTACGGGTATCCTGCTCGGGATGCTTGCCCACTCCAAGGCCCCGCTGTTCGACACCGTGTGCCGTGCCGTGGAGATACATGGTGAAATCGGAGATATTTGCCTTCGTACACAGTCGGAATCGAGCCTTGTGGCGAGCGATATGGTGGAAAATCTTCGTTTCGTATCGACCGACATGACAGAGTGTTAGCAGTGGAGGAGAAAAATATTTGAAAAAAAATTTGGCCAGTCCTAAAAAAGTGTGTACTTTTGCACCCGCTTTCGAGAGAGAAAGACTGAGAAAACAAGAAAAACATTCCTCCTTAGCTCAGTTGGTTAGAGCACCTGACTGTTAATCAGGGGGTCGAAGGTTCAAGTCCTTCAGGGGGAGCAAAAAGACACTGTACGGTGTCTTTTTTTTATTTATACGCATTTCTGACACCATATACTGATTCGGGGAACTCTTTACCATTCAGGGAATTCACCCACTCACACCCTATTCCCGGAGCCTCGCATCTCAGGTAGCCCTGCTTGAGGAGCCGGTCGTGCCCATCCATTTAGCAGACGAACCAAAAATAATTCATGTCATTCCATTTTTATTTCGTATCTTTGCACACAGTTATTTAAAATAAAACAACATGGACGCACTTCGAGTGATTGAAATCAAGAAAAGCGTATTCGCCGACAACGACTGTGACGCCGACGCTCTGCGAAAGGAGCTCAAAGAGAAAGGGGTGTTTCTACTGAACCTTATGTCGGCTCCCGGCAGCGGCAAGACCACAACACTCATACAGACAATCAACCGGATGAAAGACAGCCTGAGCATCGGTGTAATGGAGGCCGACATAGACAGCGATGTCGACGCCCGGAAGATGAGAGAGGCCACCGGAGTGGAGTCGATACAGCTACACACCGGAGGCATGTGCCACCTCGACGCCGAGATGACACGCCAAGGTCTGGATGCCCTCGACCTGAACGCCACCGACCTCGTGATACTGGAGAACGTAGGCAACCTTGTATGCCCCGCCGAGTTCGACACCGGCGCTGTGCGCAACGCCATGATACTCTCCGTGCCGGAAGGCGACGACAAACCTCTCAAATACCCCTTGATGTTCTCCGTCTGCGACGTGGTGCTCATCAACAAGACAGATGTGATGCCATATTTTGACTTCAGCCTGGAAAGGTGCAAGAAATACATACATGAGCGTAACCCCAAGGCTCAGGTCATACCCATCTGTGCCAAGACCGGCGAAGGTGTAGATGTCTTTGTACGGTGGCTGAAAGATCAGGTTAACAACTGGAAACAATAATAAACAAAGAATAAAGAGATATGCCAGAGATGTCGAATAAGTTTGTCCCCAAACATTTTGGAGACAAAAACCCCAACCCCAAGCTGATAAAGCTGGTGCGCCACATCACAGACCGCATTCCCGGAAAGATAAAGATGACCACCGAAGCTCCGGAATACTGGGGCTTGGCCTGTATCTTCGAGGATGAGATGGACGCAATCACCCGCGAAGCCTCGCTGGACCTCCTGCTGGACATGCTTCCCGGCAATCCGTTCAAGGTGCGTAAACACTGGACACGCAGCCAACTGCATGAGCTGAACCGCCAGAAACACTACGCGTCTACGGAAGAAGGCTTCGACGCCTTGCTGGACAATCTGGCTTACTTTGGCATGCTTGAATACGACTACGGCGACCACTACACCAAGGACGGTCCCGTGCCGGGCGCCACCTTCGAGCGCAAAGACCGCGAATACTGGGTGCCGATGTTCGTCCCGGGCAGCGCCGAGTACACCAATATGAACGTGGAGCTGATGGACAAGCATCCGGAGCTGGCAATGTTCTTTGAGCGTATGACTTTCCTGCCGTTGGAGAAGATTACCCCCATGGTACCTATGGGCGGCAGCGGCATAGGCATGCACGTCATCCCCGTGGAGAAAGCAATATCCATGGAGAATGAGACTGCCGACATCGAGCATCTATCCTACTGGCTCAAACGCTACGAGGGGCATCTTGCCGTCGGCATCTGCTCGTGCCGCTACGGGCGCAAAAAACTCGACGAAGGCTGCGCCGACGACTATCGCGACTGGTGTATTGGCGTGGGCGACATGGCCGACTACTTGATAGAGACCAAACGCGGACATGCCATCACCTACGATGAGGTCATCAATATCCTTAAGATTGCCGAGGACAACGGCTTTGTACACCAGGTGACCAATATCGACGGCG
>CAMVAA010000071.1 GCA_947165345.1 uncultured Bacteroidales bacterium
GGTTTAAGGTTTAGGGTTTAAGGTTTAAGGTTTAAGGTTTAGGGTTTAAGGTTTAAGGATTAAAGATTAAAGATTAAAGTATAAAGTGGCTGACGCAGTTGATAAGACAACAACGTTCTCTTTTGAAAGGTTAGAGGCTTACATACATGCCAGGACCCTTGTGAAAGAGATATACAGACTGCAAGGACGTTTCCCGAAAGAGGAAAGATATGCACTTGGAGATCAAGTGCGTCGTGCCGCTGCCTCTATAACCGCAAACATTGCAGAAGGGTGTGGACGAAGTTCTAATAAAGAAAAAGTACGATTTATCGAGATTGCTTATGGCTCCTTAACGGAAGCATTTAGTGAGTTGCAAATAGCACAGGATTTACAATACATAACAGAAGACGAATTTGACGAACTTAGGCCCTATTTTTCCCGGGTTGCCAGGATGATGTCGGGCCTCCGTAAATCTTTATCAACCGAAACATTTTAAATATAAAACCGTAAACAATAAACCTTACATATCCATGAAAAGTATTAAAGACATCAACTTTGCCGGCAAGAAGGTCTTGCTGCGTGTGGACTTTAATGTCCCGATGAACGATAAGAAAGAAATCACGGACGATACGCGTATGCGCGAGTCGCTACCCACCATCGAGAAGCTTATGCGCGACGGTGCTGCCGTGATTATCATGGCCCACTTCGGTCGTCCCAAGAAAGGCGGCTACGAGGAGGAGTTCACGCTGGCTCCCGTGGCCAAACACCTGGAGACCATGATTGACCGTCCGGTGCGCTTCACCCATGAGCTGCTCGGCAGCGGCAAGCCGGAGCAGATGGCCAAGGAGCTGAAAGGCGGCGAGGTGATGCTGCTGGAGAACATACGTTTCTATCCCGGCGAGACCAAGGGCGACGAGGAGCTGGCCCGTCAGCTGGCTGCCCTGGGCGACTGCTACATCAACGACGCCTTCGGTGCCGCCCACCGCGAGCACTCGTCGACGGCCGTGATAGCCAAGTTCTTCCCCAACGACAAGTACTTCGGCTTCCTGATGGAGAACGAGGTTCGCAATCTGGAGAAGCTGATGCACGACGCCCCGCGCCCCTTCACGGCCATCATCGGCGGTTCGAAGGTGAGCAGCAAGATAGGCATCCTGGAGAATCTGCTCGACAAGGTGGACAACATGATTATCATCGGCGGCATGCGCTACACCTTCACCAAAGCCCTCGGCGGCAAGATAGGCAACTCGATTTGCGAGGACGACAAGATGGACCTCGCCCGCGAGCTTATGCGCCGCATGGACGAGAAGGGTGTGAAGTACTACCTGCCCGTGGACAGTGTGATCGGCGACAAGTTCGGCAACGATGCCAACACGCAGATTGTCGCCAGCGGTGAGGTGCCCGACGGCTGGGAGAGCATGGACTGCGGTCCCGAGAGCTGCAAGGCCATCCGCGACATCATCATGCAGAGCAAGACCATCCTCTGGAACGGTCCTGCCGGCGTCTTCGAGCTGGAGACCTTCGCCAAGGGTACCAACGACATTGCCCGCAGTGTGGCCGACGCCTGCAAGCAGGGCTGCTTTGCCGCTGTGGGCGGTGGCGACTCGGTGGCCGCCGTGAAGCAGATGGGCCTGGCCGACCAGATGAGCTATGTCTCCACCGGCGGCGGCGCCATGCTTGAGTATCTCGAAGGAAAGGTGCTTCCCGGCATCAAGGCCATACAGGAATAGCCTACGGCCGAATGTCTCTGAATATAGAGGCTAAATGAAAAAAGAGGCTTGCATCGATGGGTGCAAGCCTCTTTGGGTTTTAATAGCGCGGGAAATATATCTCGTTGCTTTTTTGCCGTAAGGGGAAGTCGATTTCAGAGAATCGTTTTCATTGCGTCGTCCAACCCAATGATGTCCACTTTTGGGAACTCCACTTCGCGGAGTGCGTCATAGTGGCGGTCTTCGGTGACGATGTATTTGGCCTGTGCCGCTACGGCTCAATATATTTCTCATTGCAAATGATACGCACATTTTATGACATGGGGAAAATATTTTTTGCCGTGAAAGAAAAAGTGCGTATCTTTGCAGTCGATTTCAACATTGAAATCAACGAAGCGTTTACGCTTGTTCTGTGTATGGGAACCTAGGAAATTCCACAGTGCTACAGAACGTGTGTGATGGCTTTCGCGTTTTAGCGTGGGCTTATTGCATCTTCTCAGCACAAGGTTATTCCTAGGACCTCCATACAAGAATGGTGTAACAGCACCACGCTTTCGTTTTGTATTTAATCGCTCGACGGGGTGCGGGAGAGCCTGGACTAAAAAACACAACATGTTCAAACAAATCAAAAAACTGACCGCGCTGTTCTTTGTGGCAGCCACAATGTTCACCTTCGCGTCCTGCAACAAGGACAACACCGACGACGACAACCCCTCCAGCGGCGGTGGCGGCAGCTCCGCCAACTACCCCGAGTCCGTTTCCGAGACCAAATGGAGCTGGGGTAGTCAAACAGGTTCGGAAGATATAAATGGTTATAACATGGTAATAGTCACTTTTTCGCAAATGGGAAATTTGACTTATGTCACCATGCAAAGACTTGACTACTCGTCCAATCTTTATCGGGGAACCTACACTTATTCTTCGGGGAATGGAACAATGGCGTTAGAGAACCCAGATACGCATGAGTCTGCTAGTGCCACATTCTCCATCAACGGCAATACGTTTACATTCAAAATTAACGGTGCCACCTACCCACTCACCAAACAGTAATCCCTTCAGAAAACCCTCACCTCCCCCAAGGGTGCCAGCCCCAAACTGGCACCCTTTCGATAAAACAATAAACCTTTATCTTCATACAACAATGTACATCCCGATTTAAATTGATGTCATTTCCATCACGTGGTTGACCAACTAAGATTGAAAACTGCCATCGCCGTGCTGCAATACCCCACGGTTTTGAAAACAGATGTCGCGGGTTGTCGCCCAAGCCGACGGCGCACCAGCGAAAGTGGGTTTTGAAATTGAAACAAGGTTTTGCGGGGGTGCAAAAGGGTGTTTTGAAATTGAAACAAGGTTTCGCAGGGTGCGAAAGGGCCTTTCGGATTGAAAACATGGTTTTGCAGGGTTACAACGGGGTATTTTGAAACGGAAACATAGTTTTGTAGGTCTGCAACGCGGCCTTTCAAATTTGAAACACGGTAAAAAGAGATCTTTCAACCTCCCCATATTTTGAATCATAAATACATCGAGGCCCGCGACGGAACGTCGCGGGCCTCGCATTTGTGTTGTAGAAGATGTGAATGTCACACCGCTATTCCTGTTCGCATCACGTCGTCGTAGAGTGGCGATGGATGGTCCTCGGAAATCAGGACCGGCTCAATGAGCAGGCTCACGTCGTCTACGTCGCGCCATAGTGCCTTTGACAACTCCAGTTTGCGGTCGCCATAGCTCGACACCACGACCGCCACGTCAATGTCGCTGTCGCGGTTGGCATTGCCCTTGGAATAGGAGCCATACATCAACACTCGCGGCTCCTGTTGGAAGTGCCGGGCGATGATGTGCTTGTACTGCCGGACGAGATCTAACGCCTCGTCGCGGCTGAGAGCTGTTCCTTTATCCATTTCTGCAATGTTTTTGTGTTGTCGATAATAAAGCGGCAAGCCTCCTTGTCAAGTTTTTGTACTATTTGTTCAAATCATCCCTCTCTCTAAGCAGGTCACCCAACGTTTCGGGGTCTCGGCGGCAGTCGAAGACGGCCACTATGAGGACTCTATCGGTGGTGACGGTGTAGACGATGCGGTCGTGGCGCGTGTTCAAAGCACGGTAAACCCGGCGTGAGCCTTCGTACTCGTCGCAAAGACGCCCTATCTCGGGGAAGTCGGCCAGTCGCTGTGTCTCTTCTGTTACGCTGGCAACCGTCTGTTCGGCTGTGACGTAACCGAAGTTCAGCGCCACACGACGGGCAATCTCCCGAAGGTCATCCTCCGCTGCCGTGAGCCACTCTACTTGCATATCGCAGCCATTACACGGTCGTAGACTTCCGCCTGCGGGACGGTGTTCATCGTCCCATGCTCGTAGGCATCCATGCGACGCTCCAGTTCACGCAACTCGCGGTCGGCGACGGTCTCGGTCCGTTTGAACAGGCCGGACTTCAGTAACTCATCCAGCTTGCGTTGGGCGAGGGCGTTGTTCTGGTCGTAGGTAAGGGATATGGTGCACATAGTATTATTGTTTTATCCCTCGTAGAAGGGCATCTTGACGGTGACGGCTTTGAGGAGTTTCTCGCGGATCTTGATGTAGATCTCGGTGCCGGTCTTGGCGTACTCGGCCTTGATGAGGGCGGTGCCGATGTTCTTGCCGGTGCTGGGGCTGGGGCTGCCCGAGCGCACCTCACCGATCTTGTTGCCCTGGGCGTCGCAGACTTCGTAGCCGTTGCGGGCGATGCCGCGGTCGACCATCTCGAAGCCAGCCACTTTGCGCTTGAAGCCGGCGGCTTTCTGGGCCAGGAGGAGCTCCTTGTTGATGAAGTTGTTGTTCTCGGCATTGAGCTTGACGATGAAGGCCAGCGGAGCCTCGAGGGGGCTGACGGTGTCGTCCATCTCGTGGCCGTAGAGGGCGAAGCCCTTCTCCAGACGCAGGGTGTCGCGGCAGCCGAGACCGGCGGGCATGATGCCGAACTCTTTACCAGCCTCGAAGACGGCGTCCCAGACCTCGATGGCTTTCTCGCGGGGGATGTAGATTTCGCATCCGCCGGCGCCTGTGTAGCCGGTGGTGGAGAGGATGATGTTGGGGATGCCGGCGAAGGTGAGGATTTTGAAGGTGTAGTACTCCATGTCGACGATGTTCTCGCTGGTCAGCTTCTGCATGGCCTTCAGGGCGTTGGGACCCTGGACGGCGAGCTGAGCCCACTGCTCGCTCTCGTTGACGAAGTCGCGGCCGAGCTCCATGCCCATCTTGTCGGCGATTTGGCTCATCCAGTTCCAATCCTTATCGATGTTGGCGGCGTTGGGGACCATGAAGTACTCGTCGTCATGGACGCGGTAGACGAGCATGTCGTCGACCACGCCACCCTGGCCGTTGGGGAGGCAGGTGTACTGCACCTTGCCGTCGAAGAGGTCCTCGACGTTGTTGGTGGTGACGTACTGCATGAAGTGCTTGGCGATGGGGCCTTTGGCGCGGAATTCGCCCATGTGGCTGACGTCGAACACACCCACGTTGTTGCGCACGTTGTTGTGCTCTTCGATGAGGGTGGTGTACTGGATGGGCATGTTGTAGCCCGCAAATTCGGCCATCTTGGCGCCGAGTTTGATGTGAAGGTCGGTGTACGGTGTGGTTTTCATTCTGATGTTTTATTTGTTTGTTTATTCTTTATTTATCAATCCATTATTGCGGAGTATGGCCGCAATCTCACGTTTGGTGATGCTGTCGCGTTCCGACTTGTCGTAGATGGTCACCAGCAACACGCGCCCGTCGTTGCGCACCTGCGTGACGACGTTGTAGGTGATGACCCGGGCGCCGCCGCTTTTGCCTTTGCCCTTCGAAGTGATGGCCATGCGCACCTTGCGTATGCCGTCGCCCATGTCGGTGCCGAGGGTGGGGTTGGCTTTAATGTCTTTGATCAGGGAAGCGTAGTCATCTTTCATGGAACGGTAGTGCTTGACCAACCGTTTCAATTCCTTTTCAAATTCAGGCAGGGTATCGATACTACAGCTCACGTAGCACCTCCTCCGCACTCTTGAGTTTCAGTTTTCCTTGTTCCCACAGGCGCACCTCTTTCATCCCTTGGCAGATGCTGTTGAGGATATACTCCTTGCTGTCGGGCTCGGGCTGCGAGGATTTCGGAGCTTTCGCGGCTTTCTTCGGCTTGACATTGTAGTCGATCCCAAGCCCTTTGAACATCGTCACCACGGTGTTGTAGTAGGCGTCGGGGATGTTGGCGGTTATCTGGTGAGTGGCCATATTGATACTTTTTTCTTAGACTTAACGGCGATGCACGGAGGTTTATTGTGCGGAGGCTATAATATTTCGCTGCGGCGTCAGAGCGAGTTGTAGCTTTGGGAGAAGGTGTCGCCGCCGGCGATGGTGCCAGAGGAGAAGCCTTTTTTGAGCCAGCGCATGCGCTGAGCGGAGGTGCCGTGGGTGAAGCTTTCGGGGTAGACCTGTCCGCGGGCGCGACGTTGCAGGTAGTCGTCGCCGATTTTCTGAGCGGCGTCGATGGCTTCCTGGAGGTCGCCTTCGTCGAGCGAGCCGAAGAGGCGCTGTTCGTGGTGGCCCCAGACGCCGGCGAGGTAGTCGGCCATGAGTTCGATGCGGACGGAGGTGCGGTTTTTCTCGGTCTCGCCCTGGCGAGCCATTTGCTGGTGAGCGTCGTCGAGTACGCCGAGGAGGTTCTCGACGTGGTGTCCCACTTCGTGGGCAATGACGTAGGCGCAGGCGAAGTCGCCGCCGGCACCGAGTTGTTTTGGCATCTGTGCGAAGAAGTCGAGGTCGAGGTAGAGACACTCGTCGGCGGAGCAGTAGAAGGGACCCACGTCGGACGTGGCGTTGCCGCAGCCGCTCTGCACGTTGCCGTGGAAGAAGACCAGTTTAGGAACGCGGTAGGTGCGGCCCATCTTGCGGAACTGTTCGTCCCAGACGTCCTCGGTGGAGGCCAGAATCTGCAGGGCAAAGGTTTTCAGTTGCTCTTCGGCTTCGGTCGGGGTGTAGGCTTCGGTGGTCTGCATCTGGTCGGAGGCTACCTGCTGGATGACTTCCGAGGGGTTGCGTCCCATGAGGAGCATGATGATGGCCACGATGATGGCGCCGCCGCCACCGAGGCCTGCGATTTTGGCGCCGCTCGATTTGCCGCGGCGGTCTTCGAAGTTGGTGCTTTGTCTGCGTCCGTTTAATTTCATAGGTGTCGATTGTTTTTAATTTTTGTTAACGTGGAGGGTGGGCGGATATTGTGTGGGAGAGAAAATATATTGGGAAGTTAAAGGTTATAGGTTATGGGTTATGGGTTATGGGTTATTGGTTATTGGTTATGGGTTATGGGTTAGGGTGGGGTTAATGGGGTTAATGGGGCATTTGGGGGTAGAGGAGGGGTAGAGAGGGGGTAGAGAGGGGGTAGAGAGGGTGGGGGGTAAAGTGAGGCTTTTTGGGGGGAATTGTTTTTTTTACGTATCTTTGTGGCATGAAAAGTAAGGTATACCGTCTGGATAAAGGTCTGATAGTGGGGCTGATAGTGCTTTCTGTGTGGCGGGCGGAGCCCGTTGCGGGGCAGGCGCCGGCCTACGGATGGCAGGATACGGCGTTGAGTATAGACGAGCGGGTGGAGTGGCTTGTGGAGCGCCTGACCCTCGACGAGAAGCTGTCGCTCATGGTGCATCAGAACCCTGCCATAGAGCGTCTGGGGCTGCCGGCCTACAGCTGGTGGAACGAGGCGCTGCACGGAGTGGGGCGCGCGGGGTTGGCACGGGTGTACCCCATGCCCATCGCCATGGCGGCGACGTTCCGCCCCGGGTGGGTGCAGAATGTCTTTGCCGACGTAGCCGCCGAGGCGCGCCACAAGTACCGTGCCGCGCAGGACACCGGCGGCACCGGCGACTACACGGGCCTCACCTTCTTCACCCCGAATATCAACATCTTCCGCGACCCACGCTGGGGGCGCGGAATGGAGACCTACGGCGAGGACCCCTACCTGACGGCCCGCATGGGGCTGGCCTGCGTCGAGGGCCTGCAGCACGGCTGGGAGGAGGACTGGCAGGGACGCCCGCTGCTCACCGCTGCCTGCCTCAAGCACTTCGCCGTGCACAGCGGTCCCGAGGGCACGCGGCATGAGTTCGACAGCCGCGTCAGCGACCGCGACCTCCGCACCACCTACCTGCCAGCCTTCGAATACATCATCAAGAACAGCGACGTCCGCCAGGTGATGTGCGGCTACAACCGCCTGAACGGCAGCCCCTGCTGCACCAACCGCCGCCTGTTCGACATACTGCGCAACGAGTGGCGCTACGACGGCCTGCTGGTCACCGACTGCTGGGCGCTGAACGACGCCTACGAGCTGGACACCGTCATCCCGCGTCACCGCACGCATCCGAGCGCGGCGCTGGCCTACGGCGACGCCTTCGGACGCGAGGTGGACCTCGAATGCGGCAGCGGCCTGCCCGCATTGCGCAAGGCCGTCAGCTACGGCTATGTGCCTGAGAGCGTGGTCGACAAGCATGTGCGCCGCCTGCTGAAGGTGCGCCTGGCGGTGACCGACGAGCCCGTGCCCGCCGAAGAGGAGGTGTGCCGCGAGCCCGTGCCCTTCGGCATCGAACGCGCCTCCATGGTGCTCTTGAAGAACGCCAACATCCTGCCGCTGGCCCGCGGCACCAGGGTCTACCTCGAAGGCCCCAACGCCACGGACACCCTCATGCCCTTAGGCAACTACAACGGCACTCCGGACCATACCGTCTCCATCCGCGAAGGACTTCTGAACATCCGTGACGGCAAAGGCAACATGCTGCAGCTGGTCGCCACCGCCGACAGCGCCGACGTCATCGTCTATGCCGGCGGACTCAGCCCCCAGCTGGAGGGCGAGGAGCTGCAGGTGGACGAGCCGGGCTTCTACCGTGGCGACCGCACCCAGATTGAGCTCCCGGCCTATCAGGTCGCCGACATCCGTCGGCTCAAAAAAACGGGCAAACCGCTGGTGCTGCTGCTCTGCACGGGAAGCGCTCTGGGTCTGGAGGAGGTGGTGGACGAGGCGGACGCCATCCTCGTGGCCTGGTACGGCGGCGAGGAAATGGGCAGCGCCGTGGCCTGGCAGATGTGCTTCCCCGCAGGCTGGTCCCTCTTCGGACGCCTGCCCGTCACCTTCTACCGCAACACACGCCAGCTGCCCCCCTTCGACGACTATGCCATGCAGGGCCGCACCTACCGCTACATGGAGGCCGAGCCGCTGTTCCCCTTCGGCTACGGTCTGGACTACAGCTCCTGCCGCATGGAGAAGGCCAGCTTCGACCCCGCCAGCCTCACCGTCACCGCCACGGTGCATGCCGACAGCTGCCGTATGCCCAAGTGCATCACCAGTCCCATCGTCCAGGTCTACCTGAAGAACCCCTCCGACCCCGACGGCCCGCGCAAACAGCTGGTAGGCGTTGGCGAAGGGCACCTCTTCGCCGGCACGAGCGACGAGGTCAGCATCCAGCTGGACCCCTTTTGGTTCCGCCAGTACAATCCCGCCACCGACCGCATGGAAGAGCCCGCCGACGGCACGCAGATGACCCTCCAGGTAGGCTTCAGCAGCGCCGACAAAGACCTCGTCGACATCCCCTTCCGCTACCGCAGGAGGTAAAATCCTATTACTATCTAACCACCACGACCCTCCGCACAGGAGCATTGCCCACCTTCACCAGGTAGACTCCCGTGGCAGGGACATCGAAACTGGCCGACGGCCCTCTATCCGTGCCATGGGCCGGTAGAGGACGTCCGGCGACATCGTACACCATCACTTCGGGCAGGCTGCTGCCGTCGCCACTCTCGACCACAATCTGGCCGTTGCGCTGGTAGACATGCACATCGATGGTCTGGATGTCGTCTATGCCTTCAGCGGTGACGTAGATTGTGTCATGAAGCCAGATTGTGTCGTACTCCGTAAGCGTGATATAGGTTGTATCATGAAT
>CAMVAA010000072.1 GCA_947165345.1 uncultured Bacteroidales bacterium
GCATATTATTACGCAATAAAAGTTTGCATCCTGCGTTAAGGATGCAAACTTTTTTGTATGCTACAGACAGGAATCAAAGGACATCATGAACAGACCGTCACCCCGGCGATGAGCGCCGCACGGGTGGGCAGCGGGCTGGTAGACGTGTTTGCCACGCCCATGCTCGTGGCTCTGGTGGAACAGACCTGCTACGAGAGCGTGCTGCCGCACCTCGACGAAGGGCAGGGCACCGTAGGCACGCTGGTGAACGTGACACATGTGTCGGCCACGCCGATAGGCCGCCGTGTGTGGTGCGACAGCGAACTGGTTGAAGTGGACCGCCGTCGCTTGGTCTTCCGCGTCAAAGCCTACGACGAGGCCGGCCCCATAGGTGAAGGCACCCACGAGCGCTTCGTCATAGACACCGCAAAGTTCATGGAAAAATTGAAAAGCAAAAATTGACATCCGCAGGGGCGAATAATTATTCGCCCCTGCATTTTTTTATTTGCTATGTTGAATAGTTTTTGTATCTTTGCATTCTATTATATAATACAACAATTATCGCTATCTGTCTATGGATAAGGTATTACGCGAGCATATAAGGGACCTCATGCAGCACGAGGTGGTGCCGGCGACAGGCTGTACCGAACCTGGTGCCGTAGCACTGTGTGTGGCAAAGGCTGTGGAGACGCTGGGCTGTAAGCCAGAGCAAATCACCCTGCGACTCAGCAAGAACGTCTTCAAAAACGCCATGGGAGTAGGTATTCCTGGAACGGGCATGATTGGTCTGCCGATAGCGGTGGCTATGGCCGTGACGCATGGCGACTCAAAGCGTGGTCTCGAGGTGCTGACAATGCCCGAGGGGCAGGTGGAGGATGCCAAGCGTTGGCTGGCCAACAAAGCCGACAATATCAGCATTAGCGTCAAGGAAACCAGCGACAAACTGTATATCGAATGCACGGTGGTGTGTGGGCAATCTTCTGCGGTTGCGGTGATAGCTAAACGGCACACCAACTTCGTCTTCCTCAAGAAAGACAATGATATTCTGCTCGACCACAAGCAGGGCCTTTTCCAAGAGCAGGACAACGACGACGACCCCAAGGAGGACAACAAGCAGCGGCTGGAACTCACGGCCCGCATGGTATATGACTATGCCACTACAGCGCCGCTCGACGAGCTTGAATGGCTGCGCGAGACGGTAGAATACAACAATGCTGCGTCGGAGTGTGGCTTGCACGGTATGGGCCTTCACACCGGCCAGATTCTGATGGAGCAGTCCCGCGGCGACATGGTGCACACCGTGGTGGCACGCACCGTGGCCGCCAGCGACGCCCGTATGGACGGCTGCACAAAGCCCGTCTACAGCAACTCGGGCAGCGGCAACCAGGGTATCTGCTGCACCCTGCCGGTATATTATTACGGAACCCTCAGGGGCAACAGCGATGAGCAGATAATGCGCGCCCTCACCATGAGCCACCTGATGAGCATCTACATCAAGCGCGGCATCGGACGCCTCTCCGCTCTCTGCGGCATCGTCAACGCCACCATGGGCGTCAGCGCCGCCCTCACCTACCTCGAGGGCGGAAGCTTCGAACAGACCGGCTACGCCATGAAAAACATGATAAACACCATCGCCGGCATGGTCTGCGACGGCGCCAAGCCCAGCTGCGCACTCAAGATGAGCGTCGGACTCTACTCCGCCTTCGTCTGCAGCGAGCTCGCCATCCACTGCCGCGTCGTCGACTGCACCGACGGCCTCAGCGAGAGCGACCTCGACTGCTCCATCCGCAACCTCGGACGACTCGGCAAGGACGGCATGAACCAGACTGACGACATGATTCTCGACATCATGACCCACAAGAAGTAACGGACAATCAGGGTATCTAACAGGCATCTGTTGAAAAATATAAGGGCCCAATGGACTCTATGTGACAGAAAATATATAATTTTGCAGCGAAAATAACATTAACATCCCAACAATGGAAAACAAGGAGCAAAGAAAAGAGGAGCTGTACAGCCAAGCCATCCCCGCTGGCAAACGCAGATATTTCTTCGACGTCAAAGAAACCCGCGGCGGTGACAAGTTCATCACCATCACCGAAAGCAGGAAACTCTTCGACAACAACACAGGCGATTTCTACTTCGAGAAGAACAAGATGTTCCTCTACAAGGAAGACTTCGACAAGTTCCGCCAGGGGCTTGACAACGCCTTCTCGTTTATCGAGACCGGCATCGTCCCCCCGCCCGTGGTCGTCGAGGACAACTACCAGCACGAAGGCGATGGCAGGCTCGAGGAAATGGACTTCAAATTCTAATGCCTGAATGTGTAAATGTGTGTGGTATGCCGTCGGCTCGGCCGACAATGCGTGAGTGACACTTGCGCTATCATGGACTGACACATTGGCACATTAACACAATTACTATGGGAAAGACAATATCCATAGCCAACCAGAAGGGCGGGGTAGGGAAGACCACAACGGCCGTGAACCTGAGCGCCTCGCTGGCGGTACTCGAGAAGAAAGTGTTGCTGGTGGACTGCGACCCGCAGGCCAACGCCACCTCCGGACTCGGCTTCGACCCCGACAGCCTCGAAAAGAGTGTGTACGACTGCATCCTCGGACAGGTACAGGCCGAAGACATCATCATAGAGACCGACACACCCAACCTCGACCTGCTGCCCACGCGCATAGACCTGGTGGGCGCCGAGGTGGAGCTTATCAACGAGAAAGGACGTGAGCAGTTCCTGCAGCGGGCTTTGGCTCCCGTCAAGGACCGCTACGACTTTGTCATCATCGACTGCTCTCCGTCGCTCGGGCTGATAACCGTCAACGCCCTCACGGCATCGGACTCGGTGATTATCCCCATACAGAGCGAGTACTTCGCCCTCGAGGGTCTCGGAAAGCTGCTGAACACCGTCAGGATAGTGCAGACCAGGCTCAACCCGTCGCTCAGTATCGAAGGCCTTCTGATCACCATGTACGACAACCGACTGCGTCTGGCTCGCCAAGTGGTGGAGGATGTCAGAAGCCATTTCAAACAGATGGTATTCGACACACTTATATTCCGCAACACAAAGCTCGCCGAAGCCCCGTCGTACGGCAAAAGCATCATCATGCACGACGCAACGTCGACAGGAGCCATCAACTATCTCAACCTTGCACAGGAGATACTGAGGCGGAACGGAGCGAAGTCGTAGAGACAACAAGACAACAAGTCAAAGAGACATAGAAAAAACATGGCAACAAAGCAGAAGAGTGGCGGATTGGGCCGTGGACTGGGTTCCATACTGCCCGACATCGTCGACCTCAGTATCGGAAAGTCGTCGACCGACACGGTGAACATGGTGCAGGTCGACAAGGTCGAACCCAACCCCTTCCAGCCTCGTAAGGAATTCGACAACGAAGCCCTCGAAGAGTTGGCGCAGAGCATTCGTCAGCAGGGCGTCATCACACCTGTCACAGTACGGCAGATGCCCGACGGGAGCTACCAGCTCATCTCGGGCGAACGCCGTCTGCGCGCCTCTCGTCTGGCTGGGCTGAAAGAGATACCCGCCTACATCCGCACCGCCACCGACACCCAGATGATGGAGATGGCCCTGGTGGAAAACATCCAGCGCGCCGACCTTAACGCCATCGAGGTGGCTCAGGCCTACAAACAGCTGATAGACGAGTGCCGGCTCACCCACGACCAACTGAGCGAACGCGTCGGCAAAGACCGCTCTACCATCACCAACTACCTGCGTCTCCTCAACCTGCCCGACAACGTGCAGCAGGCCCTTGTCGACGGAGCCATAGGCATGGCCCACGCCCGCGTGCTGGCCGGTGTCGACGACGCCGACAGGCAACGCGAAATACTGGAGGCAATCGTGGAACGGCACCTCTCGGTCCACCAGGCCGAACAGATGGCCAAAAGCGCAAAACCCAAACCCGCCGTGACGGTTCGTCGGCGCGGCGACCTGCCAGAAACACACTCCGCGGCACAACTCCGACTGAAGGAAAAATTACAGTCGACAGTGGAAATCAAACGCTCGCAACGCGGCAAAGGCACACTGACAATCACATTCAACTCCGACAGAGACTTCGAACGGATAATGGCATTAATCGAAAATTGAGACTTGAAATAAATAAGAAACATAAAAACATGCTTGTGATTTGCGCAAGCATGCTTTTCTGTATTCTGTCTCCTCTTTCAACGGCTGTCCATGCCCAAGAGCATTCGGCCACCAAAGCCCTCTATTGGTCCCTGCTCCCCGGGGCGGGACAGGTCTATAACCGACAGGCATGGAAAATACCAATCATATACGGCGCTTTCGCCGGTGTAGGGTATTTCATCTATACCAACTACCAGGACATGAAAATGTTCAAGGACGAATACCTCTACCGGGTCAACCACAACCACACCCCCAACCTGAGCGAATATGCCTCCTATAATGAGAGTAATATTTACAGCCTGTACAACTCCTACAACCGCAATTTCCAACTGTCGATTATAGTGGCTGTAGGTATCTACGCGCTGAACCTGGTAGACGCATACGTCTTTGGACACCTCTTCGACTTCAAAATCGACGACGACATAAGCCTCAGCGTCATGCCGTCAATGCAACCCGGCTTGGCGGGATGGACGCCGACAGTAGGAGTCGGACTGACGTTTTGACAACACAGCCATAAAAAATAAAGAACATAAACAATAACACATTAAGCAACAATGATTAGTAAACTTCTTCTCATTACGGGCGACTCGACCGTCGCCGTGGACACACTCGCTTCGGCCTCCGCATCGCCCGAGCGTATCACCCTCTGGGACATGGCCCTCAACGGCGGCTGGATAATGCTGGTCCTCGTGCTGCTCCTCGTGCTGGCACTCTATATCTTCATCGAGCGCTACCTCACCCTCAACGGTGCCCTCAAAGGGCAGGATGATGAACTCTTCATGGAGAAGATTCGCCAATACGTACACGAGGGCAACGTCGAAGAAGCTCGCAGGCTGGCCAAAGAAACGGCCACTCCGCTGGGCCGCATGATCAGCAAAGGCTTTTCGCGTCTCGGACGTCCGCTGCCCGACATCCAGGCCGCCATCGAGAACGAAGGCCAGCTCGAAGTGGCCCGACTCGAAAAACGCGTATCGTACGTCGCCACAGTCGCCTCTCTCGGTCCCATGATTGGCTTCCTCGGCACCGTCACCGGCATGATCACCGCCTTCCAGGACATGGCATATGCTGGCAACAACATCGATATCCAACTCCTCTCGACCGGTATCTACGAAGCCATGGTCACCACCGTCGGTGGTCTGATTGTGGGTATTGTCTGCTACTTCCTGCACAACCTACTCGTGAGCCGTATCAACAAAGTGGTCTTCGAACTCGAAGTGCGCGCCAATGAATTCATGGACCTCCTCCACGAACCCGCTTAAACAACACCTGCCATCATGATCCGTAGCCAGAACAAAATCAAGATAGAGACCAACTCGTCGTCGATGAGCGACTTGGTGTTCTTGTTGCTCATCTTCTTCATGATCACCTCCACACTCATCAGCCCCAATGCCGTCAAGCTGCTACTGCCCGAAAGCAACAGCAAGACCATGGCCCGCGAAAACGTCACCGTTTACATCGACGAAAACCACAACTTCTTCGTCGACACCGATGTACCCATCGCTATCGGCGAATTGGAAGCCTTCCTGCGCACCAGCATCGGCACCGATGTAGACGACGCATGCATAGTGCTCCGGGCCGACAAGACTGTGCCTGTCCAGGACGTCGTCCAGGTGATAGACGCCGTAAACAATATCAACACAACCAACGGCAGCAAGCATAAAGTAATCTTAGCCACCTCTCCTAAACAATAAAAGCCATGAACCCCAAGATAACATCTGGCATAAGCACAGCGGTCATCATGGCGCTCGTGGCCCTCGTCCTCCTCTCGTTCGGCTATGACCCGCCCGACCCTCCCATACCTGAAGAAGGCGTCGAGGTGAACATCGGCTCCAGCGACCTCGGACTCGGCGACGACCCCAAACCCGAAAGTACAGCTTCCAGCTATGCTGCTCCCTCGGCTCAAAACCAGGTGGCAACACAGCTCACAGACCCTACACCGGCCATAAGTGCTACCGCCTCCACCGGCAACACCACCTCGCAGACACTCTCCGAACGCCCCACCGTCGAAAAACGAGAGCCGGAAATAAACAAGAACGCACTCTTCACCGGACGCCGCAACCAGGGTACAGGGGGTGGCAGTCAGGGTCAGACCGGGGGTAGAGGAGACCAAGGGAAGCCCAACGGCACCGAGACGAGCAACAACTACGAAGGCAACGGCGGCGGCAACGGCAACTACTCCCTTGTGGGGCGCAGCAGCGTTGCTCTCCCAAAACCCGAGTACAGCTCCAACAACCAAGGCACTGTCGTCGTCCAGATATGGGTTGACCGCGACGGACGCGTCGTGCGCGCCGAATATCAGCCCAAAGGCTCCAACACCGCCGACGGCAACCTCGTCGGCAAAGCGCGTGCCGCTGCCCTCAAGGCTCGCTTCAACCCCGACGCCAGCGCCCCGGAAGAACAAAAAGGCACCATCACATACATCTTCAAAATATGAGGCTCGACAAATACCTCTGGGCCGTTCGTCTCTACAAGACACGCTCACTCGCCGCCGACGCCTGTCAGAACGGCCGTGTCAAGATGACCACCGACATGCGCGAGTTGAAACCCTCTCACGACGTCAAACCCGGCGAACGATACAGTCTCAACATCGACCAGTTGCATAAAGAAATCGAAGTCCTCGCCCTCCCGCCCAATAGGGTAGGGGCCCCACTGGTGCAGGGCTTCATGATAGACCGCACCCCGCAGGAAGAATACGAACGCATCCAGATGGCCCGTCGCTACGCCTATGAACAGCGCGGACGGGGACTCGGTCGCCCAACCAAAAAAGAACGCCGCGAAATAGAACAATTCAAACAGCAATAGTTCCAGTTCCCATCTAAACTCCTTTAATCATACCACATAACCTACAATCCAACGGCGGAAATGTTAAAAAAACGGTACCGTGCAATAACACGTACAAAAGACGTACATAAATAACGAAAAGATCAAGTGGAAGACAGACAGATAATAGAGGCCGTACTGGCTGGCGACACCCGTAAGTATGCAGAAATCGTCGAACGCTACCAGCGGATTGTAGCCAACCTAACCTACAAACTCTGTGGCAACAAACTGGATGTCGAAGAAGTGACACAACAAGTCTTCGTCGAACTCTACACCGCACTGCCCCGATTCCGCTTCGACTCGAAACTGAGTTCTTTCATATATCGCATCACCGTCAACGTCGTCTGCAAAACGATGGCAAAAACACGACGCCTCGTTTCAGCCGATGCACAGCCGAACCTGCCGGAACAGCGCAGTGAAGACCGCGACGCACAGCAGCAGATCATCTACAACGAACAGATCGACCAACTGCGTGCCGCCATTGGACAACTCAAAGACCAGCAACGCACCGCACTCGTCCTCTACTCCTTCGAGAACTTCACCTACCAGCAGATCGCCGAAGTCATGCAATGTAGCCTCAGCAAAGTCGAAAGCCTCATCTTCAGAGCCAAAAAGAACCTCGCAAAACAGATAAAACAATGACAACGACACTCGAAGAGACACTAAGCATCCTGAGCCGACAGCAGTACCCACACAACGTCGACGTCGTCGACCGCGTGATGGCCGCCGTGGAAACCAAGCCATACCTCCAGCCGCGCAGACAAAACGTCATCATGAAGCGCACCGCTGTCGTAGCAGCAGTCGCAGCCGTAGCACTCATCATAGCCAACGCTGCCGGACTCAATCTCTTCGGACACAATGAATCAGACATGGGAACCCTCATAACCCAAGTCAACGACTACTCCTCTTGGAATACCATCGAAAGCGCCGCCGTAAACCCCATTGAATACCTCTACGAAGAATAATAAACCAACAACATCTTACACCTAAACAGTTCATATTTCAACCCCATAAACACCCACCATGGAAAAAACAGCCGCCATCCTCGCCATCGCCATCTGCATCGGCCTCTCCGCCACAGCACAGCCAGGCGGTCAACCCCACGAAAAAAAACAGCACCGCGACATCTCCCAACTCGTCAGCGACCTCACCCCATCCCAAAAGCGCAAAATCGAAACCATCAGCCGGGAATCAAAAGAACGAGTCCAACAGCTGCGCTCGCGCAAAAAAGACGTTTGCGACAGCATAGCCTATTACATGGACATAGATGGCGACCACTCCGCCGCCCTCAACCCACTCTTCGAAAGCGAAGCCAGATTACAGATTCTCATCAACAAAGAAATGTACACCACCAAATGCCATATTGACCAAATTCTCACCAAAGGACAACGCGCCGAACTGCGTAAAGCTGCCAAACACCAGCACCACAAAAAGAAACACTGAAAAATTATTCCAATAATTTGAGAGGGTGTCCCATATGGGATGCCCTCTTTTGTATTATGTTGGAAATAGAGATGCTATCAGAGTAAAGTGTGTCGGTAGGAGATACTACGGTAGTTAAAGATTGCAAGTGCCAGATGTAGAGACATGAGTAACATTTATTGAGGCTTTCCACGGTCGTGTCACGATTGTTTACCCCGGCTTTTATATGCTTTCTATATGCTTTGTATATGCAATTCTATATCCGTTGTATATGCTGTTCTATATCCATTCTATATGCTAGGTATATGCTAAGTATATTCTGAAGATAGGGTAAGACATTTGCTAATCTTCAGCCTCGCTTGCGTATCAACATTGAGAGCACTATACTCACTGTCAGAATACTAAGGATGACAGCCAGCGAAACCAAAGTGGAAATATGGAAATCAAAGAATTCTCCACCTATCATCTTTAGACCAATGAAGCAAAGCAGTGCCCCCAGTCCGTAGTGCAACAGCCAAAAACGGTCCGCAACATCGCTCAAAAGGAAGAACAGCGACCGCAAACCCATTATAGCAAAGATATTGGACGTATACACTATCAACGGATCAGTAGTGACAGAAAAAACGGCCGGAATACTGTCGACAGCAAATATGATGTCGCTGAACTCGATGACAAGCAGCACCAGAAAGAGCGGCGTCATCTTGCCGGCATGGAAGAAATCGTGCCCATGGCTTTCACTCGTAACGGGGAAGTGCTTCGAAGCGAACTTCACCACCGGATGGTTAGCCGTGTCCACCTGCTTGTCTCCCTTTTCACGGAACATCTTAACACCGCTGTATATGAGGATGA
>CAMVAA010000073.1 GCA_947165345.1 uncultured Bacteroidales bacterium
ACTACAAGCGCGACCGCAGCGGCTCCGTGGTCATGACACGGCTCAACGAGCCCATGCTCAGCGACATCGCCGCCGCCGGCAACGGCGTCTACATGCGCGCCGGCAACGCCGGTGGCCTCGGCGACATCACCAAACTCATAGAGAACATGGAGAAAGCAGAATACGGCGAGGCCGTCTTCAGCGCCTACGAGAGCCGCTTCCAGTACCCACTGGCCGCCGCCGTCCTCTGCCTGCTGGCCGAGCTGATGCTCTACGAGCGCCGCAACCGCAAGTGGAACCTGCTCAACTTCGACACCACCGTGTCCACCAAAGGAAAGGAGAACGCCCAATGACAAGAAAGAACATACGCCCCCTGTCCGCAGCCCTCTGGCTCGCCCTGCTCTGGTTAGCCGCCACCCCGGCCTCCCTCCAGGCACAAGCCAGCCGCCACTCGCTGCGCGAAGGCAACCGCGCCTACAACAAGGAACACTTCGACCAGGCCGAGACGGCCTACCGCCGCGCACTGGAACGCGACAGCAACGACTTCCGCGGTCAGTACAACCTGGCCAACAGCCTCTACCGGCAGAAGAAATACGACGAAGCAACCCGCCACTACGACCAGGCCCTCGCGGCACCCAATATCGACGACCACCAGCGCGCACGCACCCTCCACAACAAAGGCAACAGCCTGGTGCAAGCCGGACTGGCCAACAACGAAGGGGGACAGGGCATGCAGAACTTCCAGCAGGCCGTGGGCGCCTACCAGGAGTCGCTGAAGCTGGAACCCAAGGACGACGACACCCGCTACAACCTGGCCTACGCCCGCCGCCTGCTGCAACAGGCACAGCAGCAACAGCAACAGCAGCAGCAAGGGGGCGGTGACAACAACCAGCAGAACAAAGACCAGCAACAGCAGCAACAACAGCAGCAAGACCAGCAGCAACAGCAGAACCAACAACAGCAGAACCAGCAACAGCAACAACAGCAACAGCAGCAGGACCAGCAGCAGAAGCAGCAACAGGCCAAGCCCGAAGACCAGCGCAAGCAGGATGCCGAGCGTATGCTGGAAGCCGTGAAAAACAACGAACGCCAAACCCTGAAGGAGAAGAACCAGAAAGAGCAGGTGGCTCCGGCAAGGGGCGTGGACAAGGACTGGTAAGCGACAAGTGATGAAAATGAAACAGAACAAGAGTATATTCAAGCGTAATGTATGGCGGTGCGTGGTGGCGATGGTAGCCATGGCCGTGGCACAGGTGGCCGCGGCACAGGAAATCAGCGTACAGGCACCGCAGTCGGTCTATCAGGGCGACAACTTCACAGTGAGGTTCGTGGTCAACACCCAGGTGAAAGACTTCCGCGGCCCCACCTTCAAAGGGTTCAGCACCCTGGCGGGTCCCAACACCTCGACCTCGACAAGCATCAGCTTCGTGAACGGACAGATGTCCAACTCCACGAGCATGACCTTCACCTACACCCTGCGGGCCGACCTGGAAGGCACCTACACCGTGGGGGCTGCCTCGTGCAGCGCCGACGGGAAGAAGCTGACGTCGAAGCCTTTCACCATCAAGGTGGAGAAGCTCAGCGCCGCCCAGCAGAAGCAGCGCCAGCAGCAGCAACAGCAGCAGCGCCAGGCCTTCGACCCGTGGTCGCAGCAGCCCGCCCAGGCCGCCGACATCGACGAGAAGACCCTCTTCGCTCGCGCCAGCATCAACAAGAGCAACCCCTACCAGGGCGAGCAGGTCATCATCACCTATAAGATATACACCCAGGTGCCCATCAGCCAGTTCACCATCGACAAGCTGCCCGGCAACAAGGGCTTCTGGGCCGAGGACCTGAGCGAGGGGCGCAAGGTGAAGCAGTACGAGGAGACCATCGACGGACGCCGCTACCAGGTGGCCGAGATACGGCGCGGAGCCCTCTTCGCCCAGGAGAGCGGGAAGCTGACCGTGGAGCCCCTCGACCTCAACGTGCTGGCCATGGTGCAGAGCCAGCGGCGCCGCACCGGAAGCATCTGGGACCTCTTCGACGACCCCTTCTTCAACGCCCACCAGGCGGTGGAGCGGCCGCTGAGCACCAACCGCCTCAGCGTCAACGTGCGCCCGCTGCCCAACGTGCCGGCCGACTTCAGCGGCGCCGTGGGCCGCTTCGACGTCAAAGGGGGGCTCAACCTCGACCGCGTGAAAGCCAACGAGGCTGTGAGCTACCGCATCACCGTGAGCGGCAGCGGAAACCTGATGCTCATAGACGCGCCGAAACCCGAATTCCCGTCGGCCTTCGAGGTCTACGACCCGCAGATCAACGACAACATCAAGAAGGGCGAGAACGGCATCAGCGGCAGCCGCACCTACGAGTGGGTGCTGATACCGCGCACCAAAGGAAAATACACCATACCGGCATACAACTTCACCTACTTCGACCCGCAGAGCGGCCAGTACGTGACGCGGCGCGTGGAGGCCCAGACCATCGACGTGGAGAAGGGCGACGCCCACAGCACCGCCGTGGCGGTGGGCAAGGACGACGTGCGGCTGCTCAACAGCGACATCAACTACATCCACCCCAGCGGCCGACTGCACAAGGTGCGCCACGAAGAGCACGCGGGCTGGGGCTTCTGGGCCGTGGCTGCCGCCATCGTACTGCTTACGGCGGCAATCCTCGTCGGCGGACGCCGTCGCCAGGCGGCGGAGCAGGACGTGGCAGGCATGCGCCGGAAGAGGGCCATCCGGATGGCCCGCAAGCGCCTGAAACGCGCCGAGGCACACCTGCGCGACGACAAGACGGAGAGCTTCTACGAAGAGATTTACCGCGCCATCTGGGGCTGCCTGGCAGACAAGTACAGCATCGAGCTGTCGCGCCTGGGCCGCGACACGGTGAGCGCCTGCCTGGCAGACAAGCAGGTGCCGGAAAGCCAGCAGCAGAGCATCATGCAGGTGCTGCAGGACGTGGACATGGCCCGCTTCGCCCCGGGCGACGCACGGTCGCAGATGCAGCGCATATACGACGAGGCACTGGACATGATAGTGGGGTTGGAATAAGAACAAGCAAGGAGGACAACGATGAAGAAGACACTCAGCATACTAATACTGGCCCTGCTGCCCCTGGCAGCCATGGCCGACGACGCCAGGGCCACGGCGGCCCAGGGCGACGAGATGTATCGTCAAGGAAACTACGGCGAAGCCATAGCCCACTACAACGAAGTGGTGGAGGGGGCGGGGCTCTGCTCGGCGGAGCTCTACTACAACCTGGGCAACGCCTACTACCGCGAGGGGCAGATGGGCCGCGCCATACTCAACTACGAGCGCGCCCTGCGGCTAAAGCCCAACATGGGTGACGCGCGCGACAACCTGGCGCTGGCGGAGAGCCGGACGACGGACCGCATAGCCAAGCTGCCGCAGCTGTTCGTGGTGAGGTGGTACGACGCCCTGCGCACCAAGGTGACGCCGCGCACGTGGCGTGTGGTGTGGCTCGTGCTGCTGGCCCTGACGGGGGCCGCGGTGGTGATGTTCCGCATGGGGCGCAGCGCGGCGCAACGCAAGGCCGGCTTCGGCACAGGCATAGCGGCCGTGGTGCTGCTCGCGGTGGCGAGCCTGCTCCTGATAGCCTCGGAGCGGCGCTACAACGCCCACGCGGAGGCCATCGTCATGGAACAGGCCCTGACGGTCAAAGGGTCGCCCGAGCAGCAAAGCGTGGACAAGCTGCTGCTGCACGAGGGCACCAAGGTGGTGATACTGGACTCGCTCCGTGGGTGGTACAAGATCCGCATAGCGGACGGGACCACCGGATGGTGTGAGGAGAACACAATAGAAAGAATATGAGACGAAGCGTACTGACCCTGCTCGCGACCCTGTGTCTGACCGGCGCCGCGGCCCAGAAGATAGAATACACGACCAACGAGGAGTGCGGCTGCGAGCTGGTGGTGGTGGACGGCATAGAGACGACGCAGAGCGGCGGGCTCTACGGCTTCCGTCTGCTGGACGGGACGGTGATAGCGGAGAACCAGTACAAATACGTGGACCGCTTCCACGACGGCTACTGCCGCGTGTATGTCGACGACGAGCACTGCGGCCTGATAGACAGGACGGGGCGGGAGGTGCTGCCCTGCGTGTTCGAGAAGATAAACTATCCGTCGGACGGCCGCATACTGGCCGTGAAGGACCTGAAGGTGGGGTTCTACGACCTGGAGGGGAACCTCACGGTGCCGCACCAGTACCTGAAAGCCACGGACTACAGCGACAGCACGGCGGTCGTGGCCATCGAGGTGGACGGAGAGGAGCGCTACACCTTCATAGACACGGCGGGACGGCGGCTGATGGCAGCCACGTACCCGTTGGCGATGCCCTTCAGGGAGGGATATGCCGAGGTGTACGACGGCAAGCTGTGGGGAATGATAGACAAGAGGGGGCGCGAGGTGCTGCCGATGAAGTATATGTACATGAGCCTGAACGAGAAGGGACGTTTCTTTGCCGGCGACACGAACGGGCTGGCGATGTTCGACTACACGATGCGGCCCGTGACGGACTTCGTGTACTTCGACCCCGGGACGACCTACGAGAACCGGACGAGCGTGAGCCGTGACGGCAAGTTCGGCTTCCTCGACGAGAAGGGGAACGAGGCGGTGCCGTGCATATACGACGAGGTGGGCCTCTTCCGGCAGGGGCGGACACAGGTGCGCATAGGCAAGAAGTACGGCATAGTGGACACGATGGGGAGGATAGTGCTGCCGATAGAATACGACAATACGTACCGGAAGGCATACAAATACATGTACTACGAGGGCCTGGCGATGGTGGAGAAGGACGGGCGGACGGGCTATGTGGACCTGGAGGGCAAGTTGGTCATCCCGATGCTGTTCGAGCGGGGATACCAGTTCACGCAAGGGCTGGCGGCCGTGAAGCACAACGGGATGTGGGGCTACATAGACACGAAGGGCGAGGTGTATATGCCCTTCGTGTTCGACGTGGCGAGCCCGTACCACTGGGGCCGCGCGGAGGTGGTGTTCAACGGGAACACGAGCAAGGTGGACCTGACGGGACGGTGTGTAAAGAACTGCAACGGAGTAATAGCATGGAGAGAAATATTCAAATAGCGAGCCACGCGGGAGTGGTGACCGGAGTGAAAGAGGGGCTGGTGGCGGTACAGATTGAGTCGACGAGCGCATGCGCCTCGTGCGCAGCGCACGCCAAGTGCGGCTTCGCCGAGTCGAAGAACAAGACGGTGGAGATACCGACCGAGGACTGGCGGGACTACCGGCGTGGGGACACGGTGGAGGTGAAGATAGACGAGAGCCGCGGTATGCTGGCGGTGTGGATAGCGTACGTGCTGCCGGCGCTGCTGCTGATAGTCGACATCGTGGGTCTGTCGGTAGCAGGGTTGCCGGAGTGGGCCGTGGTGCTGTCGTCATTCGCGGTGCTGGGGTTGTACGTGGCGATACTCTACGCCAGCAGACGGAAGGTGGAAGGACGGTTCACGCTGACAGTAAACAAACAATAGGAACCAAGAAGACGCACGATGCTCATCCTCGGCATAGACCCCGGAACCCGCATATTGGGATACAGCCTGCTCGACACGGACGAGGGGAGGCTGAAGATAGAGGCGATGGACGTGCTCTACCTGAAGAAGATACCCGACTTCACGATGCGCATACGCAAGATATTCGACTCGACGGTGCGCATCATAGACAGTTTCCACCCCGACCATCTGGCCATCGAGGCTCCCTTCTTCGGCAAGAACGTGCAGTCGATGCTGAAGCTGGGGCGAGCGCAGGGGGTGGCGATAGCCGCCGCGATGAGCCGCGACCTGAGCATCACGGAGTACGAGCCGTCGACGATAAAACAGACGGTGACGGGCAACGGGAACGCGACGAAGGAGCAGGTGGCGACGATGCTGCGCTCGATACTGGAGTTCGAGGAGCAGCCGCAGTACTACGACGCGACGGACGCGCTGGCGGTGGCGTACACGTGCCACATGCAGATGAGCAACCCGCTGGCAGACATACGCAAGGAACTGATGCCCAAGAAGAAAACCACCAAATCGGCCAAGAAGCAGTGGGCCGACTTTGTTAACCTAAACCCCGACCGAGTGCAATGAAAAAGAACGTAATACTGCTGCTGACGCTGTGTCTGCTGGCGGCGGGCTGCCAACCGCGCCGCGCGAAGCTCTTCGACCCGAAGCAGGTGGGCTTCAGCGCCGAATACAATCCCCTCTTCGACGGGCAGATATACCCGTCGTTCATACTGGGGCTGAACAACACGGACTTCAACGACCAGTTCTCGGTGTTCAACATAAGCCTGACGTCGCCGGCCGACAACGCGGTGCTGAGGGTGGTGGTGGACTCGTCGGCGCTGAACTACGTGACCATCTTCCAGGAGATACTGCCCCACCGCGGGGACCAATACACGTTCCACCCGAACGTGAAGTGGAAGTACGACGTGCTGCGGAGGATGAGGCAGCCGGGGTCGGTGGACCTGACGTTCACGTGCTACATCAACGACGAGGAGGTGGACCTGAAGAACATAAGGCTGAACTACCGGACGGTGAACGAATGTCCGCTGTCGCTGCAGCACAACGGGCAGACGGAGGACTTCAGGTGGCTCTTCGCGGCCTACGTGAACGAGGACCATCCGCAGATAGAGCAGATACTGACCGACATACTGGACCAGGGGGTGGTGACGCGGCTGAACGGCTACCAGAGCGGTGAGAAGGCGGTGAAGGAACAGGTGTTTGCGGTGTGGTACTACGCGCTGTCGCGCGGCATCACGTACAGTTCCATCAGCTGCACGAGCAACCCGTCGTCGAGGGCCAACGTGCAACACATACGCTTCTTCGACGAGGTGTGGGGGACGCGGCAGGCCAACTGCGTGGACGCGTGCGTCTTCTTCGCATCGATACTGCGGAAGATAGGGCTGAAGCCGGTGATATTCGTAGAGCCGTGCCACGCTTACCTGGGCTACTATACGGACAAGAACCGGAAGCAGATAGCGCTGCTGGAGACGACGATCACGGCGTGGGTCAACTTTCCGGACCTGGAGCGGAGCCTGGACGCAGAGGGGCGGCTGCCGGAGGAGAAGTACGACAAAATCAAGCGGTACCTTTCGGACGGCGAGGCTGAGCAGTACGAGAGCGGCAACATGAGCTTCGAGCAGCTGAAGCTGGCGCTTGCGCGGAGCCTGTTCGACAAGGCGACGGAGTACGACCGCGAGACCTATACGGCCAACAAGGCCCACTTTGCCGACCCGACGAGCATCATCTACCAGCAGCTCGACATAGAGCTGCTGCGCAAGACGGTGCAACCAATAAACTAAGAGGTTACTTCACGCGCTGCTGCTGCCAGCGGTCCTTGTATTTGCCGCCGGCCATGCCGTCGATTTCCTGCCAGCGTCCCTGCAGGGCCGATTCCTTGCTCAGCTTGGGGGCGATGGCCTCGTAGATATCCTTGAAGGTGTAGTTTTCAATCTGGCCCGCCATGCTCTTTATCTCCTTGAGGAGGAAGTAGGTGAGGAAGCCGTGGCGCTGTGCGTCGAAGGCGAAGGCGGTGCGGTCGCTTGGGGCGGCGAGGAGGACGACGGCGTCGCTGCGGAGGTTGGCTTTGCGGCGCTTGCGCTTGGGGTCGATGTTGCGGTCGGCGCGGAGCATGGGCTGACCGTTGCGCTGGTGGCCGTCGAAACTGGCGTCGACGATGAGGGTCAGGTTGTTGACGGGGTATTTCTTGAACATGCCCAGCAGCTCTTCGATGGAGAGGAGCTGGCTGACGAGTTTGCCGCTCTGCTTGCCGGAGAGGGCGATGTCGTAGTCGACGGGGCCGGCGGCGAGGGACTGGTCTTTGTCTTTCTTTTTGCCGCAGAGGCCTTTCTTGTTGGGGTCAAGACCCTTGATGCCAGTGACATCGATGCGGTTTGGGAGGAGGTACATCACGTTGTCGAAGTCGGTGTAGCCGTGGCCGGCGTAGTAGATGAAGATGTTGGCGGAGGGGACGAGAGCGTCGCCGCGCTTGGCGGCGGTGGCCTGTGCGAGGTCGGTGAGCCAGTGGACGCCGTCGTTGACGATGTCGGCACGGGAGGCATTGCGGAGCACCTTGACATGGCGCTCGGGCACGCCGAGTGCGCGGACGAAGTAGCGGCGGACGGTCTCGGCGTCGTGGCTGGCGAAGGGTACGTTGGGGAGGAAGGGGTCGGCGTAGTCCTCGTTGGAGACGATGAGGACGAAGGCGTTCTCGTAGGAGCCGGCGCACTGGGGGATGTTGAAGTCGACGTAGTCGTCCTGTATCTTGTCGGCCGTCATGAGGTCGACGGTCTCGCGGAAGGCGTCGTGGACAACGAGTTCGATGCTGGAGCGGCGGTAGTGGGAGCCGGTGTCGGCGTAGGACTTGGTGACGTACTCGTAGGTGTTGCGCGTCTTGGCGAGGTTAGAGACCTGTTTTTCAAGGAAGTCGCGCACGGACTGTGCGCGGATGTAGGCGAGCTGAGCGTTGTTGGCGATGCCGCTGCGGCGGTCGACGGAGATGCGGAGGGGCTCGCCGTTGAAGGTGACGGGCATGTAGCGGAAGTCGCCGTACTCGCCGCTGTAGGAGAGGGCGCTGCTGATGTCGGTGCCGTCGGTGCTGCTCGTGATGCGGACGGTGACTTCTTTGCCGGGGCGGAAGATGTCGTCGAGGACGCCGTCGACAAACATCTCGGTGAGGCGGCAGATGGCGCGGACGGAGTTGGAGGAGTCCCAATGGTAGACGCCGAGGGGGTAGTCGTCGGTGACGCCTTCGGCATGCTTGCAGTTGTAGGAGATGTCGTAGACGTAGTTCAACTCGGTGGTGCCGTCGGGGAGGGAGGCTTCGACCAACTTGGAGGTGATGGTGACGAAGCTCTCGTCGTAGAGTTTCTGCTCGTTGGGGAGGGCGGTGAGCACCTGGGCGGCGCGCTGCTGCATGGTGCGTTCGCGGTTGGCGACGTCCTGGATGAGGTAGTCGCGAATGGCGGCTTGATATTCGCGGTTGAGCTGGGTCTCACCGTTTTGCGCCACAGCGGCCACGACCGCCGAGAAGCATAACAAAGTCAGTATTATCTTTTTCATATTGTCTTTTTTCGGAGGAAAACCGGCTGCAAAATTACAAAAGTCCTGTCACATGGCAAAATAAATTTTGAGTCGGGGAGGAGAAGCGTGGCAGAGAGGGGGGTGAGAGGGGGCAGAGATGGGTGAGAGGGAGCAGAGAGGGGGCAGAGAGGGGGCAGAGAGGGGGT